>NZ_DAMCNG010000051.1:0-6242 GCF_032107865.1 Brevundimonas sp.
CGGCGTCCAGACGGCGGGCGACTCAGCAGGCGCGGTCCACAGCGCGGACGTCAGGCCGACGCCATAGGCCGCCAGCCGCGCCGCCCCCATGGCGGTCATCTCCTGGAAGGCGGGGCGTTCGACCTCGACCTCGCAGATGTCGGCGATGAACTGCATGGCGAAGGCGTTGGCGGTGACGCCGCCATCGACCTTGAGCCGCTTCAGCGGCGGCGCTCCGTCCTTCGTCAGGGCGTCCAGCAGGTCGCGAGTCTGATAGGCTAGGCTCTCCAGCGCGGCGCGAACCATGTGCGCCGGTCCGCTGTCGCGGGTCAGGCCGACGACCGTGCCCCGCGCCTCCGGCTCCCACCACGGCGCGCCCAGCCCGGTGAAGCCGGGCGCCAGATAGACCCCGCCGTTGTCCTTCAGCGTCTGGGCTATGGCCTCGGACTGGCGCGAATCCGACAGCACCTTCAGCCCGTCGCGCAGCCACTGGATCGCCGACCCGGCCGAGAAGATGGAGCCCTCCAGCGCATAGGCCGCCTCACCTCCCGCCGCATAGCCCAGCGTCCCCAGCAGGCGCGAGGTCGAGGCCACAGGCGCCGCGCCGACATTGGCGACCAGAAAGGCGCCGGTCCCATAGGTGATCTTGGCGTCCCCCGCCGTCAGCGCCCCATGCCCGACCAGGGCCGCGTGCTGATCCCCCGCCGACCCGTGAATGGGTAGGGCGCGCCCCAGCAGGGACGGATCCGCCGTCCCCAGCAGGGCGTCGCAGTCGCGGATTTCCGGCAGGGCCTGCATCGGCACGCCGAACAGGTCGCACAAATCCTGTCGCCATATGCGCGTCGTCAGGTCCATCAGACTGGTGCGGCTGGCGTTGGTGGCGTCGGTGACGTGGCTGTTCCCGCCGGTCAGCTTCCAGATCAGCCAGGCGTCGATCGTGCCCAGCTTCACCTCGCCCCGCGCCGCCCGCTCTCGCGCGCCGGGCACGGCGTCCAGCAGCCAGGCGTATTTCGAGGCCGAGAAATAGGGATCGAGGATCAGGCCTGTCGCCGCCTGAACCATGGCCTCATGCCCTGCCGCCGCCAGCTTGCCCGTCGCCTCGGCCGTGCGCCGGTCCTGCCAGACGATGGCGCGATGCATGGGCTCGCCCGTCGCCGCGTCCCAGATCACCGAGGTCTCGCGCTGGTTGGTGATGCCGATGGCGGCGAAGCGCCCGACGCCACCCGCCTTGCGCACCACCTCGCGACAGGTCTGCAGCGTCGCGCGCCAGATCTCGGCCGCGTCATGCTCGACCCAGCCCGACTGCGGAAAATGCTGCTCCAGCTCGATCTGGCTGACCGCGGCGGCGTGGAAATCGCCCTCGGGCGAGACTTCAAACGCGATCGCCCGCGTCGAGGTCGTACCCTGATCAATGGCGAGGATGAGACGGTTCATGAGGCGCGGTTTTTCCAGATTTCGATCTGATCGATGGCCAAGGCCAGGAGGCTGTCGATTTCATCAATCCCGCCCCTCCAGACCTGCTCGAAGGCCTGATCGTCAGTCGTATCTACAGAGCGGGCGGTCACGACAAGCGCGCCCATGACAGGAGGCTCGATCGCGACCTGAAAACAGTCGTGGCCGTCATATCCCGAGACATAGAAAAAACGCGCGGGAGCGTTCGCCCATTCCTTGAACACGACCCAGCCCTTTGCGGCGGCCTGCCGATCCAGTTGCGCGTCCATGAGCAAATAGGGGTTCATAAGACCGTATCCTGCGTGGCGCATACGAACTCGACAAGCCGACAGATGAAGGTATCGATCTCTCATGCATACGCCCAGCTTCCCCGGCGTCATCGACGCCGCCCGCCAGATCGCCCCCGCCGCCGTCCGCACGCCGTTGATCGAGCATCCGGCCCTGAACGAGGCCGTCGGCGGCCGCGTCCTGATGAAGGCCGAGACCTTTCAGGTCGCGGGCGCCTTCAAGTTCCGCGGCGCCTACAATCGCGTCAGCCGCCTGACGGACGAAGAAAAGACGCGCGGCGTCGTGGCCTATTCCTCCGGCAACCACGCGCAGGGGGTGGCGGCCGCCGCCAAGGCCGTCGGAGCGCCCGCCATCATCGTCATGCCGTCCGACAGCCCGGCGGTGAAGGTCGACGGCGTGCGCGCCTTCGGTGGCGAGGTGCGCTTCTACGACCGCTGGACCGAAAGCCGCGAGGCCATCGGCGCCGAGATCGCGGCCGAACGCGGCTCGGTGCTGGTCCCGCCGTTCGACGATCCCTTCATCATCGAGGGCCAGGGCACGGTCGGGCTGGAGATGCTGGAACAGGCGGGCGTGCCGATGGACCAGCTGCTGTGCGGCGCCTCGGGCGGCGGGCTGATCGCCGGGATCAATCTGGTCATGGCCGAACAGAGCCCCGACACCCGCGTCATCGTGGTCGAGCCCGACGCCTTCGACGACACTCGTCGCTCGCTGGAGGCCGGCGCGCGCACCGCTCATCCGCAGGGGACGCCCTCCATCTGCGACGCCCTGATGGCGCCCATTCCGGGCGAACTGACATGGCCGATCAACCAGCGGCTGGCGAGCGCCGCCACCGTCATCGACGCCGAGGTGGCCGAGGCCATGCGCTTCGCCTTCCGCTGGCTGAAGCTGGTCATCGAGCCGGGCGGCGCCGTGTCGCTAGCGGCCCTGCTATCGGGCAAGGTCGAGGCCAAAGACCTGACCACCGGCATCGTCCTGTCGGGCGGCAACGTCGACCCCGGCCTGTTCAGCGCGATCATCGAGGGGCGCTTCGAGGGGTAGGTCTTGCTTCCACCCCCTCCCCGCGCAAGGCTGGCGCAAACGGGAGGGCGTCACATGGCCAAGGCCAGCGAACTACAGTCTTTGATCGGACAAGAGGTCGGCGTCAGCCGCTGGTTCGCGCTAGATCAGGCGCGCATCGACGCCTTCGCCGGTCTGACCGAGGACGAGCAGTTCATCCACGTCGATCCCGAGCGCGCCAAGACGACGCCCTTCGGCGGGACCATCGCGCACGGCTTCCTGACCCTCAGCCTCGCCTCGGCCATGAGCATGGACGCCGTCGTCCCGCTGGACGATCTGGTCATGGGGGTGAACTACGGCTTCGACCGGCTGCGCTTCCTCGCCCCGGCGCCGTCGGGATCACGCGTGCGCGGCCGCTTCAAACTGCTGTCCGCCGAAGACAAGGGGGGCGGCCGTTGGCTGCTGAAGCACGAACTGACCGTCGAGATCGAAGGCGGCGACAAGCCCGCCCTGATCGCCGAATGGCTAACGATGCAAGTGGTGAAAGCCTAAACCTCGCTGCTCATCCCGGCGAAAGCGAATAGGCGCCTATTCGCCCAGACACCTCAGCGCCACTTCCAGATTGCGCAGGCCGTCTTCGCCGCTGACGGCCGCAGTCTCGCCGGTGCGGATGGCGTGGATGAAGGCCTCGTGCTCCTTCTTGAGCGGCTCGGCGGGCCAGGCGTTGAGCATCCGCGTCGAATAGGAGCCGTCCGGCTGCTGGCCGAAGAATTCCGTCACCTGGCGCGTGATCAGATCGGCGACGATGAAGCGGCTCTTGGTCGCCACCTGCAGGACGCGGGTCTTGTAGGGCGTGACCCAGTTGGTGGTGATGTGGGCGATCACCCCATTGTCCATGCGGAACTGCAGCAGGGCCGAGTCCTCGCGCGAAGCATGGGTGTGGCCCAGCAGCGACTGGACCTCGGTCATCTCCGACCCCGTCAGGTGACGGATGATGTCGATGTCGTGCACCGCCAGGTCGATGACCACCCCGACCTCGCCCATGCGCGGCGGGAAGGGGCCGACGCGGGTGATCTGGATGGAGATGATCTCATCGCCGTCGATGGCGCGCTTGACCGTCTCGACGGCGGGGTTGAAGCGCTCGACATGGCCGACCATCAGTACGCGGTTGTTCGACTTGGCCGCATCGATCATGGCCTGGGCGTCGGTCACTGTGGCCGCGATCGGCTTCTCCACCAGCACATGGACGCCCGCGTTCAGCAGGGCCACGCCCAGCTCGGCGTGATAGCGGTTCGGCGTGGCGATGACGGCGGCGTCCAGTCCGGCGGCGACGAAGGCCTCGGCCGTCGTCACGGCGGTCGCCCCATAGGCGGCGGCCACGCCCTCGGCCGTCACGGCGTCGGGATCGAAGACGGTCGTCAGCTCGACATCGCGCAGCTCGGCCAGAACGCGGGCGTGGTTGCGGCCCATGACGCCGGCGCCGGCGACGCCGATCTTGAGAGGGGTCTGGTGAATGGTCATGCGGATCAGGCCTTGAAGCTGGCGACGGCGGCGATGATGCGCTCTTGAGTCTGGGCGTCCAGATCCGCGTGCATCGGCAGGCTGACGACCACATCCTTCAGCCGCTCGGTGACGGGCAGGCCGCCCGCGCCGCGCGGATAGTGCTCATAGGCGGGCTGCAGGTGCAGCGGGATCGGATAATAGACCGCCGTCGGCACGCCCTGATCCTTCAGGTGCGCGGCCAAACCATCGCGATCCGCATGCTCGACCGTGTACTGCGCCCAGTTGGAGACATTGCCCGCCGGAACATCCGGAACCTTGGCGACGCGGGGACGAAGGCCCTCATTGTAGCGGGCGGCGGCGGCGTTGCGCCACTCGATCTCCTGCGCGAAGACCTTCAGCTTCTCGATCAGGACGGCGGCCTGAATGGTGTCCAGACGGCTGTTCAGGCCGATGCGCATGTTCAGATATTTGGGGTCGTGGTCGAAGGTGCGGTCCTTCAGATCGACGCCCACCGCCTTGCCGTGGACGCGGATGGAATCCATCAGCTGGGCGAGTTCGTCGTCGTTCGTCAGCACCGCCCCGCCGTCGCCGTAGCAGCCCAGCGGCTTGGCCGGGAAGAAGCTGGTGGTGGTCACATCGGCCCACTTCAGCGGATGTTCGCCGTTAACGGTGCAGCCGAAGCCCTGCGCCGAATCCGAGATCAGCTTCAGCCCATATTTGTCGCAGACGGCCTTAATGGCCGGATAGTCGGCGGGCTGGCCGAACAGGTCGACGGCGATGACCACGCGCGGGGTCAGGCGGCCCTCGGCCTTGATGCCTTCGATGGCGCGCTCCAGCGCCGCCGGGTCCATGTTGTAGGTGTTTTCGTCCACGTCGACGAAGACCGGCTCGGCGTCGAACCAGGGCACGACCTCGGCCGTGGCGGCGAAGGTGAAGCTGGGCACGAAGACGGCGTCGCCGCGCCCGACGCCCCAGGCCATCAGCGGCAGGGCCAGGGCGTCGGTGCCGTTAGCGCAGCCCAGGGCGTGCTTGGCCTTGCCGAAGGCGGCCAGATCGGCCTCGAACTGGCGCACCTGCGGGCCCATGACCCAGGCGCCGCCGACGACAGCCTCCTGAACGGCGGCCTCGATCTTGCCGCCGAGGCGCAGCCGCTGGGCCTGAAGGTCGATGAAGGGAATGGTCATTGCGATGTCGCTCTCTCGATGGGGCCGGCGCGGGCGGAAATCCAAGGCTCCGGGGCGCGGACGCGAAGGCGGGTCGTCTGTGTCAGTCTGCGTCCTACCAAAGCGGCGGGGTGCTGAACAAACCCCTCGGGGTCACTTCGCGTTGCGCGATGCAACGAAACGGCGGCTTGGCAAAGGCGAGACCGCCGCCTAAGCCGGACCCATGAGCTTCGACGCCCCCGCCAGGAACCGGGTCCATGACTGGCTGTTCGGCCAGGCCCTGCCGCTGTGGGCGGCGGCGGGCATCGACGATCAGGGCCGCTTCTTCGAGAAGATGGACTTCGATGGGCGGCCCGTCACGGGCGTCCCCCGCCGCACCCGCGTCCAGGCGCGACAGACCTATGTCTTCATCCAGGCCGTCGCGCTGGGCGGGACCGATGCCGAACCCGTCGCCTGCGCCGCGCTGGACACCCTGATCCGCCGCAACCGTCGGGACGACGGCCTGTGGGTGCGCGCCACGGACGACGCAGGGGTCGTGATCGACGCCACGCCCGACCTCTATGACCTGGCCTTCGTCCTGTTCGCCCTGGCCGGGGCGCACCGCGTGCTGAAGGACGAACGGGCGCGGCCGCTGGCGCTGGAGACCTTGGCCGCCATCCAGGCGCAGATGGCCGATCCCGTTCACGGCGGCTGGCAGGAGGCCCTGCCGCCGGTCGTGCCGCGCCGCCAAAACCCGCACATGCACATGCTGGAGGCCCTGCTGGCCTGGCAGGCGACAGCGCCAGATCCGGCCTTCGAGGCGGCGGCGCGGGCGGTGCTGGACCTGTTCAACCGGCGCTTCTTCGACCGCGAGCACCTGAT
>NZ_DAMCNG010000051.1:6259-15550 GCF_032107865.1 Brevundimonas sp.
GCTGGGCGAGTTCTACGAGACTGACTGGAGCCCGCGCCCCGGTTCAGAAGGCCAATGCATCGAGCCGGGCCACCACATGGAATGGGTCTGGCTGCTGGGCGAAGCCGCGCGCCTCGGCCTGCCGGACCTGAGCTCCGCCGCGCGGGCCCTCTACACCAGCGCCCTGACCTGCGGGGTCCGCGCGGATGGATTGGCCGTGCGCGAGATCAACCGGATCGGCCAGGTCCGCGACGGCGGCGTGCGCCTGTGGGCTCAGACCGAGCTGCTGCGCGCCTTGCATACGCGCGGCGAACACGTCAGGGCGGCCGGGCTGATCGAGCGCCTATTCGAGACCCACCTGGCCACGACGACGCCCGGTCTGTGGATCGACGCCTTTGACGCCGAGGGACGACCCCAGGACGCCGCCGTTCCCGCCTCCAGCCTCTATCACCTGATGACCGCCTTCTCGGCCCTGCTGACGGAATCGACATGAGCAAACCCGCCGCCTTCCTCGACCGCGACGGCGTGCTGATCGTCGATAGCGGCTATCCGCACCGACCCGATCAACTGGTGCTGATCCCCGGCGCGGCCGAGGCCGTGAGCCGGCTGAACGACGCGGGCTACATGACCGTCATCGTCACCAACCAGTCAGGCGTGGCGCGCGGCATGTTCAGCGAAGAGACCATGCACGACTTCAACCGCCTGCTGGTCGAGCGGCTGGCCGAGGGCGGGGGTCGCATCGACGCCGTCTACGCCTGCCCCTTCCATGCCGAGGCGGCGGACGAACGCTATCGCCACCCGGACCACCCCGACCGCAAGCCCAACCCCGGCATGTTGCTGAGGGCCGCCGCCGAACATGACCTGGACCTTTCCCGCTCGCTGATGATCGGCGATCAGCCTTCAGACATGGAGGCGGCGCGGCGCGCGGGCGTAGCGGGCCATCGCTTCACCGAGGGCGATCTCGATCAATTCATCCGCGATCTGCTTCCCGGCTGATCGCTATTCTACATTTGATGAATTAACGTCGCCGGAACGGAACTGCTGTTCGGAGACGATCCATGCCGATGACCACCCCGCTGGCCGACCGCCATGTCGAGCGGCGCTGGACCTCGCCGGACGGCCTGAGCCTCTATGCGCGCGACTACGCCCCGGCTGAGGGTCCGGCGCGCCTGCCGGTCATCGCCATCCACGGCCTGACGCGCAACAGCGCCGATTTCGGCGTCATCGCCGGACTGATCGCCCATAGCGGCCGCCGCGTCCTGGCCGTCGACGTGCGCGGGCGCGGCCGATCGGACCGGGCGCCCGATCCGATGACCTATACGCCGGATGTCTATGCAAAGGATGTCGTCGCCCTGATGGAGCAACTGGGGATCGAGAAGGCGATCTTCCTCGGCACCTCCATGGGCGGGCTGATCACCCTGGCGTTGACGGCTATCAAGCCCAAGGCCATCGCCGCCGCCATCCTGAACGACGTCGGCCCCGAGGTCGCGGCCGAGGGCCTGGCCCGCATCGCCGCCTATACCGGCCAGCCGGTCGTGATCGAGAGCTGGGACGACGCCGTCGCCTACGCCCGACGCATCAATGAAGCCGCCTTCCCCGATCATACGGACGCGGACTGGGCCGCCTTCGCCCGCCGCATCTTCCGCGAGGGGACCGAAGGGGCGCCGGTGCTGGACTACGATCCCGATATCGCGGCGCCGATCAAGGCGGCCGGATCCAAGGCGCTGGTCCCCAACCTGTGGCCCTCGTTCCGGGCGCTGGCGCGCAAGAAGCCGACCCTGCTGGTGCGCGGCGGAACCTCGGACCTGCTCAGCCCCGCCATCGCCGACAAGATGAAGAAGGCCGCCCCCGCCATGGCCTATGCCGAGGTTCCCGGCGTCGGTCACGCCCCCATGCTGGACGAGCCCGAGGCGCGAGCCGCCATCTTCGAATTCCTGGCGGGCGTGGACTGAGACACCATGCCGACCGGCCTCAACTAGCGCGAGGCCTTTGGGCCTGCGTCCAATGGGGCCTCAAGTAGCGCGAAGCGCGATAGGCCCGCTTAAATAAGCCTCAAGTAGCGCAAAGCGCGGTAGGCCCAGCATCAAGCCTTCTTCACGAACTCCGTGCGCAGGACCAGGCCGCGCACTTTCTCGACATTGGCCTCGATTTCGTCGGGGTCGCCGGTCAGGCGGATGTTCTTGACCAGGGTGCCGCGCTTCAGCGTCACCCCGCCCGAGCCCTTGACCTTCAGATCCTTGATCAGGGTCACGCTGTCGCCGTCCGACAGGAGGTTGCCGTTGGAGTCCTTGGTGACGTCGTCGCTCATGATCAGTCCTGCCTGAATGGAAGAAGGGCCGCCGCATCAGCGACGGCCCTCGTTTCAACTGGCCTATTCCCCCTGGCGCGTCTGGGCAAGGGCGATGCGCGCCCGAAGGTGCTCATCCTCTGCCGTGGCGCCGGAAATGGCGTTGAACCGCTCGATGTCGAGGCCCGAATTCTCGATGGCGGCGGCCATCTGGGCCTGCTGCTCCTCGTTCGGCTGGGCGCCGCCCAGGGCGCGGGCGATGCCCGAGATCTCAGACATGGCGGCGGCGAACTGACCGGCTTCAGCGTCCGTGACGCCGGCCCCGACCGAGCCGGGCGCAGACGGCGTCGCACCCGCCACAGCCGCGCGGGCCTGCAGCATCGGATCAGCCGAAACGGCGGCCGAAATGGCGTTGAACCGCTCGACGGCCAGGCCCGAGTTCTGCACGGCGGCGGCCATCTGGGCCTGCTGGTCCTCGGTGGGCGTTCCGTTCTGGACGGTCGCGGCCACGCTCTGGACCGTCTTCATGGCGGCGGCGAACTGGGTCAGTTCGGCGTCGGTCGGTTCACCGGTTGCCGCTGCTGCGGCGGCGGGGGCTGGAACGGCGTCCTGCGCCAGCGCGGGCGCGGCGGACAGGAACAGGGCTGCCAGAATGGCGGTCGGGGCGGCGGCCGTTGCAAAACGCATGGCGTATCCTTCTTCAGCCCCGAACGCTCAGCCCAAGGCTGACCCGGACAGATCCGGGCTCTCCCGCACGACCGGGTGTGTCAGGCTCACAGAGGGCGGGGAGAAGAAAACGCTAACCCGCCACGTGCGGGCGGGTAAACCCCAGGCGGGTCGTTTCAACCCCTGCGCGCATCAGTCCGGCGTATTGGCGTCCAGCTCGTCCAGCCACACCCGTGCCGAGGAATCCGACGGCGCGCGCCAGTCGCCGCGCGGCGACAACGACCCGCCCGTGACCACCTTCGGCCCGTTCGGCACGGCCGAACGCTTGAACTGGCTGGTCTGGAAGAAGCGGATCAGGAACTTCCTCAGCCACCCCTTGATGGTCGCCAGGTCGTAGGCGACGCGCTCGCCCTGCGGCAGGCCGACCGGCCAAGCGCCCGTCGCCGCATCGCCCCAGGCCTGATGCGCCAGATAGGCGACCTTGGACGGCTTCAGGCCGAAGCGGCTGATGTAGAACAGGAAGAAGTCGTTCAACGCATAGGGACCGACGATGCTCTGCGTCGACTGGATCGCCCCGTCGGCGCCCGCCGGGACCAGCTCGGGCGAAATCTCCGTGGCCAGAATGGCGTGAAGGGTCGGCGTCGCCGCCTCGCCCACCAGACCGCGCTCGGCCACCCAGCGAATCAGGTGCTGGATCAGGGTCTTCGCCACGCCGCCGTTGACGTTGTAGTGGCTCATGTGGTCGCCGACGCCATAGGTGCACCACCCCAGCGCCAGCTCCGACAGGTCGCCGGTGCCCAACACAAAGCCGTGGTTCTGATTGGCCAGACGGAACAGATAGTCGGTCCGCAGGCCCGCCTGGACGTTCTCGAAGGTGATGTCGTGCACCGGCTTGCCGTCCGCGAAGGCGTGGCCGATGTCGCGCAGCATCTGCTCAGCGGCGGGGCGGATGTCGATCTCGGCCCCCGTCACCCCCAGCGCCCTCATCAGCGCCCAGGCGTTGGACTTGGTGCCGTCGGAGGTCGCGAACCCCGGCATGGTGAAGGCCAGAATGCCGGTGCGCGGCAGCTCCAGCCGATCAAAGGCCCGGCAGGCCACCAGCAGCGCCTGGGTCGAATCCAGTCCGCCCGAGACGCCGATCACCAGGGTCTTGGACCCCGTCGCCGTCATCCGCCGCATCAGGCCCTGAACCTGGATGTTGAAGGCCTCGAAACAGTCCTGATCCAGACGCGCGGCGTCGTCCGGCACGAAGGGGAAGCGGTCCAGTGGCCGGATCAGGGCGTCGCCCGGCCCCTCTCCCGCCTCGAACGGGACCACCGTCGCGGCCTCGCCTTCCAGCCGGGCGCAGTCGGCGAAGGTGCCGTTGCGCAGACGGTCCAGACCGATCCGGTCCACGTCCACGTCTGCGATCGTCAGATGGCTGTGCAGGGCGAAGCGCTCGCCCTCGGCGATCTTCGCGCCCAGTTCGTGGATCGTCGCCTGACCGTCCCACGCCAGGTCCGTGGTGCTCTCGCCCCAGCCCGAAGCGGCGAAGACATAGGCCGACAGGGTGCGGCTAGACTGGCTGGCGCACAGCAAAGCCCGTTCGTCCGCCTTGCCGATGACGATGTTGGAGGCCGACAGGTTGCACAGGATGCGCGCCCCCGCGAGCGCCGCCCGCGTCGACGGCGGCTGCGGCGCCCAGAAGTCCTCGCAAATCTCGACCGCAAAGACGAAGCCCGGCCGGTTGGTCGCCTCGAAGATCAGGCCCGGCGCGAAATCGACGCTCGTACCGTTCAGGACGACGGCGTCCTCGCTGCGGCTGGCGGCGGGCGCGAACCAGCGCTTCTCATAGTATTCGCGATAGTTGGGCAGATAGGTCTTCGGAACCACGCCCAGCACCTCGCCGCCGCCCAGCACGACCGCGCAGTTGAACAGAGCGTCGCCGTTGCGGATCGGCGCGCCGATCACCGCGATGACGCCCGCTTCGTCCGCCACCTCGGCTAAACGCGCGATCTGGCGCTCGACCTCTTCCAGCAGGGCCGCCTGCATGTGCAGGTCGTCGATGGCGTAGGCGCTCAAGGACAATTCGGGAAAGACCAGCAGGTCCGCGCCCGCCTCGCCTGCCTGACGGATCAGTCGTTCGTGTTCCTCGGCGTTGGCGGCCGGGTCGGCGACATGGACCACCGGAGTCGCGGCGGCGACGCGCACGAAGCCGTGGCTGTGCGGGGCGTGGAAGGGATGCGTCTTCGCCATCAATCTTTCCGCTCATCCCGGCGGGCGCCGGGATCCAGTGAGAGCCGTAGGCACAGACCCTGCGACCTTCCTGATCAATATAGGGTTGCGCCGTGAAGCCAAAGTCCTGGATCCCCGCGTCCGCCGGGATGAGCGGTTTATAGTGACCTGCGAACCGCTGTCGTCTAAGGCTCACGTCATGAGCGATACGCCCAAAAAAGGCTGGTTCCAGCGGCTGAGCGAAGGCCTGTCCCGGTCTTCGAAACAGATGACCGATCAGGTCGTCTCGACCTTCGTCAAGGAGCCCCTCTCGGAGGAGGCGCTGGAGCGGCTGGAAGAACATCTGATCGAGAGCGATCTCGGCCCCGCCGCCTCGGCCCGCATCGTCGAACGCTTCCGCGAGCTGCGCTTCGGCAAGACCTCCGACGAGCGCGAAATCAAGGAGGCCCTGGCCGAGGCCGTGGCCGCCGAACTGACGCCGCGCCAGGCGACCTTCGACCCGCTGTCGGGGGCCAAGCCCTATGTCGTCCTGTTCGTCGGCGTGAACGGTTCGGGCAAGACGACGACCCTGGGCAAGATCGCCTCAGACCTGACGGCCAAGGGCGCCAAGGTGATGATCGTCGCCGGCGACACCTTCCGCGCCGCCGCCCGCGAGCAGCTCAAGGTCTGGGCCGACCGCGCCGGCGCCCATTTCGAAAGCCGCCGCGACGGCGCCGACGCCGCCGGCCTGGCCTTCGACGCCTTCACCAAGGCGAAGGAAGAAGGCTTCGACGTCGTGCTGATCGACACGGCCGGGCGGCTGCAGAACAAGTCGACCCTGATGGACGAACTGCTGAAGATCGTGCGCGTACTGAAGAAGGTCGACGCCGACGCCCCGCACGAGACCCTGCTGGTGCTGGACGCCACCGTGGGCCGCAATGCGCTGGAGCAGGAAAAGATCTTCGGCCGCACCGCCTATGTCTCGGGCGTGGTGATGACCAAGCTGGACGGCACGGCGCGCGGCGGCGTGCTGGTGCCCGTGGCCCAGGCCTCGGACGCCCCGATCAAGCTGATCGGCGTCGGCGAAGGGGTCGAGGATCTGCAACCGTTCGACGCCCGCGCGTTTTCCCGATCCCTGGTCGGGCTTGAGGACTGAAGCGTATGAGTGAAGCGACCGAAACCAAACGCCCGCAATGGATTCGTCAGGCCGTCGACTTCGGCGCCTTGGTCGCCTTCATGGCCGCCTATTTCATCACCCGTGACATGATCAAGGCGACCTGGGTTCTGGTCATCGCCTCGATCATCGCCCTGGCGGTAGGCTTCATCCTGGAGCGTCGCCTGGCGCCCATGCCCCTGATCACCGGCGGCTTCGCCCTGGTGTTCGGCGTCCTGACCATCGTCACCGACGACGACCTGTTCGTGAAGCTGAAGCTGACGGTGCAGAACGGTCTGCTGGCCGCCGTCCTGCTGGGCTCGCTGCCGCTGAAGAAGTATCCGTTCAAGGCCCTGCTGGGCTCGGCCATCAAGGTGACGGACGAGGCCTGGCGCAAGCTGACCTTCCGCTACGGCCTCTACTTCCTGGCCGTGGCCATCGCCAATGAGGTGTTCCGCAGCCCGACCGCCGTCACCGCCATCTGGTCGGCGCTAAACCTGGGGACGCCCGATCCCAACGGCGTCTGGACGGCCTTCCGCGGCGTGCTGTGGATCGCAGCCTCCATCTTCGGCCTGTCGCAGGTGCCGCTGATCCTGAAGAACATGACCAAGGACGAAGAGCCCGGCCCAGTCTCTCCCGACACAGGCCTCTGATCCGAAAGCGTGGGCCATAACCGGCCCACCTCCCCTACGCGCTCCAGTCGGGCCTCAAGTAGCGCGAAGCGCGATAGGCCCCAGAATAAATGTCTTCAAACCGTCAGCCTTAACGTCGTCAAAGCGTTAAGCCGGGCTGTTAGCTGTTGCAGCATCATCCGGCCACGGCCGGTATCGGGCTGTTCGGGAACGAAGACGATGATCAAGTCGGGCAAGCAGGCGAAGATCAAGGGCGGGCTGGCGGAATCGCCCAGCCACCTGATGCACCGCGCGTTGCAACTGGCGCTGGACATCTACGCCGAGGAAGCCGGGCCGGACGGCCTGACCCAGCGCCAGTTCGCCGTGCTGGAGGCCGTGGCTGCTCGCTCGGGCCTGACGCAGACCGACCTGGTCAAGGCCACCGGCATCGACCGCTCGACCCTGGCCGACCTGGTGGCGCGCATGACGACCAAGGGCCTGCTGGAGCGCGAACGCTCGACGCTGGACGCCCGCGCCAAGGCCGTGCGCCTGTCGCCCGCGGGCGAGGCCGCCCTGATCGCCGCCCGCCCGCGCGTCGAGGCCGCCGACAAGCGCATCATGGGCCTGCTGCCCAAGTCCAAGCGCGACAGCTTCCTGGACCTGCTGTGCAGCCTGTCCGACGCCGCCGACGCCGCCCCCGAACAGGCCCGCGCCGACATCAAGGCGGCGAAGAAAGCCGCCAAGGACGCCAAGAAGGCGGAAAAGGCCGCGCGCAAAGGCGACGGCAAGGCCGACGGACGCGGCAAGAAGAAGAAAAAGGGCGAGTTGGTCGTGGAGCAACCGCAGACCGACGATGCGGCTGATGCCGTCGTGGTCCCGCTCAAGGGCGCCGCTGAGAGCTAAGTCCCTTCCCGCTCATCCTGGCGGACGCCGGGACCCAGTAAGAGCCACGCGCTCTACGGGAGAAAAGCGGATGTTTGCAGTCAAAGCCCTGGATCCCGGCGTCCGCCGGGATGAGCGGGGTATTGAGGCTGCGCCCTAAACGCGAATGTCGAGCAAGGAGCCGGGGCGTTGCAGGCGCGACGTCGGCGCCGCCAGTTCGACCGGCGCGGAAGCCGCCGCAACCGGACGCGCCGTCTCCGTCTCAGCCGCAACCGGCGCCGCCAGCCCCATGGCCTGACGGAAGAAGGCCGACTGGGCCGTTCTCAGGGCGTGGGCCGCGCCGCCCGCCTGGGGCGGAAAGACCGGCCGCTCGGACGAAATCGCGGACATGACATGAGGATGCCCGCGCTTCGTCTAGATATGGTTAATGCGCGATTCACCCTGTCTCGGGCGATCGCCTCAACGCGCGGGGGCGTTCAGGGCGTCGGTCAGCTTCTTCAGGTCGGCGTCGGTCAGGATCGGTCCCGAGGACTTGGCGACGATGGTCCCATAGGCGTCGACGGCGAAGCTCTCGGGCACGCCTGAGACGCCCAGGTCCAGCCCCGCCCGGCCCTCGCGGTCGACCAGCACCAGGCGATAGGGATCGCCCAGCTCTTCCAGGAAGGCGTCGGTAGCGACGGGATCGTCCTTATAGGCCACGCCGACCACGGCGATGCCCTGCTCCTTCAGCGTCATCAGATGCGGGTGCTCCAGACGGCACGGCGCGCACCAGCTGGCGAACAGGTTGACGATCATCGGCTTGCCGACGCCCGCCGTCTTCAGGTCCAGCAGATCGTCGCTGGCCTTGCCGTCCGCCAGGATGGGCAGCAGCGTCGTCTCGGGGATCGGCTGGCCGACCAGGGCGTCCGGCTTATAGGTCGGGCCGGCGGCGGGGTCGCCCGCCATCCGGTCCATCTGCGTCATCAGGAAGATCCCCAGCGCAGCCAGCACGGCGATGGGCAAAAGGGCCAGCCAGCGTTTCATTTGCGCGCGGCCTCCAGCCGGGCCAGCTCGCGCTTCCAGCGGCGGGCGGCGATCAGGGCGCGGGCCGACAGGGCGGCCAGCACCACGGCGCTGATCCCCCAGGCGGGCCAGACGAAGGCGCCGTAGGGGCTCATGTCCAGATCAAGCACGCGACAACTCCATCAGGCTTCCAGCGCCGCACGGGCGCGAAGGGTCAGAACGCGGCGCCGCCGCACCTCGGTGCGGATCGACGTCAGCCAGATCGCGCCGAACAGCACGGCGTAGGCCGCCATCATGGTCAGCAGGGCGGGCAGGAAGGCCGGGTCCACGCTGGTCCCGCCCGACCGCAGCAGCGAGGCGGGCTGGTGCAGGGTGTTCCACCAGTCGACCGAGAATTTGACGATCGGCAGGTTGATCAGGCCGACCAGGCCCAGCACCGCCGCCGCCCGCGCCGCCTTGGCCTCATCGTCGATCGAGGCGCGCAGGGCCATATAGCCAAGGTAGAAGAGGAACAGCAC
>NZ_DAMCNG010000052.1:0-10801 GCF_032107865.1 Brevundimonas sp.
GGCGGCCGTCGCGACGCCCGCTCCGGCCAGCGACGGCGTGGCCGAGGCCCTGAACGCCGTGGCCGCCCGCATCGAGAAGATCGTCCAGACGATGTAGGGCGTCGCCTCTATAAACCGCATTCGGACACCGCCATGCTCCAAGACTTCGGAACGGACATATGGATTGCCGACGGCCCGGTGGTGATCGGCGGCGGGGGATTTCACTACCCGACCCGGATGGCGGTGATGCGGCTGGCGGATGGGGAGCTGGTCGTTTGGTCGCCCGTATCACTGAGCTCGGAACTGCGTCAGGCGGTCGACGGGCTCGGGCCGGTCGGGTTCATCATTCCGCCCAACGCCCTCCACCACAGCTTTGTCGGTGAATGGCAGTCGGCCTATCCGCACGCCAAAACCCTGGCGCCGCCAAAACTGGCGGAAAAGCGTACCGATCTGAGGTTCGATGGGGCTTTGACGGCGACAGCGCCGAGCAGTTGGGAGGGGCAGATCGACCTGGTCGTCTTCGAGAACGCCATCGCCAGCGAGGCCATTCTGTTTCACCGTCCCAGCGGTACGGCCATTTTCACCGATCTGCTGCAGAACCTGCCGGAGGGCTGGTATCATGGCTGGCGGGCGCTGGTGGCTCGCCTCGACCTGATGACGGGGCCGGTCGCGGAAGTTCCGCGCAAATTCCGACTGGCCACAAGGGATCGCGCCGCGGCGCGCGCAAGCCTTGCGGAAGTGCTCGAATGGCCGACTGAACGTATCCTGATGGCGCATGGCCGGCCCATCCTGACGGATGCGCGTCAGCATCTGCGACGGGCTTTTTCCTGGCTGACCCGTTAGGCGGGTTCGATGCGGAGCGGGACTGGTAAAATAGAGGCTGCCGGTCTCGCGGGAATGAGCCTGCGCCTCCGCCCCACCGTCCTCAATAAGGGGCGGGAGAAACGCGCGCTTCGCCATTGTTGAAACTCGTCCGAACGCCTATCTTGCGCAGCGGCGGGTCATGCTGCGGCTCACGTCGAAGACAACATATCCTTCTGACCTTAATTCACTCATAGGGATCTGTCCCTGTCCGGGCTCGAGGGCCTGGGCATACGGAGCCCACCTGGCTACCCAGGTCGAGAGGATTTAAACGTTCTTCACGGCTCACGCGGCGCCGCCAACCCTCTTCTTTTTTGCGCTATCGCTTGCCGCGCGGCGGCGCGCTGCTTGAGCGCATTTTGTGCGCTATCGCTCGGCTCGCGGGGCCTCGCTATTTGAGCGCGCTTTGGTGCGCTACGCTGGCGACGCGGTGGCTCGCCGCTTGCACAGTTGGCGAGCATTTCTCCAATCGTTCCTTCTCCCGCCGTCATCCTCGGGCTTGACCCGAGGATCGAGTTGGGCGACGCGCTCGGCCTGTCGGCGTTCAGTGCGCCGTTGGGCGGGATCCTCGGGTCAAGCCCGAGGATGACGGTGGAATTTGGCGAAGGGCCGAGCGGCGATGACCCTCAAGCACGAACTCCGGGCCGCCATGCGCGCCTTGCGCAAGCGTCTGACCGAGACCGATCCAGAAGCCGCCGAGCGTGCGGCAGGCCATGCCGGCGCCTTGCCGCCCGGAGAAACCGTCGCCCTCTATCGCGCCATGGGGTCGGAGCTGGACACGGACGCCTTGGCCAATGTCCTGCATCAGGCAGGGCGTCGCCTGTGCCTGCCGGTGGTGCTGGAGCGCGACGCGGCCATGATCTTCCGCGCCTGGACGCCGGGCGAGCCGCTGGAGCTGGACGCCGCCGGATGCCCCGCGCCCCTGCCTCTGGGCGAGGTGGTGCGGCCGGACCTGATCGTGACGCCCTTGCTGGCGTTCGACGCGCACGGCGGGCGGCTGGGGCAGGGCGGCGGCTATTACGACCGGACGTTCGCGGCGCTGCCCGATGCGCGCCGTATCGGCTTCGCCTATGCCGGTCAGGCGGTCGATCACCTCGATCTGGAGCCGCACGACATCCGTCTGCATGGCGTTTTGACCGAGACCGGCTATAGAGCCGCCGTATGAGATTGGCATTTTTCGGTGACGTCGTCGGCAAGTCCGGGCGCGATGGACTTTCGGACCACCTTCCGGGGCTGAGGCGCGACCTCAAGCTCGACTTCGTGGTGGTCAACGCCGAGAACGCCGCGGGCGGCTTCGGCATCACCGAGAATACGGCCAACGACATCTTCAATGCCGGGGCCGACGTCCTGACGCTGGGCAACCACAGCTGGGACCAGCGCGAGGCCCTGACCTATATCGTGCGCGAACCGCGCCTGATCCGTCCGGCCAACTATCCACGCCTGATGGACGCGCCGGGGCGCGGCGCCGACGTCTTCGTCACGTCGGATGGTCGCCGGGTTCTGGTCATCAACGTGCTGGGCCGCGTCCACATGGACCCGATGGACGATCCGTTCAGCGCGGTCGAGCGCGAGCTTGAGGCCGCGCCTCTGGGCGTCGTCGCCGACGCCGTCATCGTCGATATGCACGCCGAAGCGACCAGCGAGAAGATGGGCATGGGCCACTTCTGCGACGGCCGCGCCAGTCTGGTGGTCGGCACCCACACCCACGTCCCGACCGCCGATGCCCAGATCCTGCCCGGCGGCACGGCCTATCAGACCGACGCAGGCGGTTGCTGCGACTACGACTCGGTCATTGGCAACGACAAGGAAGAGCCGCTGCGGCGCTTCACCACCCGGCTGTCCGGCGGGCGCTACACCCCCGCCAGCGGCCCGGCCACCATCTGCGGCGTCTTCGTCGAGACCGACGACCGCACGGGTCTGGCCAAGCGGGTCGAGCCGATCCGCGTCGGCGGCCGTCTCAGCCAGGCGATCCCGCAGGTCTGACGGTTACGAGCGCTTGGCCTGGACCAGGCGGCCGCGCAGGCTGTGCAACTGGGCGGCGCGGTGTTCGGGGGTATGGGTCTCGCTCACATAGGCCTGCGCCGCGCGAGCCAGGCTGAGGCGACGCTCGGGATCGGCGATCAGGTCGTCGATCGCACGACTCAGGCCGTTGGGCGTCAGATCATCGACATAGACGGCGTGCGGCCCGCTGGCCTCGCGCAGACCGCCGCGCCCGGATGAGATCAGCGCCGCCCCAGCCGCATGGGCCTCCAGCGCCGTCAGGCCCAGAGGCTCGGCCCAGACTGAGGGCGTCAGGGCGATGGCCGCGCGCTGCATCATCGCGCGGACTTCGGCCAGCGGCGCGGACTTCAGCACACGCACCCGCTGGCCGAACCGTTCCAGCGGCGCAATGTGAGGCGCGGCCCAGTCCGCATGACGGTCCCAGTCGTTCAGCATCAGCACGGTGCGCCAGTCGGGATGGCGCTCCAGCACGGCGGGCAGGGCGGCGCAGATCAGGTCCACGCCCTTTTCCGGCATGGCTCGCCCGGCGAAGGCGATCAGCGGTTCGCGTCCTTCGAGCGGCGCGCGCCACAGGTCCACGTCGATGGGGTTGGGCACGGCGAAGGCCTTGGCCTCCAGCCGGGGAAAGTCCTTCAGAAAGTCCAGCCGCGCGGCCTCGCTGACGAAGATCAGCCCGTCCATGCGGTTATAACGCCGCTCATAGCGCCAGCGATCGATGACATGGTGCGGCGGCTTCACGGCGTTGTGGCGATACAGGGTGATGGCCGCGTCCGGGAAATGCGACGCCAGCGCTACGGCCTGCTGCGTCTGCTGGTGGAACTCGATCACATCGGGGCGATAGTCGGTCAGCGCCTGACGCAGGGCCTTCAGTCGGTTCGCGGCGGGCAGGGTCTGCACCGGCAGGTCGCCGTGATCCTGGGCGCCCTCACAGCAGAAGACGCGAACCTCGCCCTTGTCCGCGCACGCCAGGGTGCGCGCCACCGTCTCCATCGAGTTCGGTTGGTGCAGGTCGAAACGCGCGCCGACAGGCATGACGACGGCGGTTCTCATGGCCTGCGTGTCTCCGGTCAGTCGGGCGTTCTGGCGGCGGCGCGGGCTTCCAGCGTGCGCAGGCTGGCTTCTTCAGCCTTCAGATCGTCGGTCAGCTGGGCCTTCAGCGCAGGATCGGTGATGGCGGTCAGCGCCGTGCGTGTCTCCTGTACCGCCTGACGACGAGCGGCGATCAGGCGCGACAGTTCGTCCGGCTCATGCAGAGCCGGGCCGGAGGCGGTGGGGCGACGGATCGCCTGAGCCTCTTCTTCCTCGGTGGTCTTCAGCGCGGCGGCCTGCCGGGCGGCGGCCGCATCGCGCAGGGCGTGCTGGACGGGATCGCCGCCCTCGAACTCGCAGGCCGACAGCAGGGCGGCGCCCGCGACGACGAGGATGAGGGCGGCGCCGCGCATCAGCCTTCGATCCAGTTCGGCATCCAGCCTTCGTGGAACTCGCGCAGGTGGGCGACCGGCAGGCGGAACAACTCGCCCTTCGGACCCGAGGAGGCGAAGTCCGTTCCCTTGACCAGACCGACGACCGAGGCGTGCAGCCCCGCGTCCTGGGCCTTGGCGATCAGGGCGTCGGCGTCCGCCACGGCGACCAGATAGCGGGCCTGATCCTCGCCGAACAGGAAGGCGTGAGCGTGGGCGGCGCTGGAGGCGTTCAACTCGATCCCGACGTCCGAGGCCAGGGCGATGTCCGCCGCCGCGCCGATCAGGCCGCCGTCGGACAGGTCGTGGACCAGGGTCAGCTCGCCCGCTTCGATCAGGCCGCGCACGAAGTCGCCCGTCTTGCGCTCCAGCTTCAGGTCGACCGGCGGCGGGGCGCCGTCCTCGCGGCCCAGAACTTCACGCAGATAGATGGAGGCGCCCAGTTCGCCGTGCGTCTGGCCGATCAGCACCAACTGGTCGCCCTCGGCCGCACCGCCGAAGCCGGTGGTCACGTCATAGTTGGTCAGCAGGCCGACGGCGCCGACGGTCGGCGTCGGCGGAATGGCGACGCCGTTGGTCTCGTTATACAGGCTGACGTTGCCGCTCACGACGGGGAAGTCCAGCTCGCGGCAGGCCTCGGCCATGCCGTCGGTGGCGCGCACGATCTGGCCCATGATCTCGGGGCGCTGCGGGTTGCCGAAGTTGAGGTTGTCGGTGATGGCGATGGGGCGCGAGCCGACGGCGGTCAGGTTGCGCCACGCCTCGGCCACGGCCTGCTTGCCGCCTTCATAGGGGTCGGCCTGGACATAGCGCGGGGTGCAGTCGCTGGTGACGGCCAGGCCCTTTTCCGTGCCGTGGACGCGGATCACGCCCGCATCGGCGCCGGTCGAGCTGTCCTGCAGCGTGTCAGCCATGACGTGGCGGTCGTACTGCTCCCAGATCCAGCGCTTGGACGCCATGTCGGGGCAGGCGACGACCTTCAGCACGGCGTCGTTCCAGCTCTCGGGGGCGGGGACTTCCGCCGGGTCGAGGCGCGGCTGCAGCTCGGGCTGGACCCACGGACGGTCATACAGGGGCGCGTCGTCGAACAGCGGGGCCAGAGGCACGTCGCAGACCACTTCGTCGTGATGCTTCAGCACCAGATGGCCGGTGTTCGTGGTCTTGCCGATGACGGCGAAGTCCAGACCCCACTTCTGGAAGATGCGATAGCCGACGTCTTCATAGCCGGGCTTCAGGACCGCGAGCATCCGCTCCTGCGATTCCGACAGCATCATCTCATAGGCGGTCATGCCGGTTTCGCGTTGGGGCACCTTGTTGAGGTCCAGCTCGACGCCGACGCCGCCCTTGCCCGCCATCTCGACGGACGAAGAGGTCAGACCCGCCGCGCCCATGTCCTGAATGGCGGCGACCGCGCCAGACGCCATCAGCTCCAGCGTGGCTTCGATCAGTAGCTTTTCGGCGAAGGGGTCGCCGACCTGCACGGTCGGGCGCTTGGCGTCCGACTCATCGTCGAACTCGGCCGAGGACATGGTGGCGCCGTGGATGCCGTCGCGTCCGGTCTTGGAGCCGAAATAAACCACGTCGTGGCCCGCTTCCGGGGCGGCCGAGTAATAGATCTCGTCAGCGCGAGCCAGGCCCACGCACATGGCGTTGACCAGGATGTTGCCGTTGTAGCCCTTGTGGAAGTTCGTCTCGCCCGAGACGGTCGGCACGCCGACGCAGTTGCCGTAGCCGCCGATGCCCGAGACCACACCCGAGACCAGGCGCTTGGTCTTCTCGTGGCTGGGATCGCCGAAGCGCAGGGCGTTCAGCAGGGCCACCGGGCGGGCGCCCATGGTGAAGACGTCGCGCATGATGCCGCCCACGCCCGTCGCCGCGCCCTGATAGGGCTCGATGTAGGAGGGGTGGTTGTGGCTCTCCATCTTGAAGATGCAGGCGTCGCCGTCGTCGATGTCGATCACGCCCGCGTTCTCGCCGGGGCCGCAGATGACGCGATCGCCCGTGACGGGGAACTTCATCAGCTGCTTCTTGGACGACTTGTAGGAGCAGTGCTCGGACCACATGACCGAGAAGACGCCCAACTCGACCTGATTGGGCTCGCGGCCCAGCCGGTCCAGCAGGACTTGATATTCATTGGGGGCGAGGCCGTACTCTTCGGCCAACTGGGCGATGGTCTTTTGGGGCGCGCTCATGGGCGGGCCTTCTAGCCGTCTCTGGGGCGTCTGTCAGCCCGTCACCGGCGTTCGACCCCGCGTCTCAAACCGAAGACGATGATGACCCCCGCCACCACCAGCGCAAAGGCCGCCGCCAGGGCCGTAAAAGCCAGCACCGGCTTGACCTCCTGCTCGGCCACGAAGGCCCCCACCAGACCCCAGGCAATGGGCAGGGGATAGGCCAGGGTCCGCAGGGCCCAGGTCACGCCGACGCCGACCAGGGTGGTCGCGACGACGGCCAGCACGGCCCAGCCGGTCGGCGACAGGGCGGCGGGCAGGGCCTCGAACGCCGTCGCCACGGTGATCAGGTTCAGCGGCGCGGCCACCGTCAGCCAGCCCGCCAGCGCCGCCAGCGGCCAGATCAGGAACCAGCGGTCCCGCTCCATCGTCCCGGTCGCGCGGATGGTGCGGGCGCTGGCCAGCATCGGCAGAAGCAGGGCCAGGAGCGAGGCCAGGATGACGACGACGCTGGCCGCCTTCAGGTTCAACGCCGCCATGACGATCCAGAAGCCGATGCCGAAGAAGGCCACGACCGACGGCCAGCCCATGCGGTTGATCAGAACGCTCTCGCCCGTCTGGGGCAGGGCCTGGCGCCCGGCGTAGATCAGTATGCCCAGATACAGCAGGCTCCAGATTGAAAAGGCGTAGCCGGCCACCCGCAGCGTCTGGTTTCCATCGGCGGCGAACTCCGCCTGGCTCAGGCCGAAACCGCCCAGGGCCTGAACGATGGGAACGATGATGGCGAAGACGGCGGCGGCCAGCACGGCCAGGCGGCGCGTCTGCTGGGCGGGGGTGGGGCGTTCGATGGCGGTCATGCGTCTCTCCGGCTCAGCTTCGCCGTATCTACGCGCCGCGTCGAAGAAGGTTCAAGGGAACCCGAGCGCGGCTTTTCGCCTTGCTTTGAGGCAGACCGAGAAGGAGGCCGCCATGCCTGATCCGAACGACGCGCCCGAACCGATCGAGCAGACGCTCGAGGAAGAAGTCGAAACCAACCGCGCCCTGGAGCGGGGCCTGGGCGTCGGCGCCCGCGAACTGGCGGCCATCCACGAATCCGGCGCCGAAGGCACGTTGGAGCGCGCCGTCGATGAGGACGGCGAACCGATTGAGGAAGACGTCGAGGTCGGGGATGCCGGGCGCAGCGCCAGCGTTCTGGATCGCAAGGGCGGCTGAGGCGCTTGACCGTCGTGTCGGAGGGCGGTTCCATCCCTCCATGACCGACGTGCGCTCCACTGATCTACGGCTTCAGGTCGACGCCCTCATTCGCGAAGCGCGGCAGGCGCGCGAACGGTCGGATGTCACGGCCTTGGCGGCGGCGGCCGAAGCCCTGTTGGCGATCAATCCGCGCGAGCCGCGCGCCCTGGTGTTCAAGGGCGACGCCTTGAGCGCCCAGGGGGATCATCGTTCGGCCATGAGCTTCTACGGCGCGGCTCTGGCGCAGGGACGCGCGATCACCGCTCCGCCGCCCGACCTGCGTGCCGAGCTTCAGCACGCCGCGGCGGCTCAGGCCGAGGGCGCGCGCCGTTTTGAGCAGGGCCTGAGGAACGGCTTGATCCAACACGGTTTCGACCCCGCGACGTCCAGCGCACGTTTCGCCGCCTCTCTGGATCTGATGACGGGGCGGCGGCGGCTCTACTATCAGCAGCCGAAATTCTACATGTTCCCCGGCCTGCCGCAGATCGAGTTTCAGCCGCGCGAGACCGTCGCCTGGCTTTCAGAGGTGGAGGCGGCGGCGCCCGCTATTCGCGCCGAACTGGACGCCATCCTGGCCGAACCGGCCCTGTTCGCGCCCTATATCGAGGATCGCGCCAACCGGCCTAGGCACGATCAGGCGGGCCTGCTGGGCAATGACGCCTGGAGCGCGGTCTTCCTGTGGAAGGACGGGGTCGAGGTTCCCGAAATCGCCGAGCGCTGCCCGCAGACGATGCAGGCGCTGGCGGCGGCGCCCCTGTGCCGTATCCCCGGTCGCTCGCCCTCGATTCTGTTTTCCAGACTTCAGGCCGGGGCGAAGATTCCGCCGCACCACGGGCTGATCAATACGCGCCTGATCTGCCACCTGCCGCTGGTCGTGCCGCCGGACTGCTGGTTCCGCGTCGGCGGCGAAGAGCGCCAGTGGAAGACGGGCGAGGCCTGGGCCTTCGACGACACGATCGAGCACGAGGCCGCGAACGACAGCGATCAGGATCGCACCATCCTGATCTTCGATGTCTGGAAACCCGAGATCACGGCCGAGGAACAGGCGCTGATACGCGCCCTGTTCGCGACGATCGACGCCAGCGGCGCCGGGGCGCCCAAGCTGGGGGTTTAGGCGGCCGCGTAGATGCTCTGGAACAGGGTCGCGCCATCGGCGCTGCCCAGTTCGGCTTCGAACGCACGGTCCGGGTGGGGCATCATGCCCAGGACGTTGCCGCGTTCGTTCTGCAGGCCGGCGATGTCGCCGACCGAGCCGTTGGGGTTGTCGACGTAGCGGAAGACCACCTGGCCCTCGCCCTCGATGCGCTTCAGGGTCTCGGCGTCGGCGAAGTAGTTACCGTCGGCGTTGCCCTGGGTCATGATGATCTCGCGCTGACCCTGATAACCCGAGGTGAAGCGGGTCTGGCCGTTGGCGACGGTGATGCTGATCGGCTTGCAGATGTATTTCAGGCTGCTGTTGCGCATCAGGGCGCCCGGCAGCATCCCGGCTTCGCACAGCACCTGGAAGCCGTTGCAGATGCCGACCACGGTGACGCCGTCGTCGGCGGCCTTCTTGACCGCCTGCATGATCGGAGCCTGCGCCGCCATCGCGCCGCAACGCAGATAGTCGCCGTACGAGAAACCGCCCGGCAGCACGATCAGATCGAGGCCCTTGGGCAGTTCGGTCTCGGCGTGCCAGACCATCTGGACCTGCTCGCCAGTGGAACGTTCGACGGCGACCTTGCAGTCGCGATCGCAGTTGGAACCGGGGAATACAATGACAGCTGCGCTCATGGCCGGGCCTCCTAGCACCCTTCGGGACGAATGTCAGGCGTCGCTTTGTTGCGCCTTGCGTCCCGTCGTCCAGGCGACGACCCAGACGGCGAAACCGCCGAGCGACAGCGCCACTCCGACCCAGCCGGTCGAGGTCCAGCCCCAGCCCGCCGCTACGGCCATGCCCGCCAGCAGCGGCCCGACGGCGTTGGCCGTGTTGAAGGCCGAGTGATTCAGGGCGGCGGCCAGGGTCTGGGCGTCGCCGGCCACGTCCATCAGCCGGGTCTGCAGCACCGAACCCAGCCCGCCGCCGCCGCCGATCAGCACCACCACGATCATCATCGCCCACAGATGCGGCGCGGCGAAGGGATAGAGGGCCAGGGCCGCCGCGCTCCACAGCAGAAGTCCGCCCGCCGCGATCATGCCGAAGCGGTCGGCCGCCCAGGCGCCCAGCAGATTGCCCGCCACCATCCCCAAGCCGAACAGGGCGAAGACCCAGGGTAGCACCTCAGGCCCCACGCCCGTCACCGCCTTCAGCGTCGAGGCCAGATAGGCGTAGACCGCGAACATGCCGCCGAAGCCGACGGCGCCGACGCCGAGCGTCAGCCACACCTGACCGCGTTTCAGGGCGCCCAGTTCGCGCCAGGGGCTGGCGTCGGGATGGGCCGGATCGCGGGGCGCGAACAGGGCGACCAGGGCCATGGTCAACACCGCCAGAACGCTGACGATGGCGAAGGTCCAGCGCCAGCCGAAATGGTGGCTGATGGCGTTGGCCACCGGCACCCCGATCACGGTCGCGATCGTCAGGCCCAGCAGGATGGTCGAGACGGCGCGGGTTCGGAGCCTGAGCGGCACCAGCGACGCCGCCACCAGGGCCGCCACGCCGAAATAGGCGCCGTGCGGAATGCCGCTGAGGAAGCGGAAGGCCAGCATCCACTCATAGGTCGGGGCGATGGCGCTGAGGGCGTTGCCGACGGCGAACAGGGCCATGAAGCCGATCAGCAGCAGCCAGCGCGGCAGGCGCGCGCCCAGCACGGCCAGGATCGGCGCGCCGATCACCACCCCGGCGGCATAGGCGCTGATGACATGGCCCGCCTTGGGCTCGCTGACGCCCAGACCCGCCGCGAAGTCGGGCAGGACGCTCATGGCCGCGAACTCGGTCACGCCGATAGCGAAGCCGCCCATGGCCAGCGCCAGCAGGACCAGCGCCACCTTGCCCGGCTCGGCCACGCGCTCGTCGTTGCCGGGCGCGGCGCAGCGCGGATCGTCGAGGCAGGGAGCGTCGGCAGAGGCCATGGATTGTCGCGATGCAGCAAAGGGGGAGTTGCGCTGCAAAATAAGGAC
>NZ_DAMCNG010000052.1:11013-15438 GCF_032107865.1 Brevundimonas sp.
GTGCAGGTTGAAGCCGAAGACGGCCCCCGAGTTGTCTTCCGTCACGTCCAGCCGGTCCACGTCGACGGCGAAGACGGTGAAGATGTAGCGGTGCGGGCCGTGGCCGGGCGGCGGGGCGGCGCCGCCGAAACCGGCCTCGCCATAGTCGGTGCGGCCCTGGACGGCGCTCTTGGGCAGGTTCGCGCCGCCCACCGCGCCCGCGCCGGCGGCCAGTTCGGCGACATCGGCTGGAATGTTGGCGACCATCCAGTGCCAGAACCCGGACCCGGTCGGGGCGTCGGGATCATAGCAGGTGACGGCGAAGCTCCTGGTCCCTTCGGGCGCGCCCGACCATGACAGTTGCGGCGAGATGTTTCCCAGCGCCTTGACCTGGGCGTCGGGCAGGACGCCGCCGTCGGAAAAATCGGTCGAGGTGACGGTGAAGCTCATGGCGGCGCTCTCTCCTTGGCGGCGGATCGGATTGCCCAACTAACGAAAGACTGGTCACGGACGTTGCGTCGCGACATTCTGTCCCTAGCTAAGGTCAAGCTGTCTTGATGAGCGGAGGAACGGGATGCTGCAAGCCCTGTTGGACCGAACCTTTCAGACGCGGTCGATCCGGGTGCGGCTTCCGGATGGTCGCGAACTGACGGCGGGGCCGGGCGAACCGGAACTGACGGCCGTGCTGACGGACATGAAGACCGCCGTCGCCATCGCCGCCAATCCCGATCTGGCCCTGGGCGAAGCCTTCATGGACGGAACGTTCCGCATCGAGGGCGGAAGCATCTATGACTTCCTCCAGCTGACGACCTCGCAACTGGCCCTGCGGCCGCGCTCGCCCAAGCTGACCTGGATGCAGCGGCTTAAGCGCGGGGCGGAGCAGGCTAATGATCGGCTCCATGCGCGCTGCAACGTTAGCCATCACTATGATCTGACGGTCAATTTCTATCGCCTGTTTCTGGACGAAGACCTGCAATATTCCTGCGCCTTCTTCGAGACGCCGGACGCCAGCCTGGAACAGGCCCAGGTCGCCAAGAAGCGCCGCCTGATCGACAAGCTGCTGCTGGAGCCGGGGCACAGCGCCCTGGACATCGGCGCCGGCTGGGGCGGACTGGGCCTGTCCATGGTCGAACGCGGCGCGCGGGTGACCGGCGTCACCCTGTCCACCGAACAGCACCGCACCGCCAACGAGCGGGCGACCGCCCTAGGCGTCACCGACCGGGCTGATTTCCGGCTTCAGGACTATCGCGACCTGGACCAGACCTTCGACCGCATCATCTCGGTGGGGATGTTCGAGCACGTCGGCGTGCCGAACTATCAGGAGTATTTCGACACGGTCGCCCGTTTGCTGGACGACGACGGGGTGGCGGTGATCCACGCCATCGGCCGCAAGTCGCCGCCCAATCGCACCCAGCCGTGGGTGCGCAAATACATCTTCCCCGGCGGCTATATCCCGGCCCTGTCCGAGGTGCTGCCCGCCATCGAGCGCGCGGGTCTGTGGGTCACGGACATGGAGGTGCTGCGCCTGCATTACGCCGAGACTCTGCGGCATTGGCGCGAGCGGTTCCTGGCGCGGCGCGGCGAGGCGCTGGCCATGTACGACGAGCGCTTCTGCCGGATGTGGGAGTTCTATCTCGCGGCCAGCGAGGTCGCCTTCCGCGAACTGGGCCACATGGTGTTCCAAGTGCAGCTGACGAAGAAGCAGACGGCTGTGCCGCTGAGCCGCGACTATCTGTGCGGCTAGGCCGGCGGGCATAGAAAAAGGCCGCCCTTTCGAGCGGCCTTGATCGTCTGAACCGTCATCGCTCTCAGGCGATTTCGATCCGGTAGCTTTCGATGACCGTGTTGGCCAGCAGGGTCTCGCACATGCGCTTGACCTCGGCCTCCTTGTCGGCGACGGCGTCGTCGAGGTCGAACTCGATCAGCTTGCCGACGCGGGCGTTGGCGACGCCAGCCCAGCCCAGACCCTGCAGGGCGCCTTCGACGGCCTTGCCCTGGACGTCCAGGACGCCGGGCTTGAGGAAGACGTGAACTTTAACCTTGGCCATTAATGCAGCCCTCCCTGAATCACGGTCGGCATGTCCTTCATGATGCCGAGGCGGCGGGCCACCTCGGTGTAGCTTTCGATGACGTCGCCCATGTCGCGGCGGAAGCGGTCCTTGTCCAGCTTCTCGCCGGTGGTCGAATCCCACAGGCGGCACGAGTCGGGGCTGATTTCGTCGGCCAGGATGACGCGGGCGAAGTCGTTCTCCCACACGCGGCCGAACTCGATCTTGAAGTCGACCAGGGTGATGCCGACGGCGCCGAACATGCCGCACAGATAGTCGTTCACCCGCACCGTCATGGCCAGGATGTCGTCCAGTTCCTGGGTCGTGGCCCAGTTGAACGCCGTGATGTGCTCTTCGGTCACCATCGGGTCGTTCAACTCATCCTTCTTGTAGTAGAATTCGATGATCGAACGGGGCAGGGGCGTGCCCTCTTCCTGGCCCAGGCGCTGGGCCAGCGAGCCGGCGACGACGTTGCGGCACACCACTTCCAGCGGAATGATCTCGACTTCGCGGATCAGTTGCTCGCGCAGGTTCAGGCGCTTGATGAAGTGGTTGGTCACGCCGATCGAGTTCAGGCGCGACATGATGAATTCGCTGATGCGGTTGTTGATGACGCCCTTGCCTTCCAGGGTCGCCTTCTTCTGCGCGTTGAAGGCGGTCGCGTCGTCCTTGAAATACTGGATCAGCGTGCCCGGCTCAGGCCCTTCGTACAGGATCTTGGCCTTGCCCTCGTAGAGCTTCTTGCGCTTGGTGTTCATCTTCGGGCCCCGGGGGGAAGGAAACGGACGGCCTCAAAACGAAAAACGCGCGGCCCGAAGGTCGGGGCGGCGCGGTTCCTGAATCGATGGCGGCTATATAGAACCACGCGCCCTTTAGCCGAAGGGCGTCTGTGACACAAATATCCTGAAGCGACCCTGCGTCAGCATACGCGACCGAAGTCTGGTTGCGTTCGGTCGCGCCGGGGGCCATAGAGCCGTTTGCGGACGAGACTGGTCCGTGACTGGAGTTACGACGCGCATGACGACCTTCGACGATCGGGAACAGGCCTATGAGGCCAAGTACGCCCTCGATCAGGAACAGGAATTCAAGGCCATCGCGCGTCGCAACAAGATGCTGGGCCTGTGGGCGGCCGAGAAGATGGGCCTGTCGCCCGAGAGCGCCGAGCAATACGCCGCCGCCGTGGTCCGCGCCGACTTCGAGCAGCCGGGCGAGGAAGACGTCTTCCGCAAGGTGGCCGGCGACTTCAAGGCCTCGGGCATGACGGTGTCTGAAGGCGAGCTGCGCTCCAAGATGGACGAACTGGCCTCGATCGCGCGCGAACAGATCCGCGCCGGCGAATAGGCCGCCTCGCAATCGAATGACACAAGGGCCGCAACCGGCGACGGTTGCGGCCCTTCTTCGATCCGGCTTCCGCCGGGGAAACGGAAGGGACCGGAGGCGCCGAGGCGCATCCGATCAACGCGCCCGCGGCCGGTCGGTTCGATCCGATGTCCTATTTCGGCATCAGCACCGTATCGACGATGTGAACCACGCCGTTCGACTGCGCCACGTCGGCTTGGCTGATAGTCGAGGTTCCGCCCTTGGCGTCGGTGATCTGCCACTTGCCGCCGCCGGCGTCCTTGATCATCAGCTTCTCGCCCTGGACCGTGGTCAGGGTGGCTGTACCGCCGTTGGCCTGGGCCTGGGCGGCGATGTCGGCGGCGGTCAGACGACCGGGCACGACGTGATAGGTCAGCAGCTTGGTCAGCGCCGCCTTCTGGGCGGGCTGCATCCAGCCCTCGCGCGTGGCGGCGGGGATCTTGTCAAAGGCCGCGTTGTCGGGCGCGAAAACGGTGAAGGGGCCGGGGCCTTGCAGCCGTTCGGTCAGGCCGGCGGTCTGCAGCGCGCTGACCAGGGTGGTCAGGTTCGGGGCCTTGGAAGCGTTGGCGACCAGATTGTCGGATGGGTTCATCGCCACGCCGCCGACCATGGGCTCGGTCGTGGCGGGGGTCATGGCGGGCGGGGCGCTCTCGACCGGCGCCGGCTCCTTCTTCGTCTCGTTCTGGCCGCAGGCGGCCACGGCCAGCAGGGCGGCGGACGATACGGCGAGGGCGGTGATGCGGGTGAATGTCATGAGATTCCTCCATCGACGTCGGCTTGCAAACGGGGGGAGACCGCGTCGGGAAGGAATACGGCTGCCTGCGCAAAAGGATGCGTTCGCGATCAATTTTTCCGGCGCGGCGCGTGATGCGCGACCAAGCTCGGCTCAACCCAGATAGGGGGCGAGTGCGGTCCAGCGCGACAGTTTCTCGGCGAACGGCCGGGCGTGGGCCGCGCTGGATGAGGGCAGGTCGACAAGGGCGACGCCGGACGCCCCGAACAGGGCGCGTCGGCCCAGCCGCGCCGCCGTTCCGCCGTT
>NZ_DAMCNG010000053.1:0-15198 GCF_032107865.1 Brevundimonas sp.
CGTGATGGATGGCGACGACCGCGCAGCCCGGACGCCCCAGCGCCTCGGCCAGCCAGGCCAGATCGACCACGCCGTCCGCATCCACCGGCAGCACCTCGACCGGAACGCCGCTGACGGCGGCGGCCTCGGCCACGCAGGGGTGCTCGGTCGCGCCGACGATCAGCCGTTCGCAACCGGCGGCCAGGGCGCTGTGGATCGCCTGGGCGTTGGACTCGGTCCCGCCCGAAGAGAAGATGATCGCCGTCGGATCGGCGCCGACCAGATCGGCCACTTGCGCGCGCGCCGTCTCGATACGCGCACGGGCGCGGCGTCCGGCCGCGTGCACGGCTGAAGGGTTGCCGTTGTCAGCCAAGGCCTTGGCCATGAGCGCCTGAACTTCAGGACGCACCAGACCGGAGGCGTTGTAATCCAGATAGACGCTCACGCAGCAGCCTCCATGGACGACGTCGCATCCTTCTGACCCATGCGCGCGCGGCTGGTGCGCTTTTCTATCACATCTGCAAGGCTGACCCCGGCGAGATAACGATGAATCTCCGCGCCCAAGTCTTCCCATAGGTCATGAGTGATGCAACGCGCACCGCCCGTCATACAGCCTCGCGGCGTGCCGTGAGCGGCGCAGCGGGTGGCGCGGATCGGCTCATCTACAGCCAGGACAATATCAGCCACGACCGTTTCTCCCGGCTCCTTGGCCAAACGATATCCGCCGCCAGGTCCGCGAACACTCTTCACCAAGCCGCCCTTGCGCAGCCGCGCGAAGAGCTGTTCCAGATAGCTGAGCGAGATTTCCTGACGGGTGGCGATTTCAGCCAGGGACACGGCCCGGCCCGACCCATTTTTCGCCAGATCGGCCATCGCCATCACGGCGTAACGTCCCTTTGTCGACAGGCGCATCCCAATAACCTCAAAATTCTAACGCTTTTCGGGGCGGCCATGCTAAGACCCCCGGCCTCGCTGGCGAGTGCGTCACGCACCGGGGACTTAGAAAGTCCTACCTCCCCGGTCAAGTATTATCCGTCCGGCGAAACCTCTATTGATTGTAGGGACCGCGATCCATGCCTGAAGTCATCCTGCCCGGCGCCTCTGGCCGCATCGAAGGCCGCTATTCGCCCGGCAAGCGGCCTGATGCGCCGATCGCCCTGATCCTGCACCCGCACCCCAAGGCGGGTGGGCATATGAACAACCCGGTCGCCCTGACGATGCACCAGTTGTTCGTCCAGCGCGGGTTCGCCACCCTGCGCTACAACTCGCGCGGCGTGGGCAAGTCTCAGGGCGAGTTCGACAGCGGCATCGGTGAACTGGCCGATGCGGCCACGGCGCTGGACTGGCTGCAGGCCAACAACCCCGCCGCCACCCAGACCTGGGTCGCCGGCTATCAGTTCGGCGCCTACATCGGCATGCAGTTGCTGATGCGCCGGCCCGAGACGGATGGCTTCATCTCGGTGTCGCCGCCTTCGAACATCTATGACTTCAGCTTCCTGGCCCCCTGCCCGGCCTCGGGCCTGTTCCTGCACGGCACCGCCGACACCGTGGTGCCGCCGGCCGAGGTCGAGCGCGTGGTCAACAAGCTGCGCACACAGAAGGGCATCGTCATCGACTATGAGCTGGAAGAGGGCGCGACCCACTTCTGGCAAGACCACATCGGCGCCGTCGAGCGCCGCGTCGGCGCCTATCTGGACAAGCGTCTGGCTGAAAACCCGGCCTGACGTCCTGAAGATCAGCGCGGAGGCCCAGCCTCCGCGCGGGTCCGCCACAGGGACCAGACCACCCCCGCCGCCAGGATCGCGGCCGTCACCGACAGGGAAACGGCCGGCGGCACCTTCTCGATCCCCAGCAGCGGCGCGGCGAACACCTTGGCGCCGATGAAGACCAGCAGGACGGCCAACGCCTGCTTCAGATAGGCGAAGCGGTGGATCACCGCCGCCAGGGCGAAGTAGAGCGCCCTCAGTCCCAATATGGCGAAGATGTTGGACGTGTAGACGACATAGGCGTCCGTCGTGATGGCGAAGACCGCCGGGACAGAGTCCACGGCGAAGATCACGTCGGCGATTTCAATCGTCACCAGAGCCAGGAACAGCGGCGTGGCGTATAGTTTCATTTCGCCAGAACGATTGGGCGCCCGGACAAAGAAGGCATGACCGCGCAGATCGTTCGTCACCCGCAGCCGCCGCCGGAACCACTTCAGCAGCGCATTGTCGGCGATGTCTGTTTCCTCGCCGCGCGCAAAGAACATCCGTATGCCGGTGAGGATCAGGAAACCGGCGAACAGATACAGCACCCAGTGATAGCGAGCGACCAACACCGCCCCGCCGCCGATCATGATCGCCCTTAAGACGATGACGCCCAGAACGCCCCAGAACAGCACGCGATGCTGATAGAGGCGCGGCACGGAAAAGGCGCTGAAAATGAGGGCGATGACGAAGACATTGTCCATCGCCAAGCTTTTTTCGACGGCGTAGGCGGTCAGGTATTCGACCGCGCTGTCAGCCCCCAGCCACGACCACAGCCACGCCCCAAAGACCAGGGCCACGGCGATGTAGAAGGCCGATAGCCCCAGGCTCTCGCGCACCCCGATCTCATGATCGCGCCGGTTGAACAGACCCAGGTCCAGCGCCAGCAGGGCGATGACGATCGTCAGAAAGCCCGCCCACATCCAGACGGGCTTGCCCAACCACTCCAGCAGCAACAGTTCCATCGACGCCTTCGCGAGCCGTTTTCAACGACGCGGCCGACATCGCGATGAAGGGTCGCCAGAGGGGCCCGGTCCGCTCTGGCTCAACGCCTAGAGACGGCAAGCGTTGCTTGCCTAATGCTCGCCTTCCGCCGCCGCCAAGGCCGCCGGGCGGTGGGCGCGGACGCACCAGACGACGCTGACGATCATCAGGATCATGGCGACGATCTCGATCACGGTCGGCCCGCGCTGCTCCCAGATGAAGCCGTAGATGAAGGCGAACAAGGTCTCGGAGACGATCATCTGGCCCAGCATGGTCAGGGGCAGCAGGCGGCTGGCCTGGTTCCAGAAGGCGTTGCCGATGACCGAGGCGAAGATCGCCACGGCCGCGCTGACGCCGATCAGGCGCACCCAGGCGTCGTCCGTCATGCCGTCCAGCATGAACAGCGACGGGATGACCAGCAGCAGCGCCAGCGCTCCTGTGACCACGCCGGTCAGCAGCGACCACTCATGCGGAGTGACGTCTGGCAGACGCCCCATCCAGCGACTATTGCCGACGGCGAAGGCGGTCCAGGACAGCAAGGCCGCCACGGCGCAACCCAGGCCGATCAAGGTGGCCGTTCCATTTTGCGCCGCCGCGCCGCCGCCCTGGCTGAGCGACTCCCAGCCGATCAGGCCCACGGCCAGCGCCGCCACGGCGATGGGCGGCGCGACACGCGACAACGGCGGCGATTCCTTGTCGCGCAGCCCCCACAAGGCCACCACTACGGGCACCATGCCGACGATCAGGGCCGAGGCCGCGACGCCGGCGTAGTGCACCCCGACCACCAGAAAGGCGAAATAGACCAGGTTTCCCGCGAGGCTCAGCCAGACCAGAGCGCCCCACGCCTTGCGCGTCAGCGCCGCCGTCACCCGCCGCCAGCGCGGCGCGATCAACAGGACCGCGATCAGGCCATAGGCGAGATAGCGCCCCGCCGTCAGAAGCAGGGGCGAGGCCTCCGGCACGACCTTCGGCGCCAGGAAGACCAACCCCCACAACGCGCCCGCCGCCAGACCGCTGACGACGCCCCAGAAGCGCGATGACGCCGCCACTACTCCGCTCCCGGCTCGACGATCCGACCGCCGGTCATGGGCGCAGGAACGCCAGTCGTACCCGGGAAGCTGATCGGCAGGTCCAGGCGACAGCGCGCCGCCAGGAAGGCGAAGGCCTCGGCCTCGATAGAGTCGCCACGCCAACCCTTGTCCTCGGCCGTCGAGACGGGGACGCCCACGCGCTCGCGAATGGCGGCCAGCAGCACAGGGTTATGACGACCGCCGCCGCAGACGACGATCTCCTTCGGCTGCTCCGAACAGCGGGCGACGCCCAGCGCCACGGCCTTCGCCGCGAAGGCGGTCAGGGTCGCAGCGGCGTCTTCCAGCGACAGGTCCGCCACTGGGTCCAGCGAGAAGTCAAAGCGATCCAGCGATTTTGGGCCGCTCGTCGCGAAATAGGGATGGGCCAGATAGGCGTTCAGCACGGCCTGATCGACCGTTCCCGCCGCCGCCAGACGACCGCCTTCGTCCATGCGCTTCTTCATGCGCGACTGGACCAGCAAATCGACCATGCCATTGGCCGGGCCGGTGTCAAACGCCTCCAGACCGCCATCGGCGCGGATCAGGGTGATGTTGCCCACGCCGCCCAGATTCAGCACGGCGACCGGCCCCTCCATCCCCGCCTTGCGAGCCAGCGCCGCATGATAGACAGGCGCCAACGGCGCGCCCTGCCCGCCCGCCGCCACGTCGTCGCTGCGGAAATCATAGGCGACCGGCACGCCCAGCCCCTCGGCCACGCTGACAGCGTCGATCAGTTGGATGGTGCGGCCCGGCAAGTCTGGCGTCGGCGCCTCATGCAGCACGGTCTGGCCGTGGACGCCGACCAGATCCAGCGCACTGGACTTCACCCCGTTCACCGCCATGAAGCCGAGCGCGGCCGCCAGATGCGCGTCGGCCACCGCCATGCGGGCGTCCTCAAAGCTGTCGGGCTCTTCCTCGTCGCGCTCCCAGTCGAAGGCATCGTCGATCGCGTCTTCAATGATGGCGCGCGTTTCGCCGTCCAGTTTCATCTCTCCGGCAGGACCGAAGGACAGGATGTCGTGGCCGTCCGTCTCGATCACCGCCATGTCCACGGCGTCCAGCGAAGTGCCGGTCATGAAGCCGAGCACGCGGAGAGTCTTTTTCGAGGAGGTCGTCATGGCGGCTTGACTGCCACGTCGGGCGCGACGTAGCTAGCGCCCATGATCGCGCAACCGGCCCTTTTCGCCGCCTATTACTACGGCCTCTACTAGAGAGCGGCCGCGATCCTTGCCGCCCTTCCCTCGGCGGCATTATTCCTCGGAAGACGGCCGCCGGTTCTGATGCTACGGACCCGACCATGACCGAGCCCACAACCCAAACCGCTTCCGAAACCGCCTTCAAGTCGGACTTCCTGCGCCTGATGAAGGCGCGCGGCTATATTCACCAGATCACCCATCCGGCTGAACTGGACGAAGCGGCTGCGACGGGCGTGGTCACGGGCTATATCGGCTTCGATGCGACGGCGCCGTCGCTGCATGTCGGTCACCTGACGCAGATCATGCTGCTGCGCCGCCTGCAGCAGGCGGGGCACAAGCCGATCGTGCTGATGGGCGGCGGCACGACCAAGGTCGGCGACCCCTCGTTCAAGGACACCCAGCGCCCTCTGCTGACCGAGGAAAAGATCGCCGAGAACATCGCCGGCATCAAAAGCGTGTTCGAGAAATTCCTGACCTTCGGCGACGGCCCCAGCGACGCGCTGATGCTCGACAACGACGAGTGGCTGTCAAAGCTAGGCTACCTGCAATTCCTGCGCGACTACGGCACGCACTTCACCGTTAACCGCATGCTGAGCTTCGACTCGGTCAAGCTGCGCCTGGAACGCGAGCAGCCGCTGACCTTCCTTGAGTTCAACTACATGCTGATGCAGGCGACGGACTTCCTGGAACTGAACCGTCGCTACGGCTGTAATCTGCAGATGGGAGGCTCGGACCAGTGGGGCAACATCATCAACGGCGTCGAACTGACCCGCAAGGTGGACCAGAAGGCCGCCTTCGGCCTGACCACGCCGCTGCTGTCCACCGCCTCGGGCCAGAAGATGGGCAAGACGGTCGGCGGCGCCGTGTGGCTGAACGCTGACGCCCTGGCGCCGTTCGACTACTGGCAGTACTGGCGCAACACTGAAGACGGCGACGTAGGCCGTTTCATGCGCCTGTTCACCGACCTGCCGTTGGATCAGATCGAGCGTTATGAGGCGCTGGAAGGCGCCGAGATCAACGACGCCAAGAAGGCGCTGGCCGACGCGACCACCTCCATGCTGCACGGCGTCGAGGCCGCCAAGGCCGCACGCGCCGCCGCCGAAGCCGCCTTCGAGAAGGGCCAACTATCGGCCGACCTGCCGACGATCGAACTGCCGCGCGACGAGGTGATCGGCGCCATGATCGCCGCCGTCACGACCAAGGCGGGCCTCAGCGCCTCCAACGGCGAGGCGCGCCGTCTGGCCCAGGGCGGCGGCCTTCGCCTGAACGACGAGGTCGTCAATGACGGCGCCCGCCTGATCGAAGAAGCCGACCTGAACGCCGACGGCGTGCTGAAACTCGGCGCCGGCAAGAAGAAGCTGGTGCTGGTGCGGCCGGTTTAAGGAGCGCCCTGTGACCGACATCACCGAAAACACCCCCGCCCCCGCTTTCGATCTAGCGACGGACGGCGGTGGGCGGGTGTCGCTAGGCGGGTTGAAGGGGAAGATGATCGTCCTCTACTTCTACCCCAAGGCCGACACGCCGGGCTGCACGACCGAAGGACAGGACTTCTCGGCGCTGATCGACCGGTTCGCGGCAGCGAACGCCGTGGTGATCGGCGTGTCGCGCGATGCGGTGAAGAAACGGGACCGCTTCAAGGCCAAGCATGACCTCAAGGTCGTGCTCGGCTCGGACGAAGACGGCGTGGTCACCGAAGCCTGGGGCGTGTGGGTGCTGAAGAAGCTCTACGGCCGTGAATACATGGGCATAGAGCGCGCCACCTTCCTGATCGACGGCCAGGGCGTGGTCCGTCGCGCCTGGCGGAACGTCAAGGTGAAAGGCCACGCCGAACAGGTGCTGGCCGCCGTCGAAGCGCTTTGATCGGCGAGCGGGGTTCGGAAGGCCCCGCTTGACCTCTCCGTCTCAGCCCCCCCTAAGTATTGTCAGGGATTGTATCCTCAGGGGCTGACATTGACCAAACGCCGGTCGTCCCGGCGTGACGCGGAGAGTATAGATGTTCAACAAGAACAAACCCCTCGACAACAATACTTCGAGCGGCCTGGGCATTCCGACGCCGCCGGAACCAGCCAAGCCGACGCCCGCCCCCGCCGCTCCGATTGCTGCTGCGCCCGTGCGGACGCCCGAACCGGCGCGCCCGGCCGCGCGCTCGTCCAGCCTGTCGACCCTGTCGGCGGGCGTGAAATATGAGGGCAATATCTCCGGCGCGGGCGAGCTTCAGGTCGACGGCTCGCTGAAAGGCGACATCCGCGTGGTGCGTGTGGTGATCGGCGAAGGCGGCGCGGTCGAGGGCACGGTCCACGCCGACATCCTTGAGGTGCGCGGCCGCGTCTCTGGCGCCATCGTCGCCAAGCAGGTCAAGCTGTTCGCCACCTCGCGCGTCGAGGGCGACATCACCCAGGAGCAGCTTTCGATCGAACAGGGCGCCTGGTTCCAGGGCCGCTGCACCCAGGCCAAGCGCGACACGCCGGGCGCCAATATGCTGGAAGCGCCCGCCTCGGCCGAAAAGCCCGCGCCCGCCAAGACGGACGCCAAGGTCGAAACCAAGCCCGCCGCCTGATCGGCGCGACTGACGGAAACGAGAAAGGGCGGCCCGCGAAGGCCGCCCTTTTTTTGTGCGTTGATCCGACGAGTTGATCAGCCCTCGCGGGTCTCGCCCACGCGGGCCGCAAGCGCGGCGCCCATGAACGGATCCAGGTCACCGTCCAGAACCCCCTGCGTGTCCGAGGTTTCGACCTCGGTCCGCAGATCCTTCACCATCTGGTACGGCTGCAGGACGTAGGAGCGGATCTGGTGTCCCCAGCCGATGTCGGTCTTGGCGTCGGCCAAAGCCTGAGCCGCAGCCTCCCGCTTCTGGAGCTCCAACTCGTACAGACGCGCCCGCAGCATCTTCCAGGCCTGTTCGCGGTTCTGGTGCTGCGAACGACCGGCCTGACAGGCCACGACCGTGTTGGTCGGAATGTGGGTCAGACGCACGGCCGAGTCGGTCTTGTTGATGTGCTGACCGCCGGCGCCGGACGCGCGATAGGTGTCGGTGCGCACATCCGACGGGTTGATATCGATCTCGATCGTGTCGTCCACGACCGGCGACACCCCGATGGAGGCGAAGCTGGTGTGGCGCTTGGCCGCCGCATCGTAGGGGCTGATACGGACCAGGCGGTGCACGCCCGATTCCGACTTCAGCCAGCCATAGGCGTTCGGCCCGGCGATCTGCAGGGTGGCCGACTTGATGCCCGCCTGTTCGCCCTGTTCCTCGGCCTCGATCGTGACCTCATAGCCGTGGGCGCGGGCCCAGCGGCTGTACATCCGCATCAGCATCCCGGCCCAGTCGTTGGACTCGGTGCCGCCTGCGCCGGAATTGATTTCCAGATAGGCGTCGTTGCCGTCGGCCTCGCCGGACAGCAGGGCTTCAAGTTCGGCGCGGGCGGCGCGTTCCTTGATGGCCTTCAACTGCTCGCGCGCGTCCTCGAGGGTGGCTTCATCGCCCTCCTCGTCAGCCATGTCGGCCAGCATGATCCCATCTTCGAGACCCTGCTCCATTTCCTTGACGGTGTTGACCTGGGCTTCCAGGCGCGAGCGTTCGCGGCTGACGGCCTGGGCCTGTTCAGGATTGTCCCATAGCGTCGGATCTTCAACCCGCGCGTTCAGCTCATCGAGCTTTCTTAGAGCGACATCCCAGTCAAAGTCGCCTCCTGAGCAGAGCGACGCTCTGCTCGATGTCGGCCTTCATGGCCTCGACATCCGGTCTCATCGCAATCTCCGCGACATAGGGTGAAACGGCGCGCCTAGAGATAGGCGCGCCGGGTGGTGGGCTTACCTAGAGGGTCAGTAGAGGTCGCTCAAGTCCTCAGCTGGCTGCTTCTTGGGCGGCGGCGGCGCCACCGGCGGCGGCGCGGCCGGCGTCGGAGCCTGAGACTTGGTTTCCTGCTCGCGACGAATGACGTCGTAGTAGTTCTGAGGCCCTTCCGGCGCAGCCGGACGCGGCGCCTCTTCGCGCAGTTGGCGCTCGGTGCCGGGACGGAAAGCTTCCTCGATGCCGTTCACGGTGCGGAAGATGGCGTTCTTCGGTTTCACGAAGGGACGCGCGGGACGTTCCTTCAGAGCGTCTTCCATGAAGTCGATGAAGATCGGCACGGCGGTCGAAGCCCCCGCCTCGCCCCCGCCCAGCGAGCGGTTGTCGTCGAAGCCGACGAAGACGCCGACGACGACGTCCGCCGAGAAGCCGACGAACCAGGCCGAGCGGTATTCGTTGGTCGTGCCGGTCTTGCCGCCGACCCAGCGACCCAGGCTGCGGGCGCGGGCGCCGGTGCCGCGCTGGATCACGCCTTCCAGCATGGAGCTCATCTGATAGGCGGTGATGGGGTCGATCACCTGGGTTCCGCGATCCTGCAGGCGCGGCGATTCCTGGCCGCTGAAGCCCCGGCCGCAGTCGCGGCACTGGCGACGGTCGGCGCGATGGATGGTCTGGCCGTTCCGGTCCTGAGCCAGTTCGATCAGATAGGGATCGACCCGGCGCCCGCCGTTGACGAAGGCGGCGTAGGCGGCCGTGATGCGGTACGGCGTCGTTTCACCGGCGCCCAGCGACATGGCCAGGTTCGGCGACATGTCATCCACCACGCCCATCTTCTTGGACAGGTCGACGACGTTCTTCATGCCCACCGCCTGAGCCAGACGCACGGTCATGACGTTGCGCGACAGTTCGAGGCCGCGACGCAGGCTTTGCGGGCCGTAGAACTGGCGGCTGTAGTTCTGGGGCGTCCAGGCACGGCCGCCGGGGCCGCCGGGGAAGCTGATCGGCGCGTCCAGAACGATCGAGGCCGGGGTGAAGTCGCCTTCCAGCGCCGCCGCATAGACGAAGGGCTTGTAGGCCGAACCGGGCTGGCGGCGGGCCTGGGTCGCGCGGTTGAAGCTGGACAGGGCGTAGGAATAGCCGCCGACCATCGCCAGGACGCGGCCCGACTGCGGCTCGATGGCGACCAGAGCGCCGTTGACGGCGGGCACCTGCTTCAGCGCGAATTGACCGCCCTGACGCTCGACGAAGATCAGATCGCCGCGCTTCAGCGGGCGACGCCCCGCGTTGGACCAGGTCACGTCGGTCGCGCGCAGCGTCCCCGTCTGGTCGTCCTTGGCCGTGCGGATTCGGATCGTGCTTCCACTGACGTTCTCGACGGCGGCCGCCTGCCACGAACGACGCTCGGGCGGGGTCGTCCGCTTCTGAGCTTCGGCCTGCCAGCCTTCAGCGAAGTCGGTCGTGCCCCAGGCGCCGCGCCAGCCGTGACGACGGTCGTAGTCCTCAAGCCCGCGCATCAGGGCGTCACGCGCCGCCGACTGCAGCTGAGGGTCCAGGGTAGTGCGCAGGTAATAGCCGCCGCGGTTGACCTCTTCCTGACCAAACAGGGCGATGGCGCGGCGGCGCGCCTCTTCGACGAAGAAATCGGCGTCGGCGTACTCGGCGCGGCGCGGCGCCGAACGGGTGTTCAGCGGGCGGGCCAAGGCCGTCTGCAACTGCTCGTCCGACAGCCACTTGTTGTCAGCCATCTCGCCCAGCACCCAGTTCCGGCGACCGATCGCGGCCTCGGGATAGCGTTTGGGGTGATAGTTGGTCGGCCCCTTGGGCAGGGCCGCCAGGAAGGCCGCCTCGTCCGGTGTCAGCTGATCCAGCGACTTGCCGAAATAGTTGTAGGCCGCCGAGGCCACGCCGTAGGAGCGATAACCCAGGTAGATCTCGTTCAGATACAGCTCGAGGATCTGTTCCTTGCTCAGCGTCGCTTCCAGACGGCTGGACAGGACAGCTTCCTTGAGCTTGCGGTTCAGGCTGGTCTCGCTGGTCAGCAGGACGTTCTTGGCCACCTGCTGGGTGATGGTCGAGCCGCCTTCAAGGCGACGCCCGGACAGCACGTTGAAGACGTTCTTGAACATGGCCCGGCCGATGCCGGACACGTCGATGCCGCCGTGGCTGAAGAAGTTCTGGTCCTCGGCCGCCAGGAAGGCGTGAACGACCGTCTGCGGCACCTGATCATAGGTGACGTAGATTCGGCGCTGGTCCGAGAACTCGCCGATCAGGGTGCCGTCCTCGGCATAGACGCGCGTGGCCGTCGCCGGACGATAATCCGCCAACTCGGAGGCGTCCGGCATGTCGTGCAAGACCCAGGCGGCGTAGATCGCCACCACCACCCCGGCCACGGCGATGGCGCCCAGCAGGGCCACGCCCGCCATGACGAACCAGCGTTCGGCTATCTTCACCATGAACTCCGCAAGACGCGCCCCATGTTCCGTCGTTTATCGCGCGTCGCGCGGCGCGCAAAGCGGAACTGCACTTATCCCTTGTCGCGCAACAGACGCGCCTTGTCGCGCTGCCAGTCGCGCTCGGCCGAAGTCTCGCGCTTGTCATGCAGCTTCTTGCCCTTGGCGAGGGCGATTTCCAGCTTCGCCTTGCCCGCCTCGTTCAGATACAGGCGCACCGGCACGATGGTGCGGCCGTCACGCTGAACGGCGCCGATCAGCTTGTCGATCTGCTTGCGGTGCAGCAGCAGCTTCCGATGGCGGCGCGGCTCATGGTTGAACCGGTTCGCCATCTTGTAGGGCGGGATGTCGGCGTTGATCAGCACCATCTCGCGCCCTTCAGGCGAGACATAGCTTTCGGCGATGTTGGCCCGACCGTCGCGCAGCGCCTTGATCTCGGTCCCCAGCAACTGGATCCCGGCCTCGATGTGATCCTCGAGGAAATAGTCGAAGCGCGCGCGTCGGTTTTCGGCGATCGTCTTCTGTTTCGGCGCGTCTGCAGCCATCAGGCGACCCCGGCCTCAGCCAGCGCCTTGTCGATGGCGGGCTTCACGGCGTCGGCCGTCAGCGACAACGGCAGACGGACCTCTTCCGTGCACAGGCCCAGCTTGGCCAAAGCGTATTTGGTCGGCGACGGCGAGTTGTCGAGGAACAGCGCCTTGTGCAGGCCGATCAGGCGTTCCTGCCACGACCGTGCGGCGGCGAAGTCACCGACCTGGATCGCATCGTGCAAGGCGACCATCGCCTCGGGCGCGACGTTAGAGGTCACGGAGATGACGCCCACGCCGCCGTGGGCCGCATAGCCCAGATAGCTGGAATCATCGCCCGAGATCAGGTCGAAAGCGCCGTCGATGCTGGCGCGCATCCAGCTGGCTCGCGCCACATCGCCCGTGGCGTCCTTGATGCCGACGATATTCGGGTGCGCCGACAGAGCCGCAACCGTCTCGTTCGACAGGTCCACGCCCGTGCGCCCCGGCACGTTGTACAGCAGGATCGGTAACTGCACCGCGTCGGCCACGGCTTCGAAATGCGCCTGCATCCCGGCCTGCGAGGGGCGGTTGTAATAGGGGGTGACGACCAGGGCGCCGTCGGCGCCAACCGTCTTGGCGAAGCGGGTCAGCTCGATCGCCTTGTCCGTTGCGGACGAGCCCGCGCCCGCGATGACGCGGATGCGTCCGGCGGCGATTTCGACGCACTGTTCAACCACGCGCTTGTGTTCGTCCAGATGCAGGGTCGCGCTCTCGCCCGTGGTGCCCATCGGCACGACGCCGTGAACCCCAGCGGCGATCTGGCGTTCCAACAGGCGCTTGAAAGCGGTCTCGTCCACGTTTCCGTCACGAAGAGGTGTGATCAGGGCGGTGATCACGCCCTTGAACAAGGGGGCGGTCATGGGAACAACATACCTGTGCGGAGAAATGGGCGGCGTTCCGCCCGTCACTAATCGGCAAAGGGTAGGTTGCCCGCCGCTTGGCCGCAACCAAAGATGAATGAGGATCAGATATCTGATGATCGCGACGACCGTGGCCGCCGCCCTGGCGATTCTGACTCCACCGGCTCAGGACGTGCTGAACAGCACGCCGACACCCTATTCCGCCAGTCAGGGCGGCATAATCAGCAGCCAGGACGCCGCCCTGGTGCAACAGGGCCTCACGGCCGCGCGGGCGCGCGACGTCGTGGGCACGCAGTCCATCATGGCGCGCATTTCCGATCCGGCCGCGCGCAAGCTGGTCGAGTGGGCGCTGGTCGACACCTCGGACAAGCAGATGTCCTACAGCGACCTGGCGCTGGCGCAGACCGACCTGGCGAACTGGCCGCGCGGCGATTCGCGCCGGGCTGCGGGCGAGCGCGCGCTGGACATGGCGGGCCAATCGCCGGACGCCGTGCTGGCCTTCTTCAACGGGAGCGCCCCGACCACGGCTGAAGGCGCCGTCGCCCTGGCCGGCGCCCTAGAGCAGACAGGCCGACGCCAGGAGGCCCAGACGCTGATTCGCGACTGGTGGCGCACCCAGAGCTTTGAAGAGGCCCAGCAAAGCCGGATCTATTCGCGCTGGAGCGGCTGGCTGACCAGCGACGACCACGTCACGCGGCTGAACATGCTGCTACTGGGGCCGCACGGCCCGGCGACGCGCGCGATGGTCGCTCTGGTTCCGGCTGACCGCCAGGCCGTCGCCAACACCGTGATGGCGCTGCGCACCGCCTACGCCCCCGACGTCATCGTCAGCGGCCTCAGCCCCGCGCAGGCCAGCGACCCGGCTGTGGTGCTGGAGCGGGTGCGCCTGTTGCGCTCAGCTGGACGCCAGTCAGAAGCCTTCCCGCTTCTGTCCGCCCTGCCCGCCGCGCCGTCGCACGCCGACGGTCAGAACACCCTGTGGAGCGAGCGCCGCAACTACTTCCTGGACGCCCTGCAACGCGGCGACTCCCGCGCCGCCTACGCCGCCATGAACGGCCACGGCTTCCCCTCGGGCGAACGCAAGGTCGACGCCGAGTTCTTCGCCGGTTGGGTCGCTCTGACCAAGCTCAACGATCCAGCGACGGCGGCCCAGCATTTCGAAGTCCTGCGTAACGCCTCCTCGACCCCGATCACACAGGGCCGCGCCCTATACTGGCTCGGCCGTGCGGCCGAGGCGCGGGGCAATCGTGAGGACGCCCAGCGCTGGTATCAGGCTGGCGCCGAGCACTGGCAGACCTTCTACGGCCAGTTGGCCGCGGAAAAGGCGGGCGCGACGACCCTGACCCTGCCGGGCGAACCCTCCCCATCGGCGGAAGACGTCAACCGCTTCGAGGGCAATGAGGTAGTGCGCGCCACCCGCATCCTGGGCCAGATCGGCGAAAAGAACCTGATGCGGGTCTTCGCCTATCATCTGGATGATGCGCTGCCTTCGCCCTACGACCTGTCGCAGTTGTTCGACCTGATGCAGGGCTACGGCGATCAGTTCGGATCAATGATGGTCGGCCGCGCCGCCAGCCAGCGCGGCTTCGTCATGCCCGAGCGCATGTATCCGATCCGTCTGCCGCAACAGGTTCCGGGCATGGCGCCGAACGAGTTCGCCCTGGCCATCACCCGTCAGGAATCCAGCTTCGATCCCCTGGTTCGCTCGCATGCCGATGCACGAGGCATGATGCAGCTTCTACCCGCGACGGCGCAGGGCGTGGCGCGACGCATGGGCCGCTCCTTCAGCTCTGAACAGCTGTGGGATCCGGAGGTCAACATGACCCTGGGCAGCTATCACCTGGGCGAACTGATGAACAACTTCGGCGGATCGCCGTTGCTGGCCGCCGTCGGCTACAACGCCGGACCGGCGCGTCCGCCGCAATGGACCGCGCGCTGCGGCGACCCGCGCCAGGCCCAGGTCGACCCCATCGACTTCATCGAGTGCGCCCCCTTCACCGAGACGCGCAACTATATGATGCGGGTGATGGAGAACATGCAGGTCTATCGCGCCCGCCTGAACGGCGGCTCGGCGCCGTTGACGCCTTCAGCGGACCTCGCGCGCGGCACGCCGCCGAACACCGGCCCGCGTCCGTATCAACCCTAGGACGACAGGCGGCGGGCCGCCAGCAGCGGCCCGTCCAACGCCTCCAACCAGACGGCGTCCAGATTGAACACCGTCTTCAGCACGTGCGGCGACAGGGCCTCGGTCGGCGCCCCCTCCGCCGCCGTCTGCCCCTGATCCAGCACCACGACCCGGTCGGCGAAGCGTGCGGCCAAGGTCAGGTCATGCAGGCTGACCAGAACGCCATACCCGGCGTCAGCGCGCGCGCGCAGCCTCTCAAGCACCAGAAGCTGGGCGTCGGGGTCCAGCCCGGCGATCGGCTCGTCCGCCACCAGCAAGGGAGCGGGAACCGTCAAGGCGCGGGCCAGCAGGACGCGCGCCCGCTCGCCGCCCGACATCTCGGCCACGCCGCGATCCGCCAGATGACCCACGCCGACCTCATCCAGCA
>NZ_DAMCNG010000054.1:0-7419 GCF_032107865.1 Brevundimonas sp.
GCCCAGCGCCACGGCGGCGCCCGCCGCAGGCAGGACGAAGCGCCAGGCCGAGACGCCCGCCGCCCGCATGGCGATCAGCTCGCTGCGCCGGTTCAGGCTGACGAAGGCGCCCAGCGTTCCGAACAGGAAGACGAAGGGCAGCAGTTGCACGATCACCGAGGGCGACTTGACCAGCACCAGGCCCAGGATGCGCCCGCCCGACAGCTCGCCGGACGAGTTCAGCCCGCGCGACACCTCGACGAAGTCGATCAGCATGACCAGGGCGGCGATGACGGCCAGCGCCATGCCCAGCGACTTCATCTGCTGGATCAGCACATAGCGTTCGATGCGACCGAGACGAAGCTTCATGCGAATCTCGCCTTCAGGCGTTCCAGCGGCGCCCAGGTGCGGCGGCGGCGCGGCTTAAGCGCGCGGAACAGGATGCGTAGCGCCAGGAATGTGGCGGCCAGCGGCACGACGTATTGCAGGATGTTCAGCGCGCCGTTCCAGGCGCTGCCCGCCACCAGGCCGTAGCCGATGACGCGCAGGATCAGGAAGGCGCCCGCCGCCTTGGCGATGCGCCCGGCGTAGCCGCTGCGGCTGAAGGCGCCGCCCAGGATGGCCGCCAGCGCAAAGGCCATGGCCGCCAGGGCGTAGAGGGGCGAGGCCAGGCGCGAATGACCCTCAGCCGCCAATTCGCCGCGCGTCCCGGCGCTTTCCAACAGGGCGGGCGTCGGATCGAACAGGTCCGTCAGCCACAGGTCCGACGGCTTGAAGCGGATGCGCTCGGTGGTCTTGGCGTAGGGCGACAGGTCGAACACCTGCTGGTCGAATGACAGCTGGTTCAGCACCTCGCGCGAGGAATAGCGCTGCATGGACCCGTTCTGCATGGTCAGCACCGGCAGGCCATCGACGCGGCCGAAGCGGGCCGTCTCGGCGTCCCAGGTCGTGACCGTCTTGCCGTTGTCCAGATAGACGAAGAGATTCTTCATCAGACCGTTCTGCTCGATCTGTTGGACGTAGACGGTCAGGCCGTCCGGCCCCTGGACAAAACGTCCTTCCTCGACCAGCAGGGCGGCCAGATCGGTGCGGATGGCGAAGGCCTGGCGGCGGCCCTCACGCTGGGCCCAGGGCTGGACGAAAACGTTCACCAGCAGGGCGATGACCGTGACGATCAGGGCGATCTGCAGGGCGGGCCGGATCAGCGCCCAGCGGCTGACCCCGGCGGCGTAGGCGGCGGTCAGCTCCTGCTCGCGTTGCAGCCGCGTCAGGGCGATCAAAGCGCCGACGAACAGGCCTATGGGCAGGATGACGGCGATTAGCTGGGGCAGGGCCAGCAGGGTCAGCTTGACCATGACCCAGACGCTTTGGCCGCGCTCGACGATGACCTCCAGCTGATCCAGGCTCTGGCTCAGCAGGCCGATGCCGACCAGCGCCGCGACGGCCGCCACGATGGGCAGCCCGATCTGACGGAAAAGATACCTCTGAATCAGGGTCATGCGGCGGGTAAGGTCGTATAATCGGCTGCGAACGTGTTGCAGCCCAGGGCGATGCGAGCCATGTAATACACATCCGGCCGCCCCGACGAAACCGTCGCCGCGACCATGGCAAATTCAAGCGTGGCCGGGGCATGATTTCTCGGTCTGGAGTCAGTTTCATGAAAATCGAATTCGTCGCTTCGTCGGGCGCAGCCGAAATTCTCGCCGTGCTGGTGCATGAAGGACGAGCCCTCGCCGGCGCCGGTTCGGCGCTAGATCAGGCCGCCTCGGGCGCCCTGGCCAAGGCGATGAAGAACAGCCGCTTCACCGGCGCCGCCAACAGCAGCCTGAACGTCGCGGCCCCGGCCGGGATCGACGCGAACGCCGTCCTGCTGGTCGGCGCGGGCGCGGCGGACAAGCTGGACGATCTGGCGGTCGAAACCGCCGCGGCCGCCGCCTATCACGCCGCCAAGCTGTCGGGCGCCGAAATCCTGACCATCGACGCTTCGCACCTGTCGCCGGAACTGGCCGCCCGCGCCGGTTTCGCCGTGCGCCTGGCCGCCTACCGCTTCGCCAAATATCTGACCAAGCAGAAGGCCGACAACATTCCGTCGGTGACGACCGTGCGCGTCGTAACCTCGGACGTGAAGGCCGCCGAAGCCGCCTTCGAGCCGCTGTCGGCCGTGGCCGACGCCGTCCTGTTCTCGCGCGATCTGGTGTCTGAGCCCGCCAACATCCTGTACCCGGCCGAGTTCGCGCGCCGCGTGAAGGAGCTGGAGGCCCTGGGCGCCAAGGTCGAGATCCTGGGCGAGGCCGAGATGGAGAAGCTGGGCATGGGCTCGCTGCTCGGCGTCGGCCAGGGCTCGGTGCGTGAAAGCCAGCTGGCCGTCATCCAGTGGAACGGCGGCAAGGCGGGCGAGGCCCCCATCGCCTTCGTCGGAAAGGGCGTCTGCTTCGACACCGGCGGCATCAGCCTGAAGCCCGCCGACGGCATGGAAGAGATGAAGTGGGACATGGGCGGCGCCGCCGCCGTGGCCGGCCTCATGCACGCCCTGGTCGGCCGCAAGGCCAAGGTCAACGTCGTCGGCGTTCTGGGCCTGGTTGAGAACATGCCGGACGGAAACGCCCAGCGTCCGGGCGACGTCGTCACCTCCATGTCGGGTCAGACCATCGAGGTGCTGAACACCGACGCCGAGGGCCGCCTCGTCCTGGCGGACGCGCTCTGGTACACGCAGGACCGCTTCAAGCCGAAGTTCATGATCGACCTGGCCACCCTGACGGGCGCCATCATCATCTCGCTGGGCCTGGAATATGCGGGCGTCTTCACCAACAGCGACGAACTGGCCGCCAACATCGCCGACGCCGGTCCGAAGGTGGGCGAGAAGTCCTGGCGCCTGCCGATCCCGGCGGAATATGAGCGTCATATCGACAGCCCGATCGCCGATGTGAAGAACATGGGCAACGGCCGCGCCGGCGGCTCGATCACCGCCGCCCTGTTCCTGCAGCGCTTCACCAACGGCACGCCGTGGGCGCACATCGACATCGCCTCGACCGCCTGGGTGAAGGATTCCAAGAACCCGACCGTGCCGGACGGCGCCGTGGGCTATGGCGTGCGTCTGCTCGACCGCATGGTCGCCGACCACTACGAAAGCTGAAAACGTCCTTGAAGGGGTAGGGCCGGGTGTCTGACGCCAAGCCGGAAATCTGGTTCTACCACCTGGAGCGCTCGACGCTGGACCAGGTGCTGCCGACCCTGCTGGAGCGCACGCTTCAGCGGGGCTGGCGCGCCTTGATCCGGGGCGCGACCTCGCACCGGCTCGACGATATCGACGAGCTGTTGTGGACTTACCGCGACGACAGCTTCCTGCCTCACGGACGGGCCGATGGCGACCATGCCGCGCGCCAGCCTGTGCTCCTGTCCGAATCAGGCGAGAATCTGAATGGCGCTCAGGCGCTGTTCATCGTCGATGATTCAGAGCTTGGGGCCACGCAGGAGTTCGCACGTTGCTTCATCATCTTCGACGGTCGGGACGAGCAGGCGCTGAACCATGCGCGCGGGCGCTGGCGGACGCTGAAGGCGGACGGCGCGGACCTGGCCTACTGGAAACAATCGGACGAGGGCCGCTGGGAAAAGGCGGCCTGATCCTGGGCGTGGGCGTGGGCTTGGTCGCCCTGTCAGCCTGCGCCTCGCCGCCCGCCCGGCCCACCGGCCAGCCGACCACGCCCGTCCGGACGCCGGTTTCCTCGACTGAACGGCCCTATCTGTCCGAACCGGGCGTCCGCAACATCGATGGCGACATGTGCAAGGCCGGCGAGCTTCAGTGGCTGGTCGGGAAACCGCGCAGCCAGATTCCCGTTCCGGTGGATGTTGTGAACCGTCGCGTCGCTTGCACGACCTGTCCCGTGACCGAAGATTATTCGCCTTATCGCTTGAATATTTTCTACAATCAGCAGACGGGCCTGGTCGAACAGGTTCGCTGCGGCTGATCGAAAGGACGCCGCCATGAAGACGATTCTGACCCTGAGCGCCGCTGTGAGCTTCCTCGCCCTGGCCGCCTGCGCCCCGACCCAGGGCGGCGGCGCGACGCCGACGCCCGGCGGCGAGGCGACGCCCGTCGCCTGCAAGGCCAGCGACTATCAGGAGTATGTGGGCCGCAATCGCTCGACCATTCCGACCGCGCCGGAAGGCCGCATCTTCCGCGTCCTGTGCAGCAGCTGCGCGGCGACCATGGACTATCGCGACAACCGCGTGACATTCACCTACGACGACAAGACCAACGTCGTGACGCGCGTCAGCTGCGGCTGAGGCTCATAGAATATCCGCTCATCCCGGCGGACGTCGGGGTGAGGGGGATAACTATCGCTCCAGGCCGTAGAGGGCGTCGGCGACGTCCTCTACCTTCTGGCGCACGACAGTCTCCGCATCGCGCAGGCCGCGGTTGTAGAACAGGCGGCCGATGTCCCGGCCGATGAACTCGACCAGCATTTCGGCGGGCAGGCGGCCGACCTCGACCTCCATCTCGTCGCGAAGATAGGCCTGCAGCCGGGCAGCCGCCTCCTGCATCTCGTCCTTGGTCAGCAGGGGCGGCGCCTTGCTCATCACGCCACCTCGGCCAGAGCTTCTTCGGCGGCGATCCAGTCGACTTCAGCCTGATCCAGGTCGGCCTGGGTTTTGGCGCGTGAGCGGGTCAGGCCTTCCAGCTTCTTGGGATCATTGACGGCGGCGTTGGCCAGGTCGTCGTCCAGACGCGCCAGGTCGGCGGTCAGCTGGGCCATCTTCTCTTCCGCCTTCTTCACCGCGTGACGCAGGGTCGAGGGCGAGGGGCCTTTCTTCTTCTCGGCCTTGGGCGCGGTTGCGGGCGTCGGAGCCTCGGCGGCGACCTCTTCATGCTTGACCTGGCTCGGCTTCATCCCGGCTTGTTTGGCGCGGTCGAGGACGAACTTCTGATAGTCGTCCATGTCGCCGTCGAACGGCTTCACCGATCCGTCGGCGGCCAGCCACAGGCGGTCGGCCACCAGCTCCATCAGCGAGCGATCGTGGGTGATCAGGATGACCGCGCCCGTATATTCATTCAGCGCGTCCAGCAGGGCGCGGCGGCTGTCGATGTCCAGGTGGTTGGTCGGTTCGTCCAAGATCAGGATGTGCGGCGCATCCATCGCCACCAGATTCAGCAGCAGGCGCGCCCGCTCGCCGCCCGACAGCGATGCGACGGTGGTCTCCTGCTTCTCGAACGGCAGGCCGAACTGGGCCAGACGCGAACGGCGGCTGCTCTCTGAGGCGTCCGGCATGGCGCGGCGGATGATCTCCAGCGGCGTGTCGGTCGGGTCCATCGCCTCGATCTGGTGCTGGTGGAACCAGCCCACGCGCATCTTGCCGTCGCGATGGAACTCGCCCGTCTCGACGGTCAGGGCCTTGGCGATCAGCTTGGCGAAGGTCGACTTGCCCGCGCCGTTGACGCCCAGCAGGCCGATGCGGTCGTCCAGATCCATCCGCAGGTTCAGGTTCTTCAGGATCGGCTTGCCCGGCTCATAGCCGACGTTGGCCTTCTCCAGCCGGATCAGCGGCGGGGGCAGGGGGCGTTCCGGCGAAGGCAGGGTGAAGGGGGCGACGCGCTCTTCCGGCGGCAGTTCGATGCGCTGCATCTTCTCCAGCCGCTTGACGCGCGACTGGGCCTGAGTGGCCTTGGACGCCTTGGCCTTGAAGCGGTCGATGAACTTCTGCAGGTGGGCGCGCTCGGCGTCCTGCTTGGACTTGTTGGCCTCCATCAGGCGCAGCTTCTCGGCCCGCGTCTTTTCGAAGGTGTCGTAGTTGCCGGTGTAGAGGTCCAGCTTGCGGTTCGACAGCTGCAGGATGTGGGTGCAGACGCCGTTCAGCAGCTCGCGGTCGTGGCTGATGATCAGGGCCGTGTGCGGATAGCGTTTGAGCCGCTGCTCAAGCCACAGGGCGCCTTCCAGATCGAGGTAGTTGGTCGGTTCGTCCAGCAGCAGCATGTCCGGTTCGGCGAACAGGGCGGCGGCCAGGGCCACACGCATCCGCCACCCGCCCGAGAACTCGGCCATGGGGCGCAGGATGTCGTCATGGCTGAAGCCCAGACCGGCCAGGATTTCGGACGCACGGGCAGGGGCGCTGTCGGCGTCGATCTCGATCAGGCGGCCCCATATCTCGCCCATGTCCTCGGGGGCGGCGGTTTCCAGCCGGGTCAGCAGGTCGTGGCGCTCGACGTCGGCTTCCAGAATGGTGTCCAGAACGCTGACGGGCGTGGCGGGGTGTTCCTGATCGACCGAGCCGATGCGCGCGGTCTTGGGCAGGGAGATTTCGTCGCCGTTGGCGGCCAGCTCGCCCAGGATCAGCTTGAACAGCGTCGACTTGCCGATGCCGTTGCGGCCGACCAGGCCGACCTTGGAGCCCGGGGGCAGGCTGATGGAGGCGTCGTCCAGGAACTCGCGGCCCCAGGCGTTGTAGGTCAGGTTTTTGATCTGCAGCATGGGAACCGGAAAGAAAAAGGCTTACGCGCGGGGATATTGGAAAGATGTGCGGCGCTCGCTATAAGCCGCCGACCCTCAAACTCCCAAACAAGAAGTCACTCCCATGACCGAACGTACGTTCTCGATCATCAAGCCGGACGCCACCCGCCGCAACCTGACGGGCGCCATCAACGCCGTCATCGAAGGCGCTGGCCTGCGTATCGTGGCTCAACGCCGCATCAAGCTGACCGAAGCCCAGGCCAAGAAATTCTACGAAGTGCACGCCGAGCGTCCCTTCTACGGCGAACTGGTCTCGCAGATGATCGCCGAGCCGGTCGTCGTGCAGGTGCTGGAAGCCGAAGGCGCCGTCGCCAAATACCGCGAAGTCATGGGCGCCACCAACCCGAACGACGCCGCTGAAGGCACCATCCGCAAGCTGTTCGCCCTGTCGATCGGCGAGAACTCGGTCCACGGTTCGGACTCGCTGGAAAACGCCGGCATCGAAATCGCCCAGTTCTTCACGGACGCTGACATCGTCGGCTGATTTTGGACCCGACGCGGCCTGATCGTTTGCGGTCAAGCTGTGTGACAATTCGGCCCGCCCTCGGAACCGGGGGCGGGCCGTTTCGTTTTCATGGTCACGCTGTCTCTCGAAGAAGAACAAGGATGACCGCCATGAAGACGATGCTGAAGCTTGCCCCGGTGATCGGCCTGACGGCCCTGCTGGCCGCCTGCGGCACCACGACGGAACAACGCGCCGCCACGGGCGCCCTGGGCGGCGCGGTCGCCGGTCAGGCGATCGGCGGCAATACCGGCGCGACCGTCGCCGGCGGCGTCATCGGCGCTGTCGCAGGCGCCGCCACCACGCCGAAGAAGCCGCACGAGTAACCGCTTTCCTCCCCACAGAGTGGGGAGGGGGACCACGAAGTGGTGGAGGGGCTTGCTGCGGCGGGGCGAAGATACGCCTTGATCTAATCCCAGCTCCGCGGAATCAAGC
>NZ_DAMCNG010000054.1:7490-15031 GCF_032107865.1 Brevundimonas sp.
TATCGCCGCCGATCCACCTCCCCATGAAATGGGGAGGAGAAAAAAGGGCGTCGGCTGTGAAGCCGACGCCCTTTCCTTTTGCCCGTCGCCGGACGCGCCGCTTACCAGATGCGGGCGCGCTTATCGGGGGCGATGTATTCCGCCTGATCCGGGGTGACGCCGAAGGCGGCGTACCAGGCATCGATGTTGCGCGGCGGGGTGGCGGCGCGCGCCATGCCGGGCGAGTGCGGGTCGGTGGTCAGCTGCTCTTTCAGAGCCTCTTCACGCGACTTCTCGCGCCAGACCTGGGCCCAGCCCAGGAAGACGCGCTGTTCGCCGGTCAGGCCGTCGATCACCGGGGCCGGCTGGCCGTTCAGGCTGCGGTTGTAGGCGTCCAGCGCCATCAGCAGGCCGCCCAGGTCGGCGATGTTCTCGCCCATGGTCAGCTCGCCGTTGATGGGCGTGCCGGGGACCGGCTCCTGGGCGTTGTAGATGGCGCCCAGGGTCTTGGCGCGTTCCTCGAAGCGGGCGGCGTCTTCCGGCGTCCACCAGTCGCGCAGCACACCGTTGGCGTCGGTCTTGCGGCCCTGGTCGTCGAAGCCGTGGGTGATCTCGTGGCCGATCACGGCGCCGATGCCGCCGTAGTTGACCGCCGGATCGGCGTTCGGATCGAAGAAGGGCGCCTGCAGGATGGCGGCCGGGAAGACGATCTCGTTGCGCGGCGGGTTGTAGTAGGCGTTCACCGTCTGGGGCGTCATGCCCCATTCTAGCGGATCGACCGGCTGGCCGATCTTGCTGCGGTTCCAGGCCCAGTCGAAGGCGGAGGCGCGCTCGACGTTGCCGTAGAGGTCGCCCGCCGTCAGCTCCAGCCCGTCATAGCTGCGCCACTTCTCGGGATAGCCGATCTTCACGCCGAACTTGGACATCTTCTCGATGGCCTGCGCGCGGGTGGCGTCGCTCATCCAGTCGAGGGCCTTCAGGCGCTCGGTCATGGCGGCGCTGAGGTTGGCGACCAGTTGCTCCATCTGCGTCTTGGACGAGGCGGGGAAGTGCAGGCGGACGTATTCCTGACCCAGAACCTCGCCCAACTGACCGTCGACCAGGGCGACGCCGCGATTCCAGCGCGGGCGGTTCTCCGGCTGGCCGCGCAGGGTCTTGCCGCGGAACTCGAAGCGCGAGTCGACAAAGGCGTCGGACAGATAGGGGCTGGCCTGATCGACGGTCTGGAAGGCCTGCCAGGCCTTCAGCGTCTCGATCGGCGTGTCGGCGAACACCTGGGCGATGCCGGGGATGGCGGTGTTCTCCATCAGCACCAGGGTCGGCACGCTCTCGACCTTGGAGGCCTGCAGGAAGGCGGTCCAGTCGAAGCCCGGCGCGAAGGTCGACAGCTGCGAGACGGCGGTCGGGTTGTAGATTTTGTCGATCTGGCGACGCTCGACCGTGGTCCAGTGCTTCTCGGCGACCTTGGTCTCGAAGGCCAGGATGTCGGCGGCGGCCTGAGCCGGGTTGCTCCAGCCGGCGGCGGTCAGGGCGCGGGTCACATAGACGACATAGGCTTCGCGCTGGGTGGCGAAGTCGGGCTTCAGATAATAGTCGCGGTCCGGTAGGCCCAGGCCGCCCTGGCCCAGATAGGCTGAGTTGATGTTCGGGTTCTGTAGATCCTCGAACACGGCCACTCCGAACAGGGAGCCGCCGAAGCCTTCGTGGCTGGCGCCCATCAGACGGGCCATGTCGCTGTGGTTCGCGACGGCGCGGATGGCGGCCAGGTCGGCGGCCAGGGGCTGGGCGCCGAGCTGGTTTACACGGGCCTCGTCCATGAAGCTGGCGTACAGGGCGCCGACCTTGCGGGCGTTGTCGTTGGTCGGGTTGGCGGCGCTGGCCTCGATGATGGCGCGCAGTTGGGCCTGCGAGTTCTCATACAGAACGTCGAACGGGCCGAAGCGGGCCTTGTCGGCCGGGATCTGGGTGTCACGCAGATAGACGCCGTTGGCGTAGGCGTTGAAGTCGTCGCCCGGCTTCACCGTCAGGTCGCGACCGTCCAGATCAAAGCCCCACGGCTTGATCTCGGGCGCGTTGGAGGCGGTCGTGGAGGCGTGGGCGTGTTGTGCGAGGGTCGGTTGGGCCGTGAAGGCGAGGGCGACGGCCATGGCGGTGGCGCCCATCAGGCGGGTTTTCATCATCGGGTCTTTCCCAGTGGTGCAGGCATGCGCGATTGCGCCGCAAGGCCGGTGCATTCGTGCTTGCCGGCAAACTGCGCCCGCCTGCGACCTGCTGTCGCATTAAAAATCGTTAAGGATCAGGCGCTGCGAACGAAATCGGCGAGCGCCTGGGGATAAAGGCCGTGCTCCGCCGCCTTGACCCGTTCCGCCAGGATGTCGGGCGTGTCGTCGGGCAGGATCGGCACGCGCGCCTGGCCCAAAACAGGGCCTTCGTCGACGCCTTCGGTGACGATGTGGACGGTGCAGCCCGCCTCAAGGTCTCCGGCCTCGATGGCGCGGGCGTGGGTGTTCAGGCCGGGATAAAGCGGCAGCAGCGACGGGTGGATGTTCAGCATCCGGCCCGCCCATTTCCCGACCAGCCACGGCGTCAGCAGGCGCATGTATCCGGCCAGGGCCACGACCTGAACGCCGCGCTCGACCAACAGGGCGTCTAGGGCGCGCTCATGCGCCTCTCGGTTCTTGCCGAAGGGTTTGTGTTCGACGGTCAACGCCTCGACGCCCGCCGCCTCGGCCTTGGCCAGACCGCCTGCGCCCGCAATGTTGGAGACGACGACCACGACCTCATACGGCGCGTCCGCCGTCTGGCCCGCTGCGATCAGGCTGGCCATGTTCGAGCCGGTTCCCGAGATCAGGACGGCGACGCGGGTTTTGGCGACGGACATGGGCGGCTCGTGCGTTTGAAAAGGCGCGACTGCCATGCGGCCCCGACGGCGACTTAGCAAGAGGGACTTCAAGGCGAAGGGGAGGGCGCGTCGCCGCCGAACGAATGTCGATCAACTGACGCAAACTCCGTTGCTTCTTCGGAAACGGCGGCGCTAGCGTCGATCCGCCGGAGAGTCCGGCATCCTAGGGGGAGTATCCTATATGCGTCGTCTGTTGACCGCCGCCTGCGCTGCGGCCCTGTTGGCCGCGCCGGCCGTTTCCATGGCTCAGGAAGCCGCGTCCAGCGGCGGTTCGGGTCCGATCCGCTCGGCGGCCGAACGCCTGCGCAACGCCAACGCCGAACAGATCGAGAAGAACTGGGCCCGCGCCAGCGCCGATGAGCAGACGGTGACGACCAGCCACTCGATCACCGCCCACGGCCGCGCCATGCGCTACAAGGCCACGGCGGGCACCCTGACGGTCCGCAACGACGCGGGCATGCCGACGGCCAGCCTCTTCTATGTGGCCTATACGCTGGACGGGCAGCCGGTCGGTCGTCGCCCGATCACCTATATGTTCAACGGCGGGCCGGGTTCGCCGACGGTGTGGCTGCACATGGGCGCCTTCGGCCCGATGCGGGTCCAGACCGACGCTCCCGTGGTCGAGCGTCCGGGGCCGTTCAACCTGGCGCCCAACGACATGACCCTGCTGGACAAGACCGACCTGGTCTTCATCGACATGGTCGGCGCCGGCTATTCGCGCCCGCTGGGCGAGACACCGGGTTCGGCCTTCTGGGGCGTGGATCAGGACGCGGACACCTTCGCCCGCGCCATCATGCGCTACACGACCAAGTTCGACCGCTGGTCCAGCCCGAAATACGTGCTGGGCGAAAGCTACGGCACCCTGCGCGCCGGCGCCCTGGTGCATCAGCTGGAAGATCGCGGCATGTCGCTGAACGGCGTGGTCCTGCTGTCGTCGATCATGAACTACGGCGTGCGCCAGCCGGGCTATCCGCAGAACTTCGTCACCCTCCTGCCGACCTATGCGGCGACGGCCTGGTATCACAACAAGATCCCGAACAAGCCCAGCCTGGAGGAACACGTCCAGCGCGCCCGCGAATTCGCCATCGGCCCCTATGCGGCGGCTCTGTCGAAGGGGCACCTGATCTCGGACGCCGAGCGCGCCCAGATCGCCCAGCAGATGAGCGCCCTGATCGGCATTTCGCCGACGGTGCTGGATCAGGCCAATCTGCGCCTTGAGCTCAGCCCCTTCCGCAAGGAGCTGCTGCGCGACCGTCGCCAGACGGTCGGCCGTCTGGACACCCGCTATCTGGGCATTGACGCCAATGCGGTCGGCGGTTCGCCCGAGGAAGACCCCTCCAGCAGCGCCATCACCGGCGCCTATTTCAGCATCTTCCGCGACTATGTGGCCACGACGCTGAACTATCGGACGGACATGGACTATCGCCAGTCGGCGCGCGGCCTGCCGGGCTTCGACTGGGACTGGGGCCACCGCCCGCCGGTCGGCGGCCCGCAGACCACGCCGAACACGGCGGTCGACCTGGCCACGACCATCCGCCGCAATCCGCACCTGAAGGTACTGGCGCTGAACGGCTACTACGACGCCGCCACGCCCTTCTTCAGCACGGAGTACGACCTAGCCCAGATGATGCTGGAGCCGCACCTGCGCGGGAACCTGGAGTTCACCTACTATGAAGGCGGCCACATGATGTACACGGCCCGCCCGGCGCTGGAGCAGCTCTACACTGACATGGCCAAGTTCTACGACGAGACGCAGAACGGCGGCCTGCGCTAAGGAGATACCTCTCTCCGCTCGTCCCGGCGGAAGCCGGGATCCAGTCCTTTGGCCTTAGGCTCGGCGCTTGAGGTTCTCACTGGGCCCCGGCGTCCGCCGGGGTGAGCGGTAGAGAAATGCGAGCGCAGAAAAAAAGGCCCCAGTCGCTGACTGGGGCCTTTGTCTTATCCGAAGCGGCGACGCCTTACGCCGCCTGCAGTTGCCCGCAGACGAACGCCGTCTCGCCCGCGTTCAGCAGGGCGGCCAGTACCGGCTCGACGTTCTCGGGTGCGACGATCAGGATGAAGCCCACGCCGCAGTTGAAGGTGCGGCGCATCTCGTGATCCGAAATGCCGCCCGTCTCGCCCAGCCACTGGAAGACGGCAGGCATCGGCCAGGCGTCCCAGTCGAAGCTGGCTTCCAGGCCCTCGGCGATGCAGCGCGGCGGGTTTTCGATCAGGCCGCCGCCCGTGATGTGGGCCGCGCCCTTGATCAGGTCCGCCTTCATCAGCGGCAGCACCGGCTTCACATAGATGCGGGTCGGCTCCATCAGAGCCTGGGCCAGGGTGCAGTCCTTGGCGAAGGGGGCGTCGTCGCCCCAGGCCAGGCCGGACTTCTCGACCACCTTGCGGATCAGGGAATAGCCGTTCGAGTGCGGGCCCGATGAGGCCAGGCCGATGATGACGTCGCCCGGTTTCTGCTGGTCCAGATAGGGCAGCACCTTGCCGCGCTCGACGGCGCCGACCGAGAAGCCGGCCAGGTCGTAATCGCCGCCCGAATACATGCCCGGCATTTCGGCCGTCTCGCCGCCGACCAGGGCGCTGCCGGACTGGCGGCAGCCCTCGGCGATGCCGGCGACGACGCGGCGCGCGGCGTCCACGTCCAGCTTGCCCGTGGCGTAGTAGTCCAGGAACATCAGCGGCTCTGCGCCCTGCGCCAGCAGGTCGTTGACGCACATGGCGACCAGATCGACGCCCACGCCGTCATGGCGGCCGGTTTCGATGGCGATCTTCAACTTGGTGCCGACGCCGTCCGTGGTGGTGACGATCAGCGGGTCTTCAAAACCGGCGGCCTTGAGGTCGAACAGGGCGCCGAAACCGCCCAGCGAGGCCTCTGCGCCGGGGCGGCGTGTGGACTTGGCCAGGGGCTTGATCGCGTCGACCAGCTGTTCTCCGGCGTCGATATCCACGCCTGCGTCGGCGTAGGTCAGACCGTTTTTCAGGGCCTCAGGGGTGTCGCTCATCGGTCACGGCTCGAAATCGGGGGCGAAAATATGTCGCGGCGCTCTTGCCACGACGGCGTCGCGCGGGGCTATAGCATCGGAATGACGCCAATCACCACCAATGACGCGCTGATCGCCTTCTGCGATCGTTTGGCCAAGGCCCCGTACATCACCGTTGATACGGAATTTATGCGGGAAACGACCTACTGGCCCAAGCTGTGCCTGATTCAGGCTGCGGCTTCACCTACGGACGCCGCCATCATCGATCCGATGGCGGAGGGGCTGGATATGACGCCCTTCCTCGACATCCTGCGGGACGAATCGATTCTGAAGGTCTTCCACGCCGCCCGACAGGATGTGGAGATCTTCAACAAGCTGGGCGCCATGCCGCGCCCGCTGTTCGACACCCAGGTCGCCGCCATGGCCGCCGGGTTCGGCGACCAGGTTAGCTATGAGGCCCTGGTGCGCCAGATGCTGCGCCAGGAACTGGACAAGGGCAGCCGCTTCACCGACTGGGCGCGCCGTCCGCTGTCGGATGCGCAACTGACCTATGCGCTGGGCGACGTGACGCACCTGTCGGCCCTCTATCCCAAGCTACGCGACCGGCTGCAGAAGGAAGGCCGTCTAGACTGGGTCATGTCGGAAATGAGCGCGGTCACGGACCCGGCGCTCTACGACACCTCGCCCGAGAACGCCTGGAAGCGGCTGAAGCCGAAGAAGTTCAACGCCAAATACCTGGCCGCCTTCGTCGCTGTCGCCGTCTGGCGCGAGCGCGCGGCCCAGGAACGCGATCAGCCGCGCGGCCGCATCCTGAAGGACGAGGCCATCGACGAGATCGCCGTCCAGGCCCCGACCGACCCGGACGCCTTCAATCGCCTGCGTTCGGTGCCCAAGGGCTTTGGCGGCTCGCGTCTTGGGCTGGAGCTGGCGGCGGAGCTGAAGCGCGTTCTGGCCGATCCGGAAGCCCATGCGCCCAAGCTGGAGCGTCCGGCCAACAACCAACCGGCGCCGCCCTCGGTGGTGGAACTGCTGAAGGTGCTGTTGAAGGCCAAGAGCGACAATGCGGGCGTGGCGGCCAAGCTGATCGCCACGGTCTCCGACCTGGAGAAGATCGCGCTGAACGACAATGCCGACGTCGAAGCCATGAAGGGCTGGCGTCGCCAGTTGTTCGGCGAGGACGCGCTGAAGCTCAAGAAGGGCGAGATCGCCCTGGTGCTGAACGGCGCCCGCGTCGAAGTGGTCGAGATCGAGGGCTGATCAACCCTCTCCCGGCGGGAGAGGGCTTGAGCGCACGAGAGCGTTAGCGATCGTTCTTGCGCGAAAGGGTGAGGGGCTTGCCCTGTCAGTCGGCGTAAGCTGCGGCATGACTTCAGCCACGGCCTTCGGCCGACTTCACCCGCGAACCCTCACCCTTTCGGCTGGCGGATCGCCTTCGGCTCTCCGAGCCTCAAGCCCTCTCCCATCGGGAGAGGGTTTCAGATTTTCAGCGCCAGATCCATCGCTTCGGCCAGGGCCTTGGCCCGGCGTTTGGTCTGTTCGCCCAGCAGCATGTCGGCGTAGCCGTTGGCGGCGGTGACGCGCAGGGCGCCTTTCTCGACCGTGGCCGTGGCGTTCGCCAGCAACTGCGGCGAGCGGCCGGACAGGTCGCAGGCCAGCCGCATGGCCAGGCCCAGGGCGCGGGCGCG
>NZ_DAMCNG010000055.1:0-14980 GCF_032107865.1 Brevundimonas sp.
CTTATTCGACGCCGATCACACCGCTAACGGGGTCCCTTTTCCACGCCGATCCACAAAGGATGCGTTGGCTGGAGGCCAAGCTTATCGCGCTCTGCTGCCCGACTCGGAAAAGCCTGCCGGTCGGCTGTCGAACTTCGGCGCCTGGCTGGGCCAGTATCGCCAATTCCGTGCGGGCGGTGCGCCGGGCGACAAGCCCGCAGATGTCATTCGGCAATACGCCCTGGACACCTACATCATTCCGGCGCGCGAGGAGGAGCGGGTCTCTGTCGCCATTCCCGTCCGCGCGGTTCATGACGCTCTGGGCTTCACCCAGGCTTGGGCCAATGTGTGCCAAGCCCTGACCGGATCAAAGTTTTTGGAGCTTGCGGAGGTCGATCCGCCCCGAACCGAAGGGCCACCGGTCAGCTCGACCACCATCTTCCATTACGACCTTGAGCCGATCCCTTTCACACATGAAGCCGTCGAAGCGGCTCTGGCGCGTCTCGGCGACGTCATCAAGGATGACGCGGTCAAGATGTTCTCCGTCCGCCTGCCCGACGGGCGGGAAATCGGCGTCCAACGCGATAGGCCGCCCGCGCAAATCTGGGTCGAGAGCCATGTGGCGATGCCGCTGGCCGACAAGGTTGAAACCTATCCGCAGGATCGCGCTCGGCACTCTGGCCTGACGCCGAGATTGAGCCATCGCCCGCCGAATGCGCAGTCCGTCACCATGGTAAAAGTCAGCGGCTGGGCCGCTTTCCAACAGCTTGTCGATCAGTACCTCCAGGGCGGCAGAAGCACCCCCGATCCCGCGCCCCAGGAGCACGCCTCGTCTATGCCCGTCGTCAGCCCCACCAACCTGATCCTCTACGGCCCGCCTGGCACTGGAAAGACCTTCGCCACGGCGCGCGAGGCGGTGAAGCTGTGCTCGCCGGGCGTGAACCTGGATGACCGCACCGCTGTCGAGGCGGAGTATCGGCGGCTGGTCGAGGCGCGCCAGGTGGAGTTCGTCACCTTCCACCAGTCCTACAGCTATGAGGACTTCGTGGAGGGCCTGCGCCCGCCGGTCTCGAGCAAGGACGGGGAGGGGGATGAGGACAAGTCGGGCTTCCGCCTGGAGGTCAGCCCCGGCGTCTTCCATCGCATCGCCACCCGCGCCGCCACCAGCAAGGGCTCGACCGGCAAGAGCTTCGACCTGACCGGACGGCAGGTGTCCAAGATGTCCATCGGGGAGGCGGCCAATCCCGAGGACGCCTATCTGTTCGAGGAGTCGCTGGAGAACGGCTACGCCCTTTTGGGTTTCGGTGAGATCGATTGGAGCGACGACCGGTTCGCCAAGCGCGACGCCATGATCGAGGCCTGGAAAGAAGAACAGCCTGACGCCGAGCCGCCGACCCCGCGCAGCGCCTCGGTTCAATGCCCGGACATGTTCCGCAACTGGATCAAGCCGGGCGACATCGTCATCGTCTCCAAGGGCAACGGCAGTTTCCGTGCCATCGGCGAGGTCACCGGACCCTATGAATACGCGCCGCGTGAAGACGGCGGCTATTTCCATCGGCGCGCCGTCAACTGGCTCTGGAGCGACCGAACCGGCGTCCCCGTCGAGGAAATTTACGCCAAGCGCTTCAGTATGCGCACACTGTACATGCTGACGCCGTCGGACCTGAACATGAGCGCCCTGGAGCGCTACATCACCAGCCAGGAGCCTGGCGGCCCGCCTGAGCCCTTCGTCCTGATCATCGACGAGATCAACCGCGCCAACATCTCCAAGGTCTTCGGCGAACTGATCACCCTGCTGGAGCCGGACAAGCGGACGACGTCGGAGGGCGGCGGCCTGACGGTGCGTCTGCCCTATTCGAAACAGGCGTTCGGCGTTCCCACCAACCTGCACGTCATCGGCACCATGAACACGGCTGACCGATCCATCGCCTTGCTCGACACGGCGCTGCGCCGACGCTTCGAGTTTCGCGAGCTGATGCCAGACCCGGACCTACCCGAGCTGAAGGCGGCCGGTGCGCGCTGCGGCGTCGACCTTGGAAGCTGCTTTGCACCCTGAATGATCGGATCGAGTATCTGTTCGATCGGGAACATCAGATCGGCCACGCCTATTTCATCAAATGCGCCTCGCGCGACGACGTGGACGCCGTCATGCGTCACAAAGTGATCCCCCTGCTGGCGGAGTACTTCTACGAGGACTGGGGCAAGGTCGCCCTCGTGCTCGGCGATGCGGACGTCGATACACCGGGTAGATTCCTGGATCGCACAGAGTTGAAGCCGCCTGCCGGTCTCGCCTTCGAAGGCGGGGATGCACGTTGGCGCTGGACCGTGCGTCCGGAGTTCGCGTCCGACGCCTACGCCGACTTCCAGTGATCCGCCGAACGGTCCTCGAGTGGGGGTCTCTTCCCTATGGGGAGGGCGAAGACGCTATTCCGGCGGATGCAGCTGACCGACTGATGGCCGTGGCCCGCGCCTCGCCGCTGGGCGGCAAGGACGGCGGTCGAATTCTCACACATGGTCGCCGAGCTTTGGGCGCTCGACAAATTGTCGGCGTGCTGGCCGCCGACGGCGTCGCACTGGAGATCCTGCCGAAGATCGACGTCCCTGGGGCGGACAGCTCCTCAGGTTACGGCCAAATCCGTCAGCGCCTGGTCCACATGCTGGGGGTCGCCCTGGATCTCGACATCGCCGCCGGCGCCATGACGGAGCTGAGCTGGCAGAAGGAGACCATGCTTGAGATCCTGATCGGGCTGTTCGCGCGCAAGCTGGCTGATGAGGTGCGCAAAGGCATGCCGCGCCGTTATCTGGCGCATGAAGACGATCTCACGGCCGTCCGGGGCCAACTGGACATTACACGCCAGTTCACCAACCTGATCGCTCGACCCGACCGGCTCGCCTGCCGTTACGACGATCTTTCGCCAGACATCGTGCTGAACCAGATCATGAAGGCGGCGGTGGAGCGTCTTGTCCGCGTCTCGACGTCCGTCGAGAACCAGCGCCGCCTGCGCGAACTCGCTTTCTTCTATGACATCAGCAGTGTGCTGCCCAGCGTCCTAGCCTGGGACAATCTGACCCTGGATCGTACTAATAGCCGCTGGCGTGAACTGGTCGAGCTGGCGCGCCTTCTGCTCGGCGACCGGTTCCAGAACACGTCGAGCGGTGCCACACGGGGATTTTCCCTGACCTTTGACACGAGCCGCCTGTTTGAGGCGTATGTGGCGCGCCAGCTCAAGAAGGCCTTGGCCGGTACGGACCTGACCGTGCACCCCCAGGGCGGCCGGCTGTACTGCCTCGAAGAGGCTGAGACCGGCACGGGTCGTTTCATGACTAAACCCGACATCCTGGTGAAGCGCAGAGGCGTGGTCGAATTGATCATCGACACCAAATGGAAGCGCGTCGCACGCCAGATGGACGATCCCAAGCGAGGCGTGAGCCAGAGCGACATCTATCAGATGGTCGCCTATGGCCAGCTCTACGACTGTACGGATCTGCTGCTGCTGTATCCTCACCATGCCGAGCTGGGATCGACCGTTGGCGTGTTCGGAGCCCACCGGATCACGGGCACTGCACGACTCCTGCGAGGTGCAACCCTCGGCCTTCACGGAGACTGCAAGGTGGAACTCGGTGCTCTCGCGACTATCCGACCATCGAGCGGCCCGCAGTCACACCAGCGTCCTACAAGCTCAGATCCTCAACAAAACGCCGATTAACGACAGGGTCGATCCGATCGGCTTCGGCGAGAGCCCACGAGGTCCAGTCATCCAGTTCACTCGGCGCTTCCTGATCCCCTGAGTATGATGCGCGGACGGCAGCGACATAGCGTCTGATCCGAACGGCTCGCTCCAGCGCGTCGGCCCCGCTGATGAGCGCTTCAACCCGTGCGGCGGCCGCAGCTGCTTCTCTCGCAATGCGATCGGCTTCGGCCTTCTCCGCCGCCAGCGTAGCCTCTCGGACACCACGTTCGTGATCTTCGCAACGCCATTTGTACCGTAGTAGTGCCCATTCTCGGGTGTCTTCCTCGACCTGAAGAAGCAAGCCTTGGATTATCTCCGTTATCTGTTGGTCGAGCGGGATCTTGTCTTCCTGCCAGGTTTTCTTTGCAGGTGTACGATCGTTGTGATCGACGATGTCGAACCGCAGCCTCTCGGGGGTGACGCGCTTGGAGCTGCGCTGGCTCCTGTAAGTGTACGCGGCGGGTTCAACCTCGACATGGAGAAATATGTAGGTCCAGAACCCGCCAACACTTACGCTGAAGCGCTCCCCGGCATGGGTGCTGCCGCTCGCCTTGCAACCGAGACGGGCCAGTTCCGTGAGAATGCAAGATAGGACTCGCAATCGACGCTGCTGCGCGGGCGTAGAAAATTTGGGGCCTCCGTAGGTGGAGAAGGAATAGGTGGAGCTGGAGGCAGGTTTTCGCTCTGCGTCCTGCTTGAGTAGCCGGGCGACGATGGGGTGCGGCGTCGTCAGCGCGGCGGGCGCCTTGACGGCTTTGACGGCGGCGCGGATTTCGGCCTGGACCTGCGCGAGATTCCGGAAGACTGGTCGCTCCGGAAGCGCGGTAACTTTCTTTCCATCCGATTGATCGACGTCTCGACCTTTGGGGACGTCCTCATAAGCCGGAAAGTAATTCGCCAGTGCGAACGGTAGCGGAGGGAGCGGCTCCACTTTTACCGCTTTGCCAGCTTCCTTTTTAGCCCACCAACCCCGTGGCGGAACTGGGACGTTCGCAGCTTTGCACCGTTTGGCGAGGGCGACGTCGGATATCCCCATAGAAGCCGCCAAGGTCCTCATTGGTTGAGACCAGACCTGCTCGTAAAGTTCTTCGCGGGTCATGCAGCCTGCCGGGTTCTCTATGGTTCCCACCTAGCACGAAATGGATGGCGAACTGTGACGGCGCTCCATTTGCGGCACTTGCCGGTCTACGATTTTGGGCAGGCGGGAATGGCTGATCTGCATAGGCCTTGCGGAGCTCAAAATTTGATTGAGCAGGCCTTAGATGGTTTCCGCTCGTTTTGAGCAGCTCTTAGGTGGTCATGCTAAGTGGTCGGTTTTATCAATCCCAGCGGCTATCGCGTTTGGGTGAGCCGCTGTTAAGTGGTCCCGACAGCTCATTTGTCGAGACCACTTAGAACTGGCTCAAAGCCAGTTGAGATCGGCTCAACTTGCGATTAACCCGCAAGGGCAGAGTGGCGGCGTTTCGTTTCGAGTTTCGATGCTCGACTAACGCGGTATCCGACGTAAGCTCTAGCTGAACCGTACGGCTAAGGGGCAGAGTCTTCTCTCAGGAAGGCTGGAGTGCCGACGTAGAGCAGCAGGACTTCTTCGTCGGAATCGTTGCGCACGAAGTGGGTGACGCGGCCGTCGAAATGCATCCCGTCGCCAGGGCCGAGCCGGGCTTCCACGTCGCCGGCGACCGCGGTCAGGGTTCCCTTGATGACGTATCGGAAGATCTCGCCGTTGTGGGAGTCCGGCGGAAAGGCGAACCCCGGCGGAATACGAACCAGCACGGCGTCCATCTTGCGGTCCGGCAGTTCGGACGAAAGGTCGACGTATCCCACGACGGAATCGATATCGACGGTCTTGGGCGCCGCCGCGCGGAACACGATCTGGTTGGTCTGGGGCCACTCCATGAAGTGGGAGACCTCCACCTCCAGTCCCTTGGCCAGACTCATCAGGGACCAGACGGACGGCGTGGTGAGGTTGCGCTCGGCCTGAGAAATGAATGGAGCGGACAGGCCGCTGCGGGTCGCCAGCTCCTGTAGCGTCAGGCCCAGGGCCTTGCGGCGCGCCTTGATGCGATCCCCGATCGGCAGTTTCCGTATCTGGGATCGCGTCTCGAACTTCAGAAACGCGCTGCTCTTGTCGCGATGAGTCGTCGTCATTCTTTACTCTGCAACGCCCGTTCGTGGTCACATGAAGGGCTTGCCCGCCAGATATGGCGGCGAGCTAGCCCTTGCGCCGAATGAAGCGGCCGCCGCCTTCGTTCCGTGCGCTTGAGCACAGTGACAGCGGGTCAGGCCTGCCGCAATCCAAACAAACCTTCGACACGATGATGATCGCGTGTTCCGAAGAAATTCATGAAAACAGCGTGCATATCAAAATTTTTGAAGGTCCAAATTTATTGCGGGCTTTAAGGATGTGAGGCAAGAATGTGATGCTTTTACGAGGGGTGGGCGCCAATGAAATTCGCATCAAAACTATACGTCGGCGCTGCGGCGACGGTGCTCTGCATGGCGGCCCTCCCGGCTGCGGCTCAGATTGAGGCCCCGCAGGACGACAATGCGGCGACGGCCGTTGAAGAGATTGTCGTCACCGGCAGCCGCATTCGGCGCAGCGGCGTCCAGACGCCGACCCCGACCACCATCATCAACGCCGAAACGATCCGTCGCTCGGGCGTCAGCGAAATCGCCGACCTCGTGAACGAGATTCCGAGCCTGTTCGTCTCGCAGAACAACCAGACCTCGAACCAACAGGGCAACGCGGGCCTGAATGCGCTGGATCTGCGCGGTCTGGGCACCGAGCGCACGCTGGTGCTGGTCAACGGCCGTCGTCGCGTGCCGGCCATGCCGGGCTCGTCGGCCGTCGATATCAGCGCCATTCCTTCGGCTCTGGTCGAGCGCGTCGACGTGATCACCGGCGGCGCCTCGGCGCTGTACGGCGCGGACGCCGTGGCGGGTGTGGCTAACTTCATCCTGAAGCAGAATTACGAGGGAATGGAGTTCACCGGAACCTACTCCGGTTCGACCCGCGGCGACCTGCAGGGCTATGACGCCAGCGTCTTGTTCGGCCGGAACTTCCACGACAACCGCGGCAACGTCACCCTGTTCGGCAGCTACAATCAGCACAACGACGCTGTCTTCGGCCAGGACCGGCCTTGGACGGCGGGCGGCGCGCCCTTCTACATTCGCGGCGACGACGGCAAGTACACGCTGACCGACGGCAACCGCCAAGTGTACGATCTCGACAGCGCCGTCGTGCAACTGGGCGGGCCGGGCAACCTCTATACGTTCAATTCGGACGGCACCCTACGTCGTCCGGTGTACGGCCCCAGCGGTCTTCTGGGCGCCACCACGGGCAAACCGTCCCTGATCAGCTTCCGCACCGACGGGGGCGAGTTCGGCGGTCGCTATGACGATTGGGCGCTGGCGGTGCCGAGCGAGCGATATTCGGTCGCCGTTTCGAGCAACTATCAGATCACCGAGAACATCAAGCTGTTCGGCGATCTGACCTACGCCCAGACTGACTCCAAGGGACTTTATCGCGCCTATTCGGCCTATGGCACGGACGTGCTTTCGGCCAGCAACCCGTTCATCACGTCGGAAATGATCGCGGCCAATGGCGGCGTGGCGACGGGCATCGGCTTTGCGCGTCGCTTCTCGGAACTGGGCCGCCAGGAAACCGAATACGACCGCAACATGTACCAGCTGACCGTCGGCGCCGAGGGCCGGTTCAGCCTGCTGGGCCGCAACGACTGGGAATGGGTCGCGCACTATTCGAACGGTCGCACGCGCCAGGAAGTGCGCACCCGGAACGCCACCGCCAACGGCCGCTACACCCAGGCGCTGAATGCGGTCGCCGGCCCCAACGGCTCGGTGGTCTGCGCCGATCCGTCCAACGGCTGCGTGCCGCTGAACCCGTTCAAGCCGCTGACGCAGGACGTCATCGACTTCATCCAGTACGACACCAGCCCCTCGGTTCAGACCCTGAAGCAGGAGGTCGTGTCGGCCTATGTGACCGGGTCCGCCTTCGACCTGCCGGCTGGCCCGGTTCAGGTGGTGTTCGGGGCCGAGTACCGCACCGAAAGCAACGACATCGGCGCGACCCCGGAATACGATCCGCTGAGCCCGAAATTCGATGCGAGCATCGGCACGACCGCAACGTCCCTGGTGGGCGATTATGACGTCGCCGAGGTGTTCGCCGAAGTCCGCGTGCCCCTGATCAGCAACGTCACCGGCATCGAGGATCTGTCGTTCGAAGGCGCGGTGCGTCAGTCGGACTACAGCACCGCCGGTGAAACCACGGCCTACAAGGCCTCGCTGAACTGGACCCCGGTCAGCGACATCCGTTTCCGCGGCACCTATGGTCAATCGGTGCGCGCGCCCAACATCAGCGAGCTGTTCACGGCGGGACAGGTGGGCGGCGCATGGCTGGCCGATCCCTGCAACTACCATGACGTCGTCAACCGCGTGGACCGGACCGATTTCACGGCCGCCAACTGCGCGGTGATCAAGCCGCAGAACGTGAACACCTACTGGCAGTGGCTGGATGTGGTTCAGTCGGGCAATGAAGGCCTGGGCGTCGAAACGGCTCAAACCTACACCGCCGGGGTCGTGATCCAGCCGCGTTGGATTCCGAACTTCTCGCTGACGGTCGACTATTTCGACATCGAACTGGAAGACGCCATCGGCTCGTTCGGCGCTCAGGCCATTCTGAACAAGTGCGTGGACCTGCAGTCCATGAACAACATGTTCTGCGGCCTGGTCGAGCGCGATCCGACGACCAACAACCTGGTCGCCGTGAACGTGCAGGAACTGAACATGTCGATGTTCAAGACCCGCGGCATCGACTTCGAGGCCAACTACCGCTTCGATCTGAGCTCGGTCGGCATGGGCGAGGAAGCCGGTTCGATTTCGATCAACGCCGTCTACACCAAGCTGCTGGAGCGCAGCTTCATCCTGGACGCCAGCGACGCCTCGACCATCGACGAGACGGTGGGTCTGTTCGGCGCGCCCGAGTGGAAGGGCGCCGTCCGCACCACCTGGAACGCCGGTCCGTGGACGGCCAACTGGACCCTGCGCCACTTCAGCCCGATGCGCCCCGGCAGCCATGTCACGCCGGACCTCTACGACGTGACGGAAACCGACCACGTCTTCTACAGCGACCTGTCGGCCTCTTATGAGGTGAACGAGCGCGTCTCGCTTTACGGCGGTCTGCGCAACGCCTTCGACGAGGCTCCGCCGCGTATTCCGGGTGCGGAAGCCGGCGGCGCCAACTTCGAGTACGGCTATCAGGCTGGCACCTATGACGTGATCGGCCGCACCTTCTATATCGGCGTGACTCTGCGTCGATAGGCCGACCTCGAACCACGAAGAGCGCGAACGCCTCTTCACTTGCTCTTGATCAGGCGGCGTCGGCATACCGGAGCCGCCTGATGTCTTTCAGGGAAAGCATGGGGAACCCGCTATGAGAACTCTGCTCCTGACGGCGTGCGCCGTCTCGTCCATCCTGGCCGGGGCGACTCCGGCCCTTGCGGCCGACGTCTCGCCGCCTGCCGCCCGGATGCAGGAAGCCGGGGCTCGCCTGAAAGCCCTGTATGAGGCGGAAACCGAGGCCGGCATGGCTCGCTACGGTATCGTCAAGCGGGCGGACGGCGAGTACAGCCCGGCTGTTCGTCATGAGAGCGTCGATCCCCCCTCGCAACAGGAGCGCCTGACCTATGTTCGGGGATTGCTGCGTCAGCTAGACGCCATCGCGCTGGACGATCTGTCCGCCGAGGATCGCATCAACGCCGCCGTCTTCCGCACCAATCTGGAGCACGCCCTGATCGACGGCCAGTTTCGTCAATGGGAGATGCCGTTCAACAGCGACAGCTCCTTTTGGACCTATCTGGACCAGCCCGGCGCCCTGCGCACGGCCGAGGAGTATCGCGCCTATATCGCGCGGATGCGCGACACGCCGCGTTACTTCGACCAGCACCTGGCCAATATGCGCGACGGCCTGGCGCGCGGTTTCAGCGTGCCGCGCGTGACGCTGGAGGGGCGCGAAGCCTCCATCACCAACTTCATCACCGACACGGCTGAAGCCAACGCCTTCTATGCGGCCTTCCGCCAGATGCCGGCGACCATTCCTGCTGAAGAGCAGACCCGCCTGCGCGCCGAGGCGTCGGCGGCCGTCAATGAGGCGGTGATCCCGGCCTATAAGACCCTGCTGGCCTTCTATCTGGATGAGTATCAGCCCCGCGCCCGTACCGATCTGGCGGCCCGCGACATGCCCGACGGCGTCGCCTACTACGAATCCCAGGTGCGCAAATACACGACGCTGGAGCTGAGCGGCGAAGAGATCCATCAGATCGGCCTGTCCGAGGTCGCCCGCATCCAGGCCGAGATGCGCCAGACGATGGCGGACGCGGGCTTCCAGGGTTCGTTCGACGAATTCCTGCACTTCCTGCGCACGGACCCGCAGTTCTACGCCAAGACGCCAGACGAACTGATGATGGTCTCGGCCTGGGTGGCCAAGCGGGCAGACGGCCAGATCGGCAAGCTGATCGGCGCCTTGCCGCGCCGCCGCTTCACCATCATCCCGGTGCCCGATGCGCTGGCGCCCTTCTACACGGCGGGACGCGGCGGGTTGGAATCCTGCCAGATGAACACCTACGACCTGCCCAGTCGGCCGCTGTACAACATCCCGGCCCTGACCCTGCATGAGTGCGCGCCGGGCCACAGCTTCCAGATGGCCCTGGCCGAGGAACAGGCCGATGGGCCCGCCTTCCGTCGCCACACCTATTTCTCGGGCTATGGCGAAGGCTGGGGTCTCTATACGGAATGGCTGGGCGTCGAGATGGGCATCTATCGCACGCCCTACGAGAACTTCGGCCGCCTCAGCTATGAGATGTGGCGCGCCGCGCGTCTGGTGATCGACACGGGGGTTCACCTCAAGGGCTGGTCGCGCGAACAGGCCATCGACTATCTGGCGGGCCACACGGCCCTGTCGCGCCACGAGGTCGAGACCGAGGTCGATCGCTACATCAGCTGGCCGGGCCAGGCCCTGTCCTACAAGCTGGGCGAGCTGACCATCCGCCGTCTGCGCGGCGAGGCCGAAACCGCGCTGGGCGAGAATTTTGATCCGCGCCCCTTCCACGATGAAATCCTGGCCCTGGGCGCTGTGCCCCTGACCACGCTGGAAGAGCATATGCGGGCCTATATCGCGCGCGGCGGCAAACCTGTTGTCGCGGCTCAGGGCGTCGTCGCTCCGTCCCAGTCCTAGAAACGGAAGCCCTATGTCGGACATCAGCATGCTCAACCGGCGCCGCGCCTTGTTCCTGGGCGCTGCGACGGGGGCGGGCCTGCTCTGTCCGGCCGTTGCAGCGGCCCGGTCCGAGCCGGCCTGGGGCGCCTATCCGCCGACGCCCGTTGAACCGGTGATCGACCTTTACGGCGAGGTCGCGGTCGAGGATCCCTATCGCTGGCTGGAAGCGGACATCCGCACGTCCGAGCGGGTGCAGGCCTGGACCACGGCGCAGAACGCCGTCTCGGACGCCTATCTGGAGGGCCTGGACGGGCGCGCGGCAATCCGCGCCCGCCTGGACGCCCTGTTCGACATTGAAACCATCGGCCCGATCGCCACGGCCGGAGACGCTCAGTTTTTCACGCGCCGCGCCCGCGGCGAGGAACAATCCTCCCTATGGGTGCGCCAGGGCGAGACGGGCGAGGCGCGCAGGCTCTTGGACCCTGCGCAATGGTCGGCCGAGGGTACGGCGGCGCTGGCGGGTTATGCGGTGTCGCCTGACGGCCGCTACGTCGCCTACGCCCGACAGGACGCCGGTTCCGACTGGCGCGTCTGGCGCGTGCTGGATCGTAATAGCGGTCAGACCCTGGCCGACGCCATCCACTGGAACAAATACTCCAACGCCTTCTGGGCCGCGGACGGTTCGGGCTTCTACTACGCGCGCTTCCCCCAGCCCGATGCCATGTTCCTGTCGGGCAACAGCGGACAGCAGCTCTATTTCCACCGGCTCGGCGAGCCTCAGGACGCGGACGTCTTGATCTACGAGGACAAGGCCAACCCGGACTATATGTTCATCGGCCAACTGTCTGCCGATGGCCGCTATCTGCTCATCAACACCGGCTACGCGGGCGGCGGGATCACCCTTCTGTACAAGGATCTCAGCCAGCCCGGTTCGGACTTCATTCCGATCGATCTCGGGCCGGCCGAGCCGCTCGCGGGCAACTATTTCATCGGCTCGCGGGACGCGACGCTCTATGTGCTGACCAGCGTGGGCGCCGCCAACTGGCGCCTGGTTTCCGTGGACGCCGAGCGCCCCGGCGAAAGCAAGGAAGTCGTGCCGGAGCGCGGTTTCCCGCTGCGAGGCGCGCTGCTGGCCGGCGACGCCCTCATTCTGAAGTATCTGGCGGACGGCAGCGACACCCTCATCAGCCGTTCGCTGCGCAATGGTCGTGAGCGCGCCGTTTCGCTGCCGGGCCTCGGCGTGGTGCAAGGGCTGTCGCGTGCGGCCCAGCCGGGTCAGATCTACTATCAGTATTCCGGCTTCGGTCAGCCTCTGACCACCTATCGGTACGATGTCGCGCGCCGACGTTCAGTGGTCGTCGACAAGCCGCAAGGCCCGGTCGAGCCCTCCGACTATCAGGTCGAGCGCGTGGTCGTGACGGCGCGCGACGGTAATCGCGTCCCTCTGTTCATCGCGTCTCGAAAAGGCCTGGCGCGGGGCGGCGACGCCCCGACCATCCTTTACGGCTACGGCGGTTTCGGCGCCTCCTATCCGCCCGACTTCAGGCCGGAGCAGGTGACGTGGATGGATATGGGAGGGGTGTTCGCTATCGCGGCGCTTCCAGGAGACGGCGTCTATGGCGAGGCCTCTCACAGGGCCGGGATGCTGGCGAACAAGCCGGCGGTCTTCGACGCCTTCAACGACTGTGCGGTTCACCTGATCGCGTCCGGTTATACGCACCCTGAACGGCTCGCGGCCTTCGGCTACAGCAACGGCGGTCTGTTGGTCGGGGGCGCCGTCGCCCGCCGCCCGGACCTCTATGCGGCGGCCATGCCGACTGTGGGCGTTCTGGACATGCTGCGCTTCACGCAATTCACGAACGGACGGCTGTGGATCCGCGAGTACGGCGATCCTCAGGACGCCGCCCTGTTCCCCGTCCTGCACGGCTATTCGCCCTACCATGCCGCCGTCCGGGGGCGACGCTACCCAGCCCTGCTGATCGGCACGGGAGACACGGACGATCGCGTCGCGCCGATGCACAGCTTCAAATATGCCGCCCGCCTGCAGGCGTTGGCTGATCCCTCACGGCCCGTTCTGTTGACGGTGGACAAGGATTCCGGCCACGGCGCAGGCAACAGCCGATCCAAAACCGCCAAGAGCGCCGCCGACCGCCTGGCCTTCGCGGCGCATCACCTGGGGCTGTTCGGGTCAGGCTGGAAGGTCGGCTAGGCTCGACAATTCATCGTAGATCGCGTCGCCTGTCCGGCTTTCAGCGTCTCTCCAGCTGGTTGCGGTGGTGGGGTTCATCAGAACCCCGTCGCTCGTAAGCACCAGAAGGTTCGGCAGGCCGGGCAACTCCGGCAGTCCGAAACGACGTGCGATTCGCAGATTGTGACCGTCACCGCTGCGCGGCATCCCGATGTTCACGAAGACCAGTTCGTATTTGCGTTCAATCAGCTCGGCGAAGCGGTCGGTCTCCAGCCAACCGGCAAGCGCGCGGCTGTCGCTGCACCAGTTGGCCCCCATCACCAGCAGCACCCGCTTTCCCGACTGTCTGGCGCGCGTCAGCGCGAGATCCACATCGGCCGACGCATCGTCGCTCACGTGATAGGCGCGGGCCTCCGGCTTCGTCGCCGCCACGGGCGCAGACATAGGCGCGGGCGTAGGCGCAGATGCGCAGGCCGTCACGGCGAGCGCCGCCGAGACGATCAGCGTAATTTGTTTCACCGGGCGATCTCCCATGGACGGCGCGGTCAGCGGTGATCACCCATGCGATGTCCCCGGCGCCGAACCCCCGCTTCGCCACGAATTCGATGATTGGTCAAGCTGGGGCGACGGCGAGGGCGATCTTCTCCTCGTTCGAGCCGCTGAAGATCCGCTCATGAGCCGTGCAGCCTGAGCCAGGCTGCGCCAGTCGGCCATGCGGTCGTTGCGCGCATCAGCTGGGCGGTATCTCTAAATCTTTGAAGGAGATGGTGGACGCGACAGGGATTGAACCTGTGACCCCTACGATGTCAACGTAGTGCTCTCCCGCTGAGCTACGCGTCCGCCTGTTCTGCGGCCCGTCCGACTGGTGTGTCGGTGGGCGGGAAGGCGGCGTCTATAACCCGCAGTTTGCGGGGCCTGCAAGGGGCTTTGACGCCTTTCTTCGACTTTTCTTTTGGTTAGGCCGCGATCATGCGTTCGACCTCGTTCACCAGGTCGCGCAGGTGAACGGGTTTGGACAGAACCTTGGCCTGGGGTGAGGCCTGGGCGGCGCTGAGGGCCACGGCGGCGAAGCCGGTGATGAACATGATGCGCAGGCCCGGCTGGCGGGCGGCGGCGACGCGGGCGACCTCGATGCCGTCGGCGCCCGGCATGACGATGTCGGTCAGCAGCAAGTCGTAGGGGCCCTGGTCCAGGGCGTCGATGGCGTCGTCGCCGTTTTCGCAGGCCACGACCTCATGTTCGGCCCGTTCCAGGGCGCGGGTCAGGAAGCCGCGAAGAGAGTTGTCGTCTTCGGCCAGAAGAATGCGCGCCATGATCGTATCGAAACCGTTGGGGAATTGACGGCCAGCCTAGGCCCTGCCGGGTAAACCGGCGATGAAGACGAACGGCATGCGGCGGCATCGGGGCGCGCCTTCCGCTGCGAAGCAGGCTATGGCGAAGGCATGGATGCGCCTCAGCCGCCCTTCTGGATCGTTCCGGCGGACGCCGGGCGGGCGACGCCTCTGGTGTTCGCCTCGCCGCACTCGGGCGATCTTTATCCCGAGGACATGGGGGCGACGGCGTCGGTGCGTGCGGTCCGCAGCGCCGAAGACGCGGCCGTGGACCAACTGATCGACTGCGGGCCGGGGGAGGGCGCGGGCCTGATCGCAGCGCGTATCGGCCGGGCCTATGTCGATTTGAACCGGGCGCCGGACGAGTGGGATCCGGCCCTTATCGTCGATGCAGACGCGCCGCGCGCCAGCGCCAAGGCTCACGCCGGTTATGGCGTGGTGGCGCGGCTGGCGGGGGACGGGACGCCGCTCTATGGGCGTCGGCTGACGCGAAGCGAGGCCGAGGCGCGGGGGGCGCGGG
>NZ_DAMCNG010000056.1:0-14874 GCF_032107865.1 Brevundimonas sp.
CAGGTCATAGGCCTTCACCGGCTCGCCCGCCGTCAGCAACAGTTCCAGCACGCGGCGACGCGGGGCGGTCATGCGCTCGCCGTCGACAGCGCAGCGCGCCTCGACGGCGGCCAGGGCGCGATCCACCTCGGCGGCCCCGAGGTGGTGTTCGGCGTGTTCATGATCACAAGCGAGACCCATGGCCTACAGCTAGGAGGTCATGGCCGCCGCTGCAACCGCATCGACGGTCGCACCCGCTCAGCCCCCGCCCGCCGTCAGCGCAATGTGGCCAAACAGCGGCGTTTGCGGCGGCCCCGGCCATGGGTTAGAAGAACCGTCCTTTCTGTTCAGAAGATCCTTTTTTCATGACCGACGCGACCCAAGCGAACAGCCCCCTGTCGGGCAACGTCCTGTTCTATTCCCAGCCCGAGCCCCTGTCGGCCGAGGCTCACGGCAAGCTGGGCGTGACCCCGGCGGACAAGCCCTACGCCTTCGTCGCCCAGGCCAATGTGGTGCCGCTGACGGTGACGGAGTTCGCCCCGGCCGCCCTCAGCTATCCGGTCATCTTCGTCGGCGACGCCAAGCAGCCGGTCGCGGCCATGGGCCTGAACGCCGGTGAGAACCTGTTCATCGAGGACGGCGACTTCCGCCCCGACGCCTATATCCCGGCCTACGTCCGTCGCTATCCCTTCGTCTTCGCCAATGATGATGAACAGCAGCGCCTGGTGCTGTGCATCGACCGCGCCGCCCCCTTCGTGGTCGAAGGCGGCGAAACCCCCCTGTTCGAAAACGGCCAGCCGAGCGGCTACGTCAACTTCGGCATGGAGTTCTGCAACAACTTCGAGCAGGAGCGCGTGCGCAGCGAGTCCTTCGTCGCCCTGCTGAAGGAACTGGACCTGTTCGAGGTGCGCGAGGCCAACTACACCCCGCGCAACGCCGACGGCACGGCTGGAACCCCGCAGAAGATCGCCGAGTATTTCGCCGTCTCGGAAGACAAGCTGAAGGCCCTGCCGGCCGAGAAGCTGGCCGAACTGCGCGACAACGGCGCCTTGGGCCAGATCTACGCCCACCTGGTGTCGCTGCTGGGCTGGGATCGTCTGATCGCCGTGGCCCTGACCCGCGCCGCCAAGCAACAGCCGGCCGCCGCCAACGCCTGATCTTTTTAGTGGCCTAACGCGCGTTCGCGCTGCTTGAGGCGCTCTTTGAGGGCCTAACGCGCTTTCGCGCTGCTTGAGGCGCTGAAGTCCAAAAGATCAAACGCCCCGTCAGGAAACTGGCGGGGCGTTTTCTATGTCAGCGGCGCGCCACCAGAGCGCGGGTCAGGCAGGAGAAGACCAGCCGCCCCGCCTCGTCCAGCAAGTCCTGCTGGGCGATGATCACGCCCTTTTCGTCTCCGACCGGATCCTTGCCCATGATGGTCAGGCGGCCTCGCAGAAGTTCGCCCGCCGGGGGGCTGCGCAGGAAGCGAAGGCCATCGACCGCCAGGGTCTTGGCGCCCGCCCAGCCGCTGGTGCGGTCGGCGGCCAAACGGCTCCACAAGGCGTAGACCATGGCCTCGGGCGCGCCGTAGGCCACATCCCACCCCGGCTGGAACCGTTCAACGAACAGATCCAGCGCCGCCGCATCCACGGCGCAGGCGCCCAGGGGGATGACCTGACCGATCTCGAGATCCTCGAAATGGACGTGCAGCGGCTCGGTCATGCGTGGTCTTCCCTCCGTCAGGCGGCCGGTTCTTCCGACACCCTGACCATCAGCTTGCCGTCATGGTCGCCCGTGAACAAGCGATTCAGCGAACCGACCGCGCCTTCCAGACCGTCGTCGACATGGACCTTCCAGTGGATCTTCCCGTCGGCCAGCCAGGGGCCCATCTCGGCGACCATCTCCTTGGCGCGGTGGGCGTAGTCGAGGACCAGGAAGCCCTTCACGTCCAGGCGGTGGGTGATGATGCGGGCGAAGTTGGGCGAGGGCGGCATCCGCGTGGCGTTATAGGCCGAGATCAGGCCGCAGACGGCCATGCGGCCGTGCACCTTCAGCCGGTTCCACACGGCGATCATGATGTCGCCGCCGACGTTCTCGAAATTGAGGTCGATCCCGTCGGGGGCCAGGCGGTCGAGGGCGTCGCCGACGTCCTCGTTCTTGTAGTCAACGGCGGCGTCAAAGCCGAGCTCCTCGGTCAGCCAGCGACATTTTTCGGCGCCGCCGGCGATGCCGATGACGCGGCAGCCGCGCTGCTTGGCCACCTGGCCGGCGATGGAGCCGACCGCACCCGCCGCCGCCGAGATGACCAGGGTCTCGCCCGCCTTCGCCTTCAGCACGTCGGTGACGCCGAAATAGGCGGTCATGCCGGTCATCCCCAGCACGGACAGGTTGGCCGTCAGCGGCAGGCCCGGCGCGCGGTGGACCGGCCGCAGCCCCGCCTCGGGCACAACGGCGTAGTCGGCCCAGGCGCCCGACAGGGGCATGACCAGATCGCCTTCCTTGTACCGCTCGCCGCGCGACTGCTCGACCACGCCCAGGGTCAGGCCGCGCATGACGTCGCCCAAGCTGACGGGCGGCAGATAGCCCTCGGAATCATTCATCCAGGTGCGGTTGGTCGGGTCGATCGACAGATAGACGGTGCGGACCAGAACCTCGCCGTCCTTCAGGTCGGGCGTGACGCTCTCGACCAGTTCCAGGTCGCCGTCCTGGATCAGGCCGTGCGGCCGCTGACGCAGGATCCATTGTCTGTTGCGCAGGCTCATCTTCCGTCTCCCTCAAGCGTTTTCTTTCAGAACCCATAGTGGCGCCTCGCCACAAGAGAGCAAGCGCACAGGGTCGGTCGCCCGACCCTTCCTCTCGACAAAAAGAAGGCGGACCCGTTCAGGATCCGCCTAGAAGTCGCATCATCGAGAATGAGGCGAGGGCGAAGACCGGCGGTCAGGCCGATCCAGGGGAATAGCCCTCGACCACCAGATAACGGCGCGCGTGAAACTCGGTTCCAAAGCACGCCGACCGCCCGGCGCCGTGCGGCCGTCACGGAACGGCAGGGCGACGGCGGCGTTGGCCCTAGAGGTTTCCCGACCGCCAAAAGGAGGCGAGCCGATGACCCATCAAGACCCGCATTCCCACTCCGCCGACGCCGTTCATGACCACCACGCCGTCGAAGCCCAATATGTCCGCCAGGGACGCAGCGGTCGGCGAACCCTGGTCATCCTGCTGCTCTCGGCCGGAGCCGCCGCCGTGCTGCTGATCGGCATGTGGGCGGTCAGCAACACGGGCTTCCAACGTCAAGACGGCGCCGCCGAGCCCGCGCCGGTCGAGGCAGCGGCCGAAGCTCCGGCTGCGGCGCTGGCCGACCACGCCACCTAAACGCGAAAAAGCCCCGAGACGGCGCTCGGGGCCCTTCGAAACAGTCCGGGCGCGTCGTCCTTACGCGGCCTGCTTCTGGCGCGACGGATGGAAGAACAGGGCCTGGCTGATCGCCGCCTTCACCGTCTCCGGCTGGAAGGGCTTGGTGATCAGGAAGGTCGGCTCGGGACGCTCGCCGGTCAACAGCCGCTCGGGGAAGGCGGTGATGAAGATGACCGGCACGTCGAAGCGCTTGAGGATGTCCTTGACCGCATCAATGCCCGACGAGCCGTCGGCCAGTTGGATGTCGGCCAGGACCAGGCCCGGCGTGTGACGCGAAACAGCGTCCACCGCCTCGTCGTGGGTGGTGGCGGTGCCGGTGACGCGATGGCCCAGCTCCTTCACCAGGCTTTCGATGTCGGCCGAAATGATGGCTTCATCCTCGATGATCAGGACATCCGTCGCCAGTTCGGCGTCGATATCCGACTGGGCCTCGGCGATCAGGCGCTCGACCGTGCGCGGATCGACGGCCAGAATCTGAGCCGCCTCGGACGGCGTGAAGCCTTCCAACGCAGTCAGCAGAAAGGCCTGACGCGAGCGCGGCGAAATCCGCATCAGGCGATGAGCGGCGTCGTCGCCCTCAGCCGCCCCGCCGTCCTCGAGCTGGGCGCCCGTAGCCGACCAGATGGTGTGGAAGACGTGGTACAAGGCCACGCGCGGGGTCATGTCCGTGGGCAGTTGGCGCTCGCCCGCCGCCAGGGCCTCGAGGGCCACACGCACGTAGTTGTCGCCGGTGGTCTGATCGCCGGTCAACGCCCGAGCGTAACGACGAACATAGGGCAGATGAGGCGCAAGTCTGGCCAGAAGGCTCATATTGGTTCGTTCCCCGACAATCTTCGCGCCGCACATTAGTCGGCGCACCAGCGGACTCAACGTATCACATGGGCCACGGTTCCCGCGCCGTCATCCAGCTTGAGCATAAAAACGCCTGACGTTAGGAACCGTATGCGAGAGGCGGCGTTTTCCGCTTCTACAGGCGTTTCAACTGGCTTGGGCGGCAGCCGTAAACTCGATGATCAACACCAAGGACACCCCCGCTCACCCCGACGGGACACCGTCGCACGATCGAGGGCTTGAAGAGGTCCGTCTGCGCCAGCAGGCGATCGGCGTGAAGCTGCGCCACATGTTCGACGAGGTCGTGAACGAGCCTGTTCCCGACGAATTCCTGGAGATCCTCAGACGCGCCGATCAAGCGTCGTCCACCAAGGAGGGACAGTGACCAGCTCCCCATCCCGGCCCCCGTCGGCCGATGACGGCGCCTTCAAGGCCGAACTGGTCACCCTGATCCCACACCTGCGCGCCTTCGCCCGTACCCTGACCGGCGATCCGACTGCGGCCGACGACCTGGCCCAGGAAGCCATGATGAAGGCCTGGGACGCCCGCGCCAGCTATCAGATGGGCACGAACATGAAGGCCTGGACCTTCATGATCCTGCGCAACCAGTTCTACTCGGAAAAGCGCCGCTCCTGGCGCCAGACCCAGCTGGATCAGGAAGCCGCCGAACGCACCTTGATCGCGGTGGACGACCCCGAGGCGCCCGTCGCTCTGGACGAATTGCGCCAGGCCTTGCAGACCCTGCCCGAAGAGCAGAGGGAGGCCCTGATCCTGGTCGGCGCCGGCGGCTTCGCCTATGAGGAAGCGGCCGAAATCTGCCAGTGCGCCGTGGGCACGGTGAAGAGTCGCGTGTCGCGCGCCCGCAAGGCGTTGCAGGCCACGCTGGAGCGCGGCGGCTACGCCCGCGACGGAAAGTCCGCCGGGGATGCGATGCGATCCATCCTGGCCGACGCCGACAGGCTGAGCGGCTCCGGGCGGAGATAGTCGTGCTGCGGGTCGGCCGGGGTCTGGGCCGGATTCTGGGCCGCACGTTCGGGCGCAAACTCGGACGGCCCAGCGTGCAGGGAATCCGCTTCCGTCTCGGCGTGGCCATGGCCATCGCCCTGCTGCCGATCCTGTTGCTGGCCGCGATCCAGACCGAGGCCGGCTTCCGCCGCCAGACCGCCGAGCAGCGCATCGACCTGCAACTGGCCGCCGACCGCAGCGCCGCCCACGCCAAGAACAATATCGACAGCGCCGTGGTGCTGTTGCAGGCCCTGGCCCCCGAGGGCGTCGGCTTCTACTGCGAGCCGCGCCTGACCGCCCTGGTCGAGCGGATGGACAGCATCGCCGGCCTGGCGCGTTTCAGCGCCACGGGCGAGCCGGTCTGCGCCTCCCGCCCCATTCCCCCGCCCTCGGGCGCCGAGGTGCGCGAAAGATCCTGGTATCAGCGGCTGAGACGCGGCGAAGACGTGGTCATGGAATGGACCCCCGGCCAGCAGAACGCCCTGCTGGTCGCGGTGCGTTCCGAACGCCCCATGGGCGCCTTCCAGGGCGCGATGGCCGCCATCCTGCCGCTCGCTGCGCTGCAGCCGGACATTCGCGACCCCGCCCTGCCCGCAGGCGCACAGGCGGCGGTGATCGACACATCCGGCCGGGTGCTGATCGCCACCGACGCCGAAGCCTTTCAGGTCAGCGACTCCCAGGCCATCGCCGCCTGGGCCGGCCAGGCCCAGCGCGGCGACACCGCCCTGTTCGAGGCGAAAGACGTACGCGGTCGCCGTCATGTCTATGCGGGAGCGCCGCTGTCGGGACGCGACGTCTTCGTCCTTTTGTCCGCCCCGGCGCCGGGCCTGTTGTCCTGGGCGCGGCTGAACCCCTTCGGCACCCTGCTTCTGCCGCTGGCGGCCTGGCTGGCGACCTTCGCCGCCGTCATGCTGCTGTCCGAGCGGATCGTCGTGCGCTGGCTGGGCTATCTGGAGCGGGTGGCCGCCATATATGCGCGCGGCCGCTTCTCGGTCCGCCCGGTCCAGGCAGAGCACGCCCCGGCCGAAATCCGCGTCCTGGCCCGCACCCTCGGCGCCCTGGGCGACAACATCACCCGGCGCGACAAGGCCCTGCTGGAAGCCCTGGACGAGAAGGACGCGCTGATGCGCGAGATCCATCACCGGGTGAAGAACAACCTGCAGATCATCTCTTCCCTGCTGTCGATGCAGCAGCGGGCGGTGACCGACCCCAGCGCCCGCGCGGCCCTGGGCGACACCCGTCAGAGGATCGCCGCCCTGGCCCTGATCTACCGCATCCTCTACCAGAGCGAGCATGTCCGCGAGGCCGATTCCGAGACCTTCCTGCGCGAGCTGGTCGGCCAGTTGATCGCCGGCGAGGCGGTGCGCGGCCCCCTGGTGACCACGACGATCGAAGCCGACCCCCTGGTCATCGACCCCGACAAGCTGGCGCCCCTGGCCCTGTGGGTGGTCGAGGCCGTCTCCAACGCCCAGAAGCACGCCTTCGCCGGACGCGGCGGCGACCTGCAGGTCCGCTTCCGGGTTCAGGGCGGCGTCAGCGTGCTGGAGGTGCAGGACGACGGTCCCGGCGTCGCCGACGCCGCCGAGGCGGGGGTGGGCCGCACTCTGATGATCGCCTTCGCCAAACAGTTGCGCGGCGAGGCCGAGACCGTCCCGGCGCCCGAGGGCGGCTCGATCGCCCGCCTGACCTTCGTCACGCCCGAAGCCCATGGACCGGCCCATGTACGCGAGGTCGCCGCCTTCCGTCTCAGCGGAACCCAGGCTCAAGCGTAGCGTTGTTTCCGGGACGGGCGCCAAGCCCGAAACCCTCAGGAGCCTCTCATGCGCAAACTCATCATTCTGGCCGTCGCCGCCGCCGCCCTGACCACCGCCGCCTGCAACACTATTCAGGGCGTGGGCAAGGACACCCAGGCCGCCGGCCAAGCCGTCGAAGGCGCGGCCCGCGACGCCAAGAACTGATCTCTTTCTGATCAAAAGGCTGCGCCTGGACCCCGCCGAGAACATCGCTCGGCGGGGTTTTATTTTTCTCTGGTGCGACCTTGGCGGCTTGTTTAGCGTCGCCGCGCCCTATGTCAGGGCTAGGACTTTGAAAAGAAGATGCGCGTCGGCTGCCCCCGAGAAATCAAGACCAATGAACATCGCGTCGGCCTGACGCCCGCCGCCGTGCGCGAATACGTCGCCCACGGCCACGCTGTCGTCATGGAGACCGGCGCGGGTCTCGGGGCAGGCTTTTCCGACGCCGACTACGTCAAGGCGGGCGCGCGTATCGCGCCGGACGCCCGCACCGTCTTCGCCGGCAGCGATATGATCGTGAAGGTCAAGGAGCTGCAGCCGACCGAGTTTTCCCTGCTGAACGACGGCCACATCCTCTTCACCTATCTGCACCTGGCGCCCGATCCCGAGCAGACCAAGGCCTTGCTGGCCTCCGGCTGCGCCGCCGTCGCCTATGAGACGGTGACGGACAAGAACGGCGGCCTGCCCCTGCTGGCGCCCATGTCCGAGGTGGCCGGTCGCATCGCCGTCTTCTCGGCGGCCGAGACCCTGCTCAAGCACAAGGGCGGCATGGGCCTGCTGTTCTGCGGCGTGCCGGGTGTGGCGCCGGCGCGGGTGCTGGTGCTGGGCGGCGGGGTCGTGGGGCTGAACGCCGCGCGCATGGCCATGGGTCTGGGCGCTGAGGTGGTGGTGCTGGAACGCTCGATCCCGCGCATGCGCCAGATCGACGAAGTGACCGGCGGCCGGGTCATCACCCGTTATTCCTCCCTGCACGCCATCGAGGAGGAACTACCCAAAGCCGATGTGGTGATCGGCGCCGTCCTGACGCCGGGCGCCGAGGCGCCGACCCTGGTGCGGCGCGACCAACTCGCCTCGATGAAGAAGGGCAGCGTCCTGATCGACGTCGCCATCGACCAGGGCGGCTGCTTCGAGACCTCGCGCCCGACTACTCACGACCAGCCGACCTATGTGGTCGACGACGTCATCCACTATTGCGTCGGCAACATGCCGGGGGCCGTGCCGCGCACCAGTTCGGAAGCCCTGAACAACGCCACCCTGCCCTTCGGCCTGGCCCTGGCCGACCGGGGGCTGGAGGCCCTGCGCGCCGACCCGCATCTGGCCAAGGGGTTGAACGTGCTGAAGGGCGAGATCACCCATCCGGCCGTGGCCCAGGCGCTGGGCATGGACTGGCGCGACCCCTTCGGCGTCTGGGCGCGTGGATGAAATCCCACCCGTGAATTTCGGCCGCCTGTAATTCGCCGCGCTTCTGGGCCATAAGGCGCCCATGAAGTTCCTCGATCAGGCCAAGATCTATATTCGCTCCGGCAACGGCGGCGCGGGCTCCGTCTCGTTCCGTCGCGAAAAATTCATTCCCAACGGCGGTCCCGACGGCGGCGACGGCGGCAAGGGCGGCGACGTCTGGGTCGAGTCGGCCGACGGGCTGAACACCCTGATCGACTTCCGCTATCAGCAGCATTTCAAGGCCCCGACCGGCAACCACGGCCAGGGCCGCCAGATGCACGGCGCCAAGGGCGAGGACGTGGTCCTGCGCGTGCCCGTCGGCACCCAGGTGCTGGACGAGGACAAGGAGACGGTGCTCGTCGATCTGGACGAAGCGGGCATGAAGGTGAAGCTGCTGTCCGGCGGCAACGGCGGCTGGGGCAACACCCGCTTCAAGGGGCCGGTCAACCAGGCCCCGCGCCACGCCAACCCCGGCCAGGAAGGCCAGGAGCGCTGGATCTGGCTGCGGTTGAAACTGATCGCCGACATCGGCCTGGCAGGCCTGCCCAATGCGGGCAAGTCGACCTTCCTGTCGGCCGTCTCGGCGGCGCGGCCCAAGGTGGCGGACTATCCCTTCACCACCCTGACGCCCAACCTGGGCATGGTGGACCTGAGCCCGTCGGAACGCTTCGTCATCGCCGACATTCCCGGCCTGATCGAAGGCGCCAGCGAGGGCGCAGGGCTGGGCACGCGCTTCCTGGGCCACGTCGAGCGCTCGGCCAGCCTGATCCACCTGATCGACGGCACGCAGGACGACGTGGTCGCCGCCTATCGCATCATCCGCGGCGAGCTGGAGGCCTATGGCGAGGGCCTGGCCGACAAGATCGAGATCCTGGCGCTGAACAAGATCGACGCCCTGACGCCTGAGGCCCGCGAGGAGAAGGCGGCGGAGCTGGAGGCGGTCGCCGGTCGTCGGCCCTATCTGGTGTCCGGCGTCTCGGGCGAGGGCGTGACCGAACTGCTGCGCGCCGCCTGGGCCGAGGTGAAGAAGACCCGCGGCGAGATTTCGGACGAGGGCGAACACGTCATCCCCGAAACGCCGGGCGGCTGGCAGCCGTAAGAAACGCAGGCTCTCCTCCCCATGAAATGGGGAGGTGGATCGGCGGCATCGCCGACGAGACGGAGGGGCTTCTTGGCTTCGCCGTCCTTGGCCCCTCCACCACTGCGTGGTCCCCCTCCCCACACAGTGGGGAGGAAAGCCGAACCGCAGATGACGCCGCGCCTTCGGCCCCCTATGTTCGCGCCATGACCGACGCGCCCGCCGAAATCCCCGCCCGCCCCCTCACGCAAGACGGGCCGCCGCTCAGGCTGTGGTTGATCGACGCCTCGGCCTACATCTTCCGCGCCTATCACGCCCTGCCGCCGCTGACCCGCAAGTCGGACGGCCTGCCCGTGGGGGCGGTGCAGGGCTACTGCAACATGCTGTGGAAGCTGCTGAAGGACATGAAGGGCGAGGACGGCCCGACGCACCTGGTCGCCGTCTTCGACCACTCTGAGAAGACCTTCCGCAACGACCTCTATGATCAATACAAGGCCCACCGCCCCCCGGCGCCCGAGGATCTGGTCCCGCAGTTCCCGCTGGTGCGCGAGGCGACCAAGGCCTTCGGCGTCCACTGCGTCGAGATGGCCGGCTATGAGGCCGACGACCTGATCGCCACCTATGCCTGTCAAGCCCGCGATGCGGGCGGCGAGGCGGTGATCGTCAGCTCCGACAAGGATCTGATGCAGCTGATCGGCGACGGCGTGGTCATGTACGACCCGATGAAGGACCGGCGCCTCGAAGAAGAGGCCGTGTTCGAGAAGTTCGGCGTCACGCCGGACAAGGTGGTCGAGGTTCAGGCCCTGATCGGCGACAGCGTCGACAACGTGCCCGGCGCCCCCGGCATCGGCCCCAAGACGGCGGCCCAGCTGATCCATGAATACGGCGATCTGGACACCCTTCTGGCCCGCGCGGGCGAGATCAAACAGCCCAAGCGCCGCGAGACCCTGATCAACTTCGCCGACCAGATCCGCCTGTCGCGCGAACTGGTGAAGCTGACGTGCGACGCGCCGATTCCCGAACCGATCGACGACTTCATTATCCGCGACCCGGACCCGGCCACCCTGTCGGACTTCCTTGAGACGATGGAGTTCCGTTCGCTGGCCCGCCGTGTCGGCGACGGCAAGGCGCCGCAGAAAGAAGGCTCGGCCTTCGCCCGCCCCCTCAGCGCGCCGGTCGCTGCGCCGCGCTATGGCCAGACCGAAGTCGCCGCCCCGGCCGAGACCCACGCCATCGACCACGACCGCTATGAGTGCGTGCAGACGCTGGAAGACCTCGACCGCTGGATCGCGCGGGCGAAGGCGGCGGGCGTGGTCGGCTTCGACACCGAGACCGACGCCCTGTCCTCGACCCACGCCGGGCTGTGCGGCGTGTCGCTGGCGGTCGGGCCGAACGAGGCCTGCTACATTCCCCTGACGCATGAGCATGAGCCGACCGGCGACGGCGGGCTGGACTTCGGCGACGGCGGCGACGCGCGCCCGCCTCTGCAACAGATCGACAAGCCGACGGCCCTGGCCCGGTTGAAAGACCTGCTGGAAGACCCGTCGGTGCTGAAGGTCGGCCAGAACATCAAATACGACCTCGCCGTCATGGCCCGGCGCGGCGTGCGCGTCGCCCCGATCGACGACACCATGCTGATTTCCTATGTGCTGGAAGGCGGAATGCACGGCCACAGCATGGACGAGCTGGCGCGCCTGCACCTCGGTCACGAACCCATCCCGTTCAAGAGTGTGGCCGGAACCGGCAAGAGCCAGAAGAGCTTCAAGCACGTCGAGTTGAAATCGGCCGTCTGCTACGCCGCCGAGGATGCGGACGTGACCCTGCGCCTGCATCGCCTGCTGAAGCCGCGCCTGGCGGCCGAGGGGCTGTCGAGCGTCTATGAAACGCTGGAGCGCGGCATGCCCGCCGTCCTGGCCGACATGGAGCGGGCCGGGGTGCGGGTCGATCCGGACCGGCTGCGTTCGCTGTCCTCGACCTTCGGTCAGCGCATGGCCGAGCTAGAGGAAGAGGCGCACAAGCTGGCCGGTCGCCCGTTCAACGTCGGCAGCCCGCGCCAGATCGGCGAGATCCTGTTCGGCGAGATGAACCTGCCCGGCGGCAAGAAGACCGCCAGCGGCCAGTGGGGCACCGACGCCAGCGTGCTGGAGGATCTGGCCCAGAACCACCCCCTGCCCCGCACCATTCTGGACTGGCGTCAGCTGTCCAAGCTGAAGGGCACCTATACCGACGCCCTGGTCGCGGCCATGGACCCGCAGACGAACCGGGTCCACACCTCCTATCAGCTGGCGGCGGCGACGACGGGGCGTCTGGCCTCATCCGACCCCAACCTGCAGAACATCCCGATCCGCACCGAGACGGGCCGCCAGATCCGTCAGGCCTTCATCGCCTCGCCGGGCCATGTGCTGATCAGCGCCGACTACAGCCAGATCGAGCTGCGCCTGCTGGCCCACATCGGCGACATTCCCGAGCTAAAGCGCGCCTTCAAGAACGGCCTCGACATCCACGCCGCCACCGCGTCCGAAATGTTCGGCGTCCCGGTCGAGGGCATGCCCAGCGAGACGCGCCGCCGCGCCAAGGCCATCAACTTCGGCATCATCTACGGCATCAGCGCCTTCGGACTGGCCGCCCAGCTGGGCATCGAACAGGGCGAGGCCGGGGCCTACATCAAGACCTATTTCGAGCGCTTCCCCGGCATCCGCGCGTACATGGACCGGACCAAGGCGCTGGTGAAGGAGCAGGGCTTCGTCACCACCGTCTTCGGGCGGCGCATCCACATCCCGGCCATCCATTCCAAGTCCGGCGCCGAACGCCAGTTCGGCGAGCGCGCGGCCATCAACGCCCCGATCCAGGGCGCCGCCGCCGACATCATCCGCCGCGCCATGATCCGCATGCCCGGCGCCCTGGCCGAGGCCGGTCTTCAGACCCGGATGCTGCTTCAGGTCCACGATGAACTGGTGTTCGAAGCTCCGGAAGCCGAGGCCGAGCGCGCCGTCGCCATCATCCGCCGGGTGATGGAGACCGCCGCCGAACCCGCCGTGGCCCTGAGCGTTCCGCTGGATGTCGAAGCCAAGGCCGCTGGCAACTGGGACGACGCGCACTAAATCCGTTTCTTCGAGCAAGCCCTTATCTCTGAACAAGGATGTGACATGAGCCTGGACCCCGAAATCCGCGACAACGAAGAGGCCAAGCGCTACGAGCTGACGGTCGACGGCGAGACCGCCGTGGTCATCTACAACCCCGTCGCGGGTGGGCGGCTGATCACGGAGACCCTCGTGCCGGTCCCGCTGGAAGGGCGCGGCATCGCCAGCCGCATGGCCAAGCACGTCCTGGCCGATCTGAAGTCGAAAGACCTGCTGATCCTGCCGACCTGCCCCTTCTTCTCCAGCTATCTGAAGAAGCACCCGGAATACGCCGATCAGGTGCATCCGACCTATCGGGCCATGCTGGGCCTGTAGGGCATCGCTTCGCGCCCTTCCCTGGCGGGGCCTGCGCCTGCTAGGGCGGGGCGATGAAGTCTTCAGACATCGACGTCCTGATCGTCGGCGCCGGCGCGGCCGGCATGATGTGCGCCATCGAGGGGGGCAAGCGCGGCCGCCGCGTGCGCGTGATCGACCATGCCCGCGCCCCCGGCGAGAAGATTCGCATCTCGGGCGGCGGGCGCTGCAACTTCACCAATCTGGGGACCGGCGGCGCCAACTTCCTGGGCGAGAATCCGCGCTTCGCCCTGTCGGCCCTGCGCCGTTTCACCCAGCACGACTTCATCAAGATGGTCGATCGCCACGGCATCGCCTGGCACGAGAAGACGCTGGGTCAGCTGTTCTGCGACGACAGCGCCAAGCAGATCATCCGTATGCTGACCGATGAGATGAAGGCGGCGGGCGTCACCCTGTCGCTGGGCCTCGGCGTCAAGGCGGTGGAGCGCGCGGGCGAGCGGTTTCAGGTCGATCTGGACGACGGATCGCGGGTAACGGCGGCCTCGCTGATCGTGGCGACCGGCGGCAAGTCCATTCCCAAGATGGGGGCCACCGGCTGGGGCTATGAGGTCGCGCGGCGCTTCGGTCTGCGCGTCACTGACACCCGGCCCGCGCTGGTTCCTCTGACGTTCGAGCCAGGGTTGCTGGAGCAGCTCAAGCCGTTGGCGGGCGTGTCGGTCGACGCCGTGGTGCGCCACAAGGCGCCCAAGGATGCGGGCGCCGGCCGCCCGGCCAAGGAAACCGTCTTCCGCGAAGGCCTGCTGTTCACCCATCGCGGCCTGTCGGGGCCGTCGATCCTGCAGATCAGCTCCTACTGGCGCGAGGGCGAGGCGATCACCGTCGATCTGGCCCCCGACCGCGACGCGGCCGCCGAAATTCTGGCCGCCAAGACCGAGAACGGCAAGCAGGCCGTCCACACCGCCGTCGGCCACGTCGTGCCGCGCCGTCTGGCCGAAGCCCTGTGCGCGCGCGAAAACCTGTCGGGCAAGCTGGCCGAGGTCGGCGACAAGAAGCTGCGCGCCCTGGCCGAGGGGATCAACGCCTGGACGGTCAAGCCGGTCGGCTCTGAAGGCTATCGCACCGCCGAGGTGACGCTGGGCGGGGTCGACACCGCCGCCCTTGATCAACAGACGATGGAGGCCAAGACCGTCCCCGGTCTGTTCTTCATCGGCGAGGTCGCCGACGTCACCGGCTGGCTGGGCGGCTACAATTTCCAGTGGGCCTGGTCGTCGGGCTGGGCCGCGGGCCAGCACTGCTGATCGCATGAAAACAGGGCCCTGCGGCGACGCGGCGCGTTGTCGCGGGAGCGGGCGATCCCTACCTCTTTTGCTGTAGCGGGACGGGCCCCTCTGGCGGCGCTTCGGCGGCGTGATGTCGGACCGCATTCAACGACGAAAGAGGATGTCATGCCCCTGCTGATGTGCCCGAACGACAATGCGCCCATGCAGACGCTGGACCGCCACGGCGTCCAGTTCGACATGTGCCCGAGTTGTCGCGGCGTCTGGCTGGATCGCGGCGAGCTGGAAAAGCTGATGGAATCGGCGACCGACGAAGGTCGCGCCGCCGCGCCCGCCGCTCCGGCCTATGCTCCGCCGCCGCAAGCAGCCCAACCTCAGCAGCCCTGGGGAGCTCAGCCGACCTATCGCGAGCCGCCGCGCCAACGCGACGACCGTTATGATCACGACCGTCGCCGCGACGACGACTACCACTACCGCAAGAAGAAGAAGCGGTTGGACATCTTCGACATCTTCGACTGACGCCGAAGGGCGGTCAGGCCGCCAGGCCGACCGCCTGCATCAAAGGCCGTAGGGTCAGTACCGTCTGCGGCTCGGCACCCAGGGCGGCGCGGGTGTCCGGCGCGCGCATCAACCGCACGGCTTCGGCG
>NZ_DAMCNG010000057.1:0-14527 GCF_032107865.1 Brevundimonas sp.
CGTGGCGCGCCAGCACCCAGCCCCAGCGCACCATGCGAAAGGCCGCGCCGACCGGATGGCGGACCGGCTGCGCCTCAGGCGTCGGCGGCGGGGCGTTGAAGGTCAGCCGGCTCAGATCGCCCACCCATGGTGGATGGCGGCGATCCCGCCCGACAGATTGGTGACGCTGACGCGGCTGAAGCCCGCCTCCTCGATCATCCGCTTGAAGGTCTGCTGATCGGGGAAGCGGCGGATGCTCTCGACCAGATACTGGTAGCTGTCGCGGTCCTTAGCGACCAGCTGGCCGATGCGCGGAATGGCGTGGAAGGACCAGGCGTCATAGGCCTTTCTCAGCGCGCCGGTCGTGGGGCGCGAAAACTCCAGACAGATGAAGCGCCCGCCCGGCTTCAGCGCGCGGCGCGCCTCGCGCAGGGCGCCCGCCACGTCCGACACATTGCGGATGCCGAAGCTGATCGAATAGGCGTCCAGGCAGGCGTCGGGGAAGGGCAGTTTCATGGCGTCGCCGACGCCCCAGGCCATCTCGGGCTCGCCGCCCTTGGCCACGCCGTTCAGGATCATCTCGGCGTTGTAGTCCATGACGATGACGGTGGCGTCCTCGCCGCCGCGCCGTTCCTGGGCCGCGCGGGCCATCTTGGAATAGCGGCGGGCCATGTCGCCGGTGCCCCCGGCCATGTCCAGCACCACCTCGCCCGGCCGGACGTTCAGCTTGGCCGCCGTCGCGTCCTTCCAGATGCGGTGCACGCCCGCGCTCATCAGGTCGTTCATCAGGTCGTAGTTGGAGGCGACGGAGTTGAACACGCCGCGCACCATCTGCACCTTTTCCTTGGCGTCCACGTCGCGGAAGCCGAAGGAGGAGGTCTTGCCGGAAGCGTTGGAGGAGGGATCGGCCTGGGTCATGGATGGGGGTGTAACGCCTCCCGTCGCCGCCGTCATCCGGGGAAGCGTCGCATCTGACGCAGGCTTGCGGCTTGTCGCGCCTCGGGGGCCGCGATACGCCTGACGAAAGCATAAGGAGACGCTCATGACCGCCGCCCTCGACGTGACCGAAGTTCTGGCGGGCCTGCCCGACTGGCGCCGCGCCGACGATCCGCGCCCGGCCATCGCGCGCACCCTGCGCTTCGCCGATTTCAACGCCGCCTTCGGCTTCATGACCCGCGTCGCCCTCTTGGCCGACAAGGTCGACCATCATCCGGAGTGGTCCAACGTCTACAACCGCGTCGAGGTGCTGCTGACCACCCATGACGCCGACGGGGTGACCGAACGCGACGTGGCGATGGCCCGCTTCATCGACGCGGCGGTCAAGGGTTTGGTCGAGTGACGGGCGGGCGCGTCGCGGGCAAGGCGGCCCTGATCACCGGCGCCGCCGGCGGGCTGGGCCAGGCCATGGCTCGGATGCTGGTCCGCGAGGGCGCCAGGGTGGCGCTCAGCGATCTGGACCTGAACGGCGTCCGCGCTCTGGCCGAGGCGATCAACGCCGACCACCCCGGCACGGCCTTCGCCTATGAGCACGACGTCACGCGCGAGGACGACTGGGTCCGCGTCGTCGGCGCGGCGGTCGAGGATATGGGCGGCCTCAGCATCCTGGTGAACAACGCCGGGATCGGCGGCCAGCTGTTGTGGGCCGAGCAGGACACGCTGGAGAACTGGCGCAAGGTCCAGGCGATCAATCTGGAATCCGTCATGCTGGGCTGCAAGCACGCTATGGCGCCGCTGCGGGCCTCGGGCGCGGGATCGATCGTCAACATCTCATCCATCGCGGGACTGGCGGCGGCGCCGGGCATGGGCGCCTATAACGCCACCAAGGCGGCGGTCTGGCTCTACACCAAGACGGTGGCGCTGGAGGCGGCCAAGGCGGGCTGGAACGTGCGCGCCAACTCGGTGCATCCGGTCTTCATCAAGACGCCGATCCTCGATCCCTTCGTCGCCATGGCGGGCGGGGACGAAGCGGGCGCGCACGAGAAGCTGGCGCGCGGCATTCCGCTGAAGCGCATCGGCGAACCGGACGACGTGGCCTATTGCGTGCTCTACCTGGCCTCGGACGAGTCCAAGTTCGTGACGGGCGCCGAGTTCAAGATCGACGGCGGGATGACGGCGCAGTAGCGCTGCCTGCCTCCCTCCCCCATCGAGGGGGGAAGGGAGCGAGCGCGGCTTGGCCCTCTCATACGAATGGGCCAAAACACGCTCCATGACCGTCCGTCTCGCCATCAAGCTGACCCCGCGCGCCTCTGCCGATCGCATCGACGGCTGGGACGTCGATCCCGACGGTCGCCCGGTGCTGAAGGTCCGCGTCCGCGCCCAACCGGTGGAGGGCGAGGCCAACGCCGCCCTGATCGCCTTCCTGGCCAAGGCCCTGGGCGTGCCCAAGCGCGACGTGACCCTGGCGCGCGGCGGACAGTCGCGGCTGAAAATGATCGAGGTCGAGGGTCTGGACGACGCCCAGGCCCGCGCCCGTCTACCCAGCGCCTGAACTCGAGCCTGACTTTGCCGCGAGCGGCGGCTTTTAAAGCTTTACCCTGACGGAAACTGGCGATTGTATACGCGCCGTTGTCTGCCCGCAGTTCGCGGGCGCGAGGGGGCTCGCCCATGTTGTTCAGTCGCCTGCGGGGTCCAAGCCTCGCTGTTCTCACCTGCGCGCTCGGCGCGCTCAGCCTGTCGGCCTGCGCCACGACCGGCGACGCTGCGCCCAAGACCGAGACGGCTTCCGCTTCGTCGTCCTCCAAGGACCGCACGATGGCGCCGGGTCTGGACGGCTGGGCCAACACCGACCCCTATCCCTCGACCTATCGCGGCCTGCCGCGCCAGAACATGGCCATCGTCGGCGCGACGGTGCTGACCGGCGCGGGCCAGAAGATCGAGGGCGGCGTCGTCGTCGTCACCGACGGCCGCATCGCCGCTGTCGGCGACGCGAACACCCCGGTCCCCGCAGGTCACCAGGTGGTGGACGCGCGCGGTCGCTTCGTCACGCCGGGCATCATCGACATCCATAGCCACCTGGGCGTCTATCCTTCGCCCGGCGTCATGGGCATGAGCGACGGCAACGAAGCCACCAACCCTAACACCGCCCAGGTCTGGTCCGAGCACTCGATCTGGCCCCAGGATCCCGGCTTCAACACCGCCCGCGCGGGCGGGGTGACGACGGTGCAGATCCTGCCCGGCTCGGCCAATCTGTTCGGCGGTCGCGGCGTGACCCTGCGCAACGTCCCCTCGGTGACGATGCAGGGGATGAAGTTCCCGAACGCCCCCTACGGCCTGAAGATGGCCTGCGGCGAGAACCCGTCGCGCGTCTACGGCTCGCGCAACACCTCGCCCGCCACCGGCATGGGCAATGTGGCGGGCTATCGCGCCGGCTTCATCGCCGCGCGCGACTACAAGGCCAAGTGGGACAAGTGGCGCGAGACGGGCGAGGGCACGCCCCCGACCCGCAACCTGCAGCTCGAAACCCTGGCGGGCGTTCTGGACGGGTCGATCCTGATCCAGAACCACTGCTATCGCGCCGATGAAATGGCGGTCATGCTCGATGTGGCCAAGGAGTTCGGCTACAAGATCACCACTTTCCACCACGCGGTCGAGGCCTACAAGATCGCGCCGCTGCTGGCCCGTGAAGGCGTCTGCGCCGCCATGTGGACCGGCTGGTGGGGCTTCAAGATGGAAGCCCTGGACGGCATCGAGGAGAACGCCGCCCTGACCGACGCGCCCCAGGGCTCGTGCGCCGTCATCCACTCGGACGACGCCGAACTGATCCAGCGTCTGAACCAGGAAGCCGCCGCCGCCCTGTCGGCCGGTCGCCGCGCTGGGATGAACATTTCCGAAGAGCACGCCATCAGCTGGATCACGCTGAACGCCGCCCGCTCCATCGGCATCGACAAGGAGACCGGCTCTCTCGAGAACGGCAAGCGCGCCGACGTGGTGATCTGGAGCGCCGATCCCTTCTCGATCTACGCCCGCGCCGATCAGGTCTTCATCGACGGCGGCCTGGCCTTCGATCGCCAGAACCCCGCCTTCCAGCCCGTGTCCGATTTCGAACTGGGCCAGCCCGGCTTCGGCCAGGCCGCCGCCGGCGTCGCCCAGGGAGCTCGCTGAACCATGCGTATCAAAACTCTGCTTGCGGGCGCCCCGATTGCTTTGGCCGCGGCTCTCGCCCTGACCGGCCCCGCCCTGGCGCAGGACGTCGCCATCACCGGCGGCCAGGTGCTGACCGGAACCTCGGTGATCGAGAACGGCACGGTGGTCATCCGCAACGGCAAGATCGTCTCGGTCGGAACCGGCGCGGCGCCGGCCGGTCTGCGGGTCATCGACGCGCGCGGCAAGATCGTCACCCCCGGCTTCGTCGCCGTCGATTCCGGCCTGGCCGGGACCGAGGTCGGCTCGGTGCGGGGCTCCAATGATCTGTCGAACAACGCCAACACCCTGACGGCGGCCTTCGACCTGTCCTACGGTCTGGATCCCTGGTCCTTCACCCTGCCGACGGCCCGCCTGGGCGGCGTCACCCGCGCGGTGGTCACGCCCCAGCACGCGGGCTCGGGCGGCGGTCACAGCCATGACGACAGCGATTTCGCCGGAGCCGGTCACGGCGGCTATCAGTCGCCGGGCCTGTTCGCCGGTCAGGCGGCGGTCATCAAGCTGGGCGGCGCCGACATCCTGGTGAAGCCGCGCGTGGCCATGGTCGCCCCGTTCGGCGAGGCCGGGAAGGGCGTGGCGGGCGGGGCGCGCGGCGCCGAGTTCGTCCTGTTCAAGGAAACCATGGCCGAGACGCGCCTCTATGCGCGCAACAAGGCGGCCTATGACCGGGCGGCGCTGCGCGACCTGTCCCTGTCGCGCGCCGACCTGGAGGCCCTGATCCCAGTGGCCAATGGTTCGATGCCGCTGATCGTCACCGTCAACCGCGCCTCGGATATCCAGCAGGTGCTGCGGCTGGCGCGCGAGGAAGGGCTCAAGATCATTCTCGACGGCGCCGCCGAAGGCTGGCTGGTGGCCGATGAGATCGCGGCCGCCAACGTGCCGGTCCTGCTGCACCCGATCACCAACCTGCCCTCGAACTTCGAGATGCGGGCGGCGCGGATGCAGAATGCGGCGGCGCTGAACGCGGCCGGCGTCGTCATCGCCATCAAGGGCAATGAGGGTTCGGCCCACCGCGCCCGCGACATCCGCTACAACGCCGGCAACGCCGTCTCGCACGGCCTGCCTTTTGCGGCGGCCATCCAGGCGATCACGGTCAACCCGGCGCGCATCTTCGGCTTCGGCGGCCAGTTCGGCGAACTGAAGGCCGGGGCGGCGGGCGACGTCGTGGTCTGGTCCGGCGACCCGCTGGAGCCGTTGAGCCAGCCCTCGGCCGTGCTGATCGACGGGGTGGATCAGCCGCTGCAGGCGCGCAACCTGCTGCTGCGCGACCGCTATCGTACCGGCGGCGAGGGAGCCATGCCGCCCGCCTACGGCAACTGAGGCTTCGAGCCTGACAGGGGAAGGGCGCTGCGGGAGACCGCAGCGCCCTTTTTCGTTTCGTGATCTGAAGCCTTCCCCTTCAATGGAGGAGGGCTTCGGCAGGCAAAAGAAAACGCGCCGGACAGTTTCCCATCCGGCGCGCTTCAATGCTCAGCGTGACGCCTGCCCTTAGCCCAGGGCGGCCATCAGTTCCGGCACGGCGGTCTTGTAGTCGGCGACCAGGCCGTAGTCGGCGATCTGGAAGATCGGGGCGTCGGCGTCCTTGTTGATCGCGACGATCACCTTGGAGTCCTTCATCCCGGCCAGGTGCTGGATGGCGCCCGAGATGCCGATGGCGATGTAGAGGGCCGGGGCCACGACCTTGCCGGTCTGGCCGACCTGGTAGTCGTTGGGGGCGTAGCCCGCATCGACCGCCGCGCGCGAGGCGCCGACGGCGGCGCCCAGCTTGTCGGCCAGGGGGTCCATGACGGCGTGGAACTCTTCGGCCGAGCCCAAGGCGCGGCCGCCCGAGACGACGATCTTGGCGGCGCTCAGTTCAGGGCGGTCCGACTTGACCATTTCCTCGGAGACGAAGGCGGTCTTGGGCGCTTCGCCGGCGGCGACGCTCTCGACCGGGGCCGAGCCGCCTTCACCGGCGGCGGCGAAGGCCGTCGGGCGCACGGTGATGACCTTCTTGGCGTCGGCCGACTGGACGGTCTCCAGGGCGTTGCCGGCGTAGATCGGACGCACGAAGGTATCAGCCGAGACGACTTCCACGATGTCCGAGATCGGCGCCGAGTCCAGCTTGGCGGCGATGCGCGGCGCGAAATTCTTGCCGTCGGTGTTGGCCGGGGTCAGGATGGCGTCGTAGCCAGCGGCCAGCGGCAGGACGGTGGCCTCGACAGCCTCGGCCAGACCGTGAGCGACAGCGTCGCCCTCGGCCAGCAGGACCTTGCGCACGCCCGAGATCTTGGCGGCGGCGTCAGCCACGGCCTTGGCGTTCTTGCCCAGGACCAGAACGTCCACGTCCGACGAGAGGGCCAGAGCCGCCGTCACGGTCTTGTGGGTGGTGTCGCGAACAACCGAACCGTCGTGGTCGGCGATGACGAGAACGGCCATTACAGAACCCCTGCGTCTTTGAGTTTGGAAACCAGCTCGGCCGCGTCGGCGACCTTGACGCCCGCCGAACGCTTCGGCGGCTCCGTCACCTTCAGCACCTTGAGGCGATCCGCGACATCGACGCCGTAGTCGGCGACCGCCTTCATGGCGATCTCCTTCTTCTTGGCCTTCATGATGTTGGGCAGCGACGCATAGCGCGGCGTGTTCAGGCGCAGATCGACCGAAACCACGGCGGGCAGTTCAGTCGCCACGGTTTGCAGACCGCCGTCGACTTCTCGGGTGACGACAGCCTTGCCGCCGTCGATCACCAGCTTGCCGGCGAAGGTGGCCTGCGGCCAGTCCAGCAGAGCGGCCAGCATCTGGCCAACCGCGTTGTTGTCGCCGTCGATCGACTGCTTGCCCAGCAGCACCAGATCCGGCTTCTCCTCGTCCACGACCGCCTTCAGCACCTTGGCGACGGCCAGCGGCTCCAGGTCCGTATCCGACTGCACCAGGACGCCGCGATCCGCGCCCATGGCCAGGGCGGTGCGGATGGTTTCCTGCGCCTGGGTCACGCCGATGGAGACGACGACGATTTCCGTCGCCGTGCCTGCGGCATGGTGTTCCTTGCCTTCCTTCAGACGCACGGCCTCTTCGACGGCGATCTCGTCGAAGGGGTTCATGCTCATCTTGACGTTGGCCAGGTCGACGCCGGTCTGATCCGCCTTGACGCGGGCCTTGACGTTGCTGTCGATCACCCGTTTCACCGGGACGAGTACCTTCATGAGCCTATCCACTTGGTCATCGAAATGTCGGTCGAGGGATTGGACCGATGAAACCGACCTGTCAACGTAACGCTACGTGAACTGCGGTCGTGTCGCGGACGCATTTTTGATCTATTGAGACGAGCATGAAACGCTTCCTGACGATCCGGCGCCTCAGCTTCATCTTCTTCAGCCTGTTTGCGGTGACGCTGGCGGGGGTGTTCATCCTGCAGCGTTTCTGGGTCGATCCGGGCGATCGCTGCACGGCCAAGGGCTATTGGTACGATCTGGAGACGCGCATCTGCGCCCAGCCCATCTACATCCCCGACATCACCGGCCGCCCGGCCGGGACGACGCGCGCCGAGGCCTCGAACAAGGCCAATCAGGAGCTGCTGGTCCTGGAAGACCAGGTCAACGCCCAGAAGCGCGCCCGCGCCGCCGCCACCGAGGCCGAGCGTGAACGGGTGAACGCCCTGCGGTCGCAGTAGGCGCGCGCCTCAGCGCGTCGCGCCGGGCCGCCACAGGACATCGCCCGCGCCGTTGGCGTTGGCGCGGCGGGCGGCGACGAACAGCAGGTCCGACAGGCGATTGAGATAGCGCACCGCCTCCGGGTTCACCTGCTCGCCCGATTCGACCAGGCGCACAGCCTCGCGCTCGGCCCGACGGCAGACCGTCCGCGCCAGGTGCAGGTGCGCCGACAACGGCGAGCCGCCCGACAGGATGAAGCTGTCCAGCGGCTTGAGGCTCTCGTTCATCCAGTCGATCTCGGATTCCAGCCGCTCGACCTGGGAGGCGATGATGCGCAGGGCCTCCCACTTGGGCGCAGGCTCCATCGGCGTGGCCAGATCGGCGCCAAGATCGAACAGCTCGTTCTGGATGCGGCCCAGCATGGCGTCGATGCGGTCGTTCTGGCCGCTGTTCAGGCGCGACACGCCGATGACGGCGTTCAGTTCATCCACCGCCCCATAGGCCTCGACCCGCGCATCGGTCTTGGACACCGGCGCGCCCGAAGCCAGGCGGGTCTGCCCGGCGTCGCCGGTGCGGGTGTAGATCTTGTTCAGCGTCACCATGGCGCGCCCTCCCCTATCTCATGCTTTGTCTTGCCGGCCGCGCGTCAGCCCGCGTGGGTGCGCTTCAGCCACATGCCGATCATCAGCAGCAGCACCGCCACCGCCTGAAGGATGATGCGCAGACGCATCAGCTTGTTCGAGCGGACGCCTGCCCCCTCGCCGCCCTTGTTCAGGTTGTAGAGGCCGAAGCCCAGGGTGACGACGACGCCGGCCACGGCGATCAGGATCAGAATGTCGATGAGGTCCATGCCCGCTTCTTAGGCCCGCCCGCCATCCCGCGCCAGACGTGTCGAAACGGGGGCGCAATTGCGACCTATTCGCACACCCCCATTGCGTTGAGAATGCGAACGCTGTTGAGAGGCGTTCTCATTTTTGAAGGCTCCCTCTCCGAATGTCCTGCTTCCGCTCATCACGCCGCTCGTCCTTGCTGGCCGCCACCGCCCTGATGACCGTCGGCGCCGGCGCGCCCGCCCTGGCTGACGAAGCCGCGGCGACGATGGAGCAGACGCACAAGGTCGCCGACGTCGTGGTCACCGCCTCGGGCTTCGAGCAGAAGATCACCCAGGCGCCCGCCTCGATCAGCGTCCTGCCGCGCGAAGAAATCGAAGAGATCCGCGCCACCTCGATCGCCGAGATCCTGAACAACATTGAGGGCGTCGACACGGGTTCGGGCGTCGGCAAGACCGGCGGCCAGACCATCAACATCCGCGGCATGGGCTCGGACTACACCCTGATCCTGATCGACGGCCGCCGCCAGAACACGGCCGGCAGCGTCACGCCCAACGGCTTCGGCGAGACCTCGACCAGCTTCCTGCCGCCGGTCTCGGCCATCGAGCGGGTCGAGGTCGTGCGCGGCCCGGTCGCCACCCTCTACGGCTCGGACGCGATGGGCGGGGTGGTCAACATCATCACCCGCAAGGTCGGCGACGCCTGGACCGGCTCCGCCTCGGCCAACTACACGCTGCAGGGCGACGACGAGTTCGGCGATTTCTGGGGAATCAACGGTTACGCCTCAGGGCCGCTGATCGCCGACCGTCTCGGCCTGGCCCTGCGCGGCTCGTGGTCCGAACGCGAACAGTCGGACCTGAAATACCGCGACGTGAACGGCAATGAGGTCGACGTCACTGGTTTCGGCCGCAGCGCCACCGCCTATGAGATTTGGACCCTGGGCGCCCGCCTCAGCCTGACGCCGAACGCCGACCATGACCTATGGCTGGACGTCGATGCCGCCAGCCAGTGGTATGACAACGCCAAGGGCCAGATGGGCACCAACACCGTAGCGGGCGGCTACAAGGACTTCCTGGAGTTCAACCGCGAGCAATACCTGCTCGCCCATAACTGGCGTCTCGGCTTCGGTACGCTGGAATCGACCCTGTCGCACAACAAGACCGAGACGCTGGGCCGTCTGATTCCGCGCGGCGTTCCCGGCGCCGGCGATGATCGCACCCTGGAGACCACGACCACCCTGTTCGACACCAAGCTGAACAGCCAGTGGCGCAACCACACCTTCACCGTCGGCGGCCAATATATGGACGCTGAAATGACCGACGGCGTGGCGGCCGGCAACTTCACCTTCGAGCAGTGGGCCCTGTTCGCCGAGGACGAATGGCGGCTGCGCGACGACCTGGCCCTGACCGTCGGCCTCCGCTACGACGACCACTCCAGCTTCGGCGACCACGTCAGCCCGCGCGCCTATCTGGTCTGGAACGCCAACGAGCAATGGACCCTGAAGGGCGGCGTCAGCGGCGGCTACAAGACCCCGCGCCTGGAACAGCTGACCCCCGGCATCAACGGCTTCGGCCGCCAGGGCGCTTTGCCGCTGATCGGCAGCCCCGGCCTGACCCCGGAAACCAGCGTGGCCTATGAGTTCGGCGTCTATTTCGACAACGGCTCGACCTTCCGCGCCAACGCCACCGTCTTCCGCAACGACTTCGAGGACAAGATCGCCTCGGGCCAGCCGATCGCCAACTGCACCTTCGGCCTGACCCAGGCCCAATATGACGCTGGCGACTATTCCAAGACGGGTTGCGCCGATGTCGGCTTCTGGTCGGCGATCAAGGAATTCGGCCAGAGCGTGAACATCGACGAGGCCACGACGCAGGGCCTGGAAGTCGCCGCCCGCTGGCGCTTCGCCGAGGCCTGGAGCCTGCACGGCAACTACACCTACACCGAGAGTGAACAGAAGACCGGATCGCAGGCCGGCCAGCCCCTGACCGACACGCCCGAGCACATGGTCAACGCCCAGTTGCGCTGGCAGGCGACCGACCGCCTGTCGACCTGGCTGCGCGGCGAGTACCGCTCGGAGCGCTGGCGCGGCGCGGGCGCCGCTCGCGACGCCTTAGGCGACTTCAAGGCCTATGAGCTGTTCCACATCGGCGGCTCGTACGAGGTCAATGACCGCGTGACGGTCAACGCGGCGATCTACAACCTGTTCGACAAGGACTTCGTCCGCCTGGCCCCCTACGGAACGCCCGTCGCCTATTCGCCGGAATACGCCAACAACCAGGAACCGCGTCGTCTTTGGATGTCGGTGACGACGACCTTCTAAACCCCTCTTCAGTTTCCTCCCCGACTGACCGGGCCGCCTCCCTTGGGATGCGGCCCGTTTTTTGACCTGCGCCAAACTAAGCCGTTGGTCACCTTTGGCTGGCAGGGTGGCCGTCATGACTGATCGCGCCATCCGCAATCTTGAACATCTGCGCCGCACCGCCTCGACCGCGCGCGTGCTGAACCTGCTCAAGGTCTATGACGAGCACGGCGACAGCGAGGACTGGGCCGAGCACCCCATGTTCCGCAACCCGGCCCTGAACCGCGCCCTGATCATCAAGCACCGGCTGCGGCGCAATGAGACCGACGCCTTTCCAGGCCGCCGCCAGGTGGCGACCAAGATCGTGGTGCCGATCGACAGCACCGACCTGAAGACCGGCGGCCGCTTCATCTTCGTCAACCAGATCGGCTTCGAGCGCGCCATGCACGAAGCCTTCGGCATCGATCCCGATCACCCGGACCTGAAGACGCTGCGGCTGATGGACCAGCTGCCGTCGCTGGACCCCTTCCTGTTGCGCGAACAGCTGCGGCGCGGCGGCGTGGACGCGGCGCCCTGCTACTTCGCCCTTAGCGAGGCCGACCTGGAGCGGATGCAGGAGTTCGTCCAGAAGGAGATCGAGCCCCTGGTCACGCTCAGCATCGGCGACGGCGTCGTGGCCGCCGGATCGACCGCCCGCATGGCGTCGAAGATCCTGTCCAACGCCCCCGGCGACCGGCTGGACGCCCTGCGGCTGACGCTGAAGCTGGAGCCGGAACAGTATCAGGAAGGCGTCTTCTGCTGGAAGGGCTTCCTCTACTACAAATGGGCGCTGACCAGCCTGATGGCGGACATCGTGCACGTCGCCGACGAGGTGGGCACGGTCAAGTCGGTCGGCCCCAGCGACCAGGCCGCCAAGGACTACATCACCCGCGGCCGGGCCGTGCTGCGCGGCCGCATCATGAAGACCTGCGAGGAAGTCAGCCGCACCCTGCGCTACTACGACGACGCCTATGCGGGACTGACGCGCGAGGGCAACCCAGTGGCCTTCCGCGACTTTCTTCTGGAGGCGCCCGCCCTGTTCACCCGTCTGGGCGACCAGCTGGGGGCAGTGCAGCACATCGTCAGCTTCTGGCGCTTTCGTTTCAGCCCCAAGGCGCCGCCGGTGGGGGTGGAGGAGTTGATCGACATCTTCATGGACTTCGAAACCGGCCTGATGGGCCGCGAAGCCGACGCCTACGATCCGCGCGACGCGGCGTAGGCGCAAAGAAAAACCCCGCGCCGTCGCCGGCGCGGGGTTCTGTCTTTCAGACCTGCGGCAGGTCTTAGTAGCGGTAGTGTTCCGGCTTGAACGGGCCTTCGACCGGCACCGAGATGTAGTCGGCCTGGTCCTTGCTGAGCGTCGTCAGCTTGGCGCCCAGCTTGGCCAGGTGCAGGAAGGCGACCTTCTCGTCCAGGTGCTTGGGCAGGGTGTAGACCTGGTTCTCATAGGCGGTGGCGTTGGTCCACAGCTCGATCTGGGCCAACGTCTGGTTGGTGAACGAGGCCGACATCACGAAGGACGGGTGGCCCGTGGCGTTGCCCAGGTTCACCAGACGGCCTTCCGACAGCAGGATGATCTTCTTGCCGTCCGGGAACTCGATGTGGTGGACCTGATCCTTGATCTTGTCCCACTTGAAGTTCTTCAGGCCCGCGACCTGAATCTCGCTGTCGAAGTGACCGATGTTGCAGACGATGGCGTTGTTGCGCATGGCGCGCATGTGCTCGACGCGGATGACGTCCTTGTTGCCCGTCGTGGTGACGAAGATGTCGGCCTTGTCAGCGACGTCCTCGAGGGTCTGGACCTCATAGCCTTCCATCGCCGCCTGCAGGGCGCAGATCGGGTCGATCTCGGTGACGATCACGCGGGCGCCGCCGTTGCGAAGCGAAGCCGCCGAGCCCTTGCCCACGTCGCCGTAGCCGCAGACCACGGCGACCTTGCCCGACAGCATGACGTCGGTGCCGCGACGGATGGCGTCGACCAGCGATTCACGGCAGCCGTACAGGTTGTCGAACTTCGACTTGGTGACGCTGTCGTTGACGTTGATGGCGGGGAAGGGCAGCTCGCCGCGCTCGGCCATCTGATACAGGCGGTGGACGCCCGTGGTCGTCTCTTCCGACACGCCGCCGATGGCGTCGCGGATGGCCGAGTAGAAGCCCGGCTTTTCCTTCAGATAGCGCTTCATGACCGAGAAGAGGGCTTCCTCTTCCTCGTTCTGCGGGTTGTCGAGGACGTAAGCGTCCTTCTCGGCCTTCGGGCCCAGCACGCACAGCAGGGTGGCGTCGCCGCCGTCGTCCAGGATCAGGTTCGGATAGCCGCCGTCGGCCCATTCGAAGATCTTGTGGGCGTAGTCCCAGTACTCCACCAGGGTCTCGCCCTTGAAGGCGAAGACCGGCGTGCCCGACGCCGCGATGGCGGCGGCGGCGTGGTCCTGGGTCGAGAAGATGTTGCACGAGGCCCAGCGCACTTCGGCGCCCAGGGCTTCCAGCGTCTGGATCAGAACCGCCGTCTGGATGGTCATGTGCAGGCTGCCGGCGATGCGGGCGCCCTTCAGCGGCTGAGCCGCGCCGTATTCCGCGCGCAGCGCCATCAGGCCCGGCATCTCGGTTTCGGCGATGGCGATTTCCTTGTTGCCGAAATCGGCCAGGGTGATGTCGCGGACGATGTAGTCGGTCATGCAGAAATATCTTTCGGCCACTGTCGAAGGTCGCCGTCGCTATAGCGCGGTGCGACGGCATGAGCAATCAAGACATAAGGATGTCTTTATATGAGCGGCTGTTCGCCTGAATCGCAGGCGTCCCGACCAGTTAAGGGAATCTACGCAATCCGGGCTTAACCCGGCCAATACCCTCTTGGTGACAAGGGGTATTAAGGGCTCTCCCCCGCCCTGCCGTTGAAACGAGTTTGCGTCATGGCTTCCCACGAGATCGACCGTCGCATGAATTTCATGGGACTGGGTCGGCCGTCCGCCGGTTACAGCGCCATCTCCCCCCTTCTGCGCCGCAACGCGCCCCTGGCCCTGGCCGCCTTCTACGACAAGGTGCGCGCCGAGCCCGAGACCCGCCGCTTCTTCCGTGACGAAGGCCACATCACCGCCGCCAGCAACGCCCAGCAGCGCCACTGGGACGCCATCATCGACGGCCGCGCCGATGAAGACTACGCCGCCTCGGTGCGCACCATCGGCCGCGTCCACGCCCGCATCGGCCTGGAGCCGCGCTGGTACATCGGCGGTTACAGCGTCATCCTGGCCCATCTGACCCGCGCCATCATCGAGCGGCCCAAGAAGCTGTTCGCCAACCGCCGCGAACACGACCGCATCACCGCCGAGGCCGTGGCCGAGCTGAACCAGCGGGTCATGCTGGACATGGACCTGGCCATCTCCATCTACCTGGACGCCCTGCAGGAAGAGCGCGACCGCGTGCAGGCCGAACACGCCGCCGCCGAAGCGCGCCAGGCCGAGGTCGTGCGCGCCCTGGGCGCCGCCCTGCACAGCCTGGCCGACAACGATCTGTCGGTGACCATCCCGGACGTCTTCCCCGAGGAATACCGCTCGCTTCAGAACGACTTCCACGCCGCGACCCGCGCCCTGCGCACCGCCGTGCGGGCCGTCGCC
>NZ_DAMCNG010000058.1:0-14336 GCF_032107865.1 Brevundimonas sp.
CGTTGCGCCAGCGCGGATCCTGGGTCTGGACGACGAAGGTCTTGCCGCCGCTCCAGTCGCGCACGCGCGTCGACAGGGGCAGGCTGGCGCGGCCCGTGGCGATCCACAGATCGGGCCATTCGGCGACGCCGCGCGGATCGAACGACCCCGGCGCCAGCATGGCGGGGGTCTTCAGCGCCGATGGCCAGCGGTCGAAGGCAGAGCGCCAACGGACGGTCTGAACCGTGATCTCGGCCGGGGTCAGGCGGGCTACGGCCTCGGCCAAGCCCAGAGCCTGGTTCTGGATGCCGGTGCGGCCGTCGGACACCACCCAGACAGACAGAGGGCGCGCGGCAGAACCGCGCGCCCCTGTGGCCTGCTCATTGAGAGGAGGGCTTACTTCCACTCGACCTTGAGGATCTCATAGGCCTTCACGCCACCGGGCGTGTTGACCTCGACCACGTCGCCGACCTCTTTCGAGATCAGGGCGCGGGCGATCGGCGAGGCGATGGAGATCTTGCCCAGCTTCACGTCGGCTTCGTGTTCGCCGACGATCTGATAGACGCCCTCTTCCTCGGTGTCCTCGTCCACGAAGGTGACGGTGGCGCCGAACTTGACCTGGTTGCCCGACAGCTTGGACACGTCGATCACCTGGGCGCGCGACAGTTTGTCCTCGATCTCGGCGATCGAGCCTTCGATCCAGCCCTGGCGTTCCTTGGCTGCATGGTATTCGGCGTTTTCAGACAGATCGCCATGTTCGCGGGCTTCCGCGATGGCGGCGATCACGCTGGGTCGTTCCACCGATTTCAATTGCTTGAGTTGATCGTCGAGGGAGCGATATCCCTCGGCCGTCATCGGCACTTTTTCCATTGTGTCGTGAGTTTCTTGCTACGCCCGAAGACAGGTGAGAGACGTTCCGGTACCGCTGCGGCCACGGGGGCGTTGCGTGACCGGCCAAGGAAGGTAGGGCGCCCGACGCCCAAACTCAAGATGGCGAAACGGCGCCATCTCGCGCGGCGCAGGCGCGCAGCCTTGTTTCAGCGCTTTCTTACGGTCCGGACGGCGGTGCAGGCGGGGATGATGGTCCGCGATCCTTGCTGAAGGCGCGCCGCAGGGCGGTCCAGGCGATGAAGCCCAGGGCGGCGACGGCCAGAAGCATGAAGACGCCCGATACGACCGCGACCCCCGTGGCGATGAAGGCGATGACGAGACAGACGGCCGCGAACAGGGCGGCGATGACCTGAAGAACGGACAGACGCATGAAGGTGTTAACGCCGACAGCCGGTCGGGGTTTCGTCGGCTCGATACAGTGCGGTCAGCGGCACCGTCCGCTCCAGCGCTGACGTCGGTGCGGCGCGCGGGCGCCCGCTCCGCCAGTCTGCGCGCCCTGGACCGGCGTGCGGCGGCTCTTCCACAGCCGCCAGGCCAGGGTCGCCAAGGCGATCTTGCCTGCGTGGCGGGCGGCCAGGCTGCGTCCCCGGCGCGACAGCAGCAGGCCGCCCAGCAGGGTGGAAAGGCGAGACAGGGGCATGGGCGGCGTCTCCTCTGGAAGCGGAACCTGTCTGAGGAACGGCCGGGACGCCGCCGGGTTCAGCGCCCCTTGCCTAGCGCTTGAGCATCAGGGCCTCGGCGGCCAGGACCGAGCCTTCGACGCCCAGGGTGACGGCCGGCTCGGGCGTGATGCGGAACAGGGGCGAATGGTGGCCGGGGGCGTCGTCCACCTGTGCGGGCGGGGTGCCGCCGACGCTGAAGTAGACGCCCTTCACCCCGCTCTCGGGGGTGACGAAATAGGCGAAGTCCTCGGCGCCCATGCCGCCGCGCGGCTTGTCGATCAGCACGTCCTCGCCCAGGCCCGCGGTCAGGGCCGTGCGGACGCGGGCGGCGGTCTCGGCGTCGTTGATGGTCGGCGGGGTGTTCTCCAGAGGCGAACGCACCACGGTCGGCAGCTTGTCGTCAGGCACGCCCAGGGCCAGGGCCGTGTTGCGGGCGATGCGGTCGATGCCGTCCAGCAGCTGGGCGCGCACCTCGGGGCTGTCGGCGCGGACGGTCAGTTGCAGGTCGACGCGGTCGGAGATGATGTTGTGCTTGATGCCGCCGCGAATGGCGCCGACCGTGACCACGGCGCCGTCGAGCGGATTGGTCTCGCGGCTGCGCAGGGACTGCAGCGCCACCACGATGTGCGAGGCGACCAGGATGGGATCGACCCCCAGGTGCGGCGAGGCGCCGTGCGTGCCGACGCCGTGGACGGCGATGTCCACGCTGTCCGAACTGGAGGAGGTGATGCCCAGCGGGGCCTCGATCTTGCCGGTCGGGGTGTCGGCCGAGACGTGGAAGGCCAGGGCGTAGTCCGGCTTGGGGAAGCGGGAATAGAGGCCGTCCTCGACCATGGCGCGGGCGCCGAAGATGCGCTCCTCGGCCGGCTGAGCGATCAGGACGAGCGTGCCCGACCAGTTGGCCTTGCGCGCCTGCATCTGGCGCGCCGTGCCGACCAGGGCGGTGATGTGCACGTCATGGCCGCAGGCGTGCATGACGGGCTTCTCCACCCCGTCGCTGTCGACCTGGCGCGCGGTGGAGGCGTTGGCGAGGCCCGACTTCTCCTCGACCGGCAGGCCGTCCATGTCGGCGCGGATCATGACCGTGGGTCCGGGGCCGTTGCGCAGGACGGCGACCACGCCCGTGCCGCCGACGCCGGTGGACACGTCATAGCCCAGGGCGCGCAGCTCCTGCGCCATGCGGGCGGCGGTCTGGACCTCCATGCCGGAAAGCTCCGGGTTGCGATGGAAGTGGTCGAACAGGGCGCCGAGGTTGGCGTCGTAATCCGCCTTGACGGCGGCCTTGAGCCCCGCGTCCTGGGCGATGGCGGGCGCGGAACCTGCCGCCAGAACGGCGGCCAGGATAGCGGTGAGCGTGGTCTTCTTCATGATGGCGTCCCCTCCAATGTCACGCACGACCTTAGCCGCTGGGCGGAAGGGGGCAACCGGGGAAGGCGTGCCCTTTACCGTCGTCATCCTCGGGCTTGACCCGAGAATCCAGCCGTCCGCCTGCGCGACGGCGCCGGATTGAGCGATAGCGGAGCCGCATCGGGCCTCTCGCCGCCGCCACCCTGGATCCTCGGGTCAAGCCCGAGGATCCAGGGTGGCGAAAGGCGTGGGGGCGGGGGGGCCTGTAATGGGGGTGAAAAGAAAAAGCCCCCGACGATCGCTCGGCGGGGGCCTTTCTTCAGGTCTGAGCCTGATCTCAGTTGTAGCTCTGGATCGGGCGGACATCCATCTCGCCGTGGCGGACGGCGGCGATGCCCTGGGCGGCGGCCAGGGAGCCGGACGCCGTGGTGTAGTAGGGAATCTTCATCATCAGCGCCGTGCGGCGGATCGAGAAGCTGTCGGCCAGGGCCTGCTTGCCGTCCGTGGTGTTAAAGACCAGCTGGACCTCGCCGTTCTTCATGGCGTCGACGATGTTCGGACGGCCTTCCAGCACCTTCTTGACCAGGCCGACGTCCAGGCCCTGTTCGGTCAGGTAGGTATGGGTGCCGCCGGTGGCGATGACCGCGAAGCCCTGGGCCAGCAGGGTCTTCACTGCCTCGACGATGAAGGGCTTGTCGGCGTCGCGCACCGAGACGAAGGCCGTGCCCTCGGTCGGCAGGATGGTGCCGCCGCCGGTCTGGGACTTGGCGAAGGCGCGGGCGAAGGCGGGGGCCAGATCGGCCTCGCCCTCACGCTTCCAGTCCAGACCCATGACTTCGCCGGTCGAGCGCATTTCCGGGCCGAGGATGGTGTCGACCCCGGCGAAGCGCGCGAACGGGAAGACGGCTTCCTTGACCGCGATATGGTCCAGTTCCTTGTCGACCAGACCGAAGGACGACAGCGGCACACCGGCCATGACCTTGGCGGCGATGGCGGCGACCGGCTGGCCGATGGTCTTGGCGACGAAGGGCGCGGTGCGGCTGGCGCGCGGATTCACTTCGAGGACGAAGATGCGCGGGTTTTCGCTGTGCGGCTCCTCGATGGCGAACTGCACGTTCATCAGGCCGCGCACCTTCAGGGCCTTGGCCATGGCGGTGGTCTGGCGCTTCAGTTCGGCCACCGTCTCGGAGCGCAGGGAGAAGGGCGGCATGGAGCAGGCGCTGTCGCCCGAGTGGACGCCGGCTTCCTCGATATGCTCCAGCACGCCGGCGACGAAGACGGTCTCGTCGTCGCACAGGGCGTCGACGTCCACTTCGGTGGCGCGGTTCAGATAGTGGTCGATCAGGACGGGATCGTCGCCCGAGACGCGCATGGCCTCATGGACATAGCGGTCCAACTGCTCGCGGTCGTGGACGATCATCATGCCGCGGCCGCCCAGCACGTAGGACGGACGCAGGACGACCGGATAGCCGACTTCCTCGGCCTTCTGGGCGGCTTCCTCGGCCGAGCGGGCCAGGCCGTTCGGCGGCTGGATCAGGCCGATTTCATTCAGCATCTGCTGGAAGCGCTCGCGGTCCTCGGCCAGGTCGATGCTGTCGACGCTGGTGCCCAGGATCGGCACGCCGTCTTCCTGAAGCGCATGGGCCAGCTTCAGCGGGGTCTGGCCGCCGAACTGGACGACGACGCCGATCAGTTCGCCCTTGGAGCGTTCGACGTCGATCAGCTCCAGCACGTCCTCGGCCGTCAGCGGCTCGAAATACAGGCGGTCGGAGGTGTCGTAGTCGGTCGAGACCGTCTCGGGGTTGCAGTTGACCATGATGCTCTCGACGCCGATGTCGTCGAAGGCGAAGGCTGCGTGGCAGCAGCAGTAGTCAAACTCGATGCCCTGACCGATGCGGTTCGGACCGCCGCCCAGGATGACGGCTTTCTTCTTGTCCGACACCTCGGCCTCGCAGGCCGGGATCTGGCCGAGTGCGCCGGTCTCATAGGTCGAATACATATAGGCGGTGGCGCTGGCGAACTCGGCGGCGCAGGTGTCGATGCGCTTGAACACCGGGCGCACGTCCAGCGCGCGGCGGGCCTTGCGGACTTCGCCCTCGGTCTTGCCGGTCAGGGCGCCCAGACGGGCGTCGGAGAAGCCCTTGGCCTTCAGCTTGCGGAAGTCGGTGGAGTCCGTGGGCAGGCCCTGAACGCGGACGTGGCCTTCGGTGCGGATCAGGTCGGCGATCTGGCGCAGGAACCACGGCTCGTACGAGCAGGCGGCTTGAACTTCCTCGACCGTCAGGCCGTGACGGAAGGCCTGGGCGATGACGCGGATACGGTCCGGCGTCGGCAGGCCCAGGGCGCGGATGACGGCGGCCTTGATCGCGGCGTCGTCTTCAGCGCCGGTCACGCCGTCGATCTCGATGTCGTCGAAGCCGTTCAGGCCCGTTTCCAGCCCGCGCAGGGCCTTCTGCATGGATTCCTGGAAGGTGCGGCCGATGGCCATGACCTCGCCGACCGACTTCATCGCCGTGGTCAGCGACGGCTCGGAGCCCGGATATTTCTCGAAGGCGAAGCGCGGGATCTTGGTGACCACGTAATCAATGGCCGGCTCGAAGCTGGCCGGGGTCACCATGGTGATGTCGTTCTTCAGCTCGTCCAGCGTGTAGCCGACGGCCAGCTTGGCGGCGATCTTGGCGATCGGGAAGCCGGTGGCCTTGGACGCCAGCGCCGAGGAACGCGACACGCGCGGGTTCATCTCGATGACGACCAGGCGGCCGTCCTTGGGGTTGACCGCGAACTGGACGTTCGAGCCGCCCGTCTCGACCCCGATCTCGCGCAGCACCGCGATCGAGGCCGCGCGCATCATCTGATATTCCTTGTCCGTCAGCGTCATGGCCGGGGCGACGGTGATGCTGTCGCCGGTGTGGACGCCCATCGGGTCGATGTTCTCGATCGAGCAGATGATGATGCAGTTGTCCGCATGATCGCGGACGACCTCCATCTCATATTCCTTCCAGCCCAGCACCGACTCTTCGATCAGCACTTCGGTGGTCGGCGACAGGTCGAGGCCCCGCTCCACGATCTCGTGGAATTCCTCGACGTTGTAGGCGATGCCGCCGCCGGTGCCGGCGAGCGTGAACGACGGGCGGATGATGGCGGGCAGGCCCACGAAGGCCAGGGCCTCGTCGGCCTCTTCAATGTGGTGGATGGCGCGCGAGCGGGGCGATTCCAGACCCAGCTTGTCCATCGCATCGCGGAACTTCTGACGGTCCTCGGCCTTGTCGATGACCTCGGCCTTGGCGCCGATCATCTCGACGCCGTGACGGGCCAGGGCGCCCGAAGCGTTCAGGGCCAGGGCGGTGTTCAGCGCCGTCTGGCCGCCCATGGTGGGCAGCAGGGCGTCCGGCTTTTCCTTGGCGATGATCTTCTCGACCATCTCAGGCGTGATCGGCTCGATATAGGTGGCGTCGGCCACCTCCGGGTCGGTCATGATGGTGGCGGGGTTCGAGTTGACCAGGATGACCCGGTAGCCCTCGGCCTTCAGCGCCTTACAGGCCTGAACGCCGGAATAGTCGAACTCGCACGCCTGGCCGATGACGATCGGACCGGCGCCGATGATCAGGATGGACTGGATGTCTGTGCGCTTGGGCATCGGCGTCTACTCAGTTCGTCACGACCGCGCACTCCCAGCCGTCGTAGTCGAGCTGGAAGGCCGCGGCCCAGGTTTGCATCATGGCCGACACAGGCGAAAACGACGCCTCGTCGACCGGCATGGTGGTCTCCAGGACGGTCATGTCGCCCTGGCCCCGCGTCAGGAAGCCCGCACGGCGGGCCACCTCGCACAGGTCGCCGTGCGCCTCTTCCTCGCCGTAGAAGTAGAACAGCGTATGGCGCGGAGTGATCCCGCTGTCGCCCTGCTCTGCGAGCGCGGCGCGCACCATGGCGTCCTTTTCTTCGTGACTGGTCAGGGCGGCGGTCTCCACGCGCGCAGACGGACGGGCGCGAGCGTTGTCGCGGCCGATCCGTTCAGGTTGTCGGTTAAGCGGCCCGTGTAGAGAGGGAGGGGCCGGGGGGCAAGGGCCAGAATGGGGCGGGCGCGATTTCTTGGGGAGCCCGCCCCGCCGGCTCCTATTGATCGTCGATCGCGGCGATCCAGTCGGGCAGTTCGCCGATGCGGCTGAGGCTGACGTAGCGGGCGTTGCCCTCTGGCGCGTCGGCCAGTTCGTGGGCCCAGGTGATGTGGTAGGGGATGTGCGCCGCCCAGGCCCCGGCCTCGATGGCGGGCAGGACGTCGGACTTCATGGAATTGCCGGCCATCACCGCCTCGGCCGCGCCCGAGCCGTGGCGGGCGAAGACGCGGTCATAGGTTGAGCGGTTCTTCTCCGACACGATCTCGACGGCGGCGAACAGTTCGCCCAGGCCCGAGGCCGCCAGCTTGCGCTCCTGGTCCATCAGATCGCCCTTGGTCACGAGCACCAGACGGTAGTTCTCGGCCAGTTCAGCCAGGGTCTCGTCGACGCCGGGCAGGGTCTCGACCGGGTGGACCAGCATCTCGCGTCCGGCGGCCAGGATCTCGCGCACGATGTGGGGCGGGGCAGAGCCGTCGCACAGCTCCATCGCCGTCTCCAGCATCGACAGGGTGAAGCCCTTCACCCCATAGCCGTAAAGCCGCAGGTTGCGTCGCTCGACCGCGGCCAGACGATCCATCATCACCGGCTCTTCGGCGTGGTCGGCCAGCAGTTCGGCGAACCGCTTCTGGCTCAGGCGGAAGATGGTCTCATTGTGCCAGAGGGTGTCGTCGGCATCGAGGCCGACCGTGGTGACGGGCATGGGCGAACTCCAGAACTTCGGCGGGGCTTTAGCACGCCTGCGCCGAGCGCTCATCCCGGCGAAGGCGCAGGATGAATCTTCATGGCGACGGCTGCGACATTTCGGTCTATGCGGCCCGTATGAGCCAAGTCGACATCCTGCCTGAACCCTCGCACCGCATCGGCTGGGGCCTGGCCGCCCTGGTGGTGGCCGGGAACATGATCGGATCGGGCGTCTATCTGCTGCCCGCTACGCTGGCGCCGACCGGCAGCTCGAGCATCATCGGTTGGATCGTCTGCGGGATCGGGGCCGTGACCCTGGCGCTGGTGTTCGGCGGTCTGGGGCGGATGCAGCCGGAGGCTGACGGCCTGTCGGACTTCGCCCGGCGCGGTCTGGGGCGGTTCCTGGGCTATCAGACGGGGCTGGCCTATTGGGCCGCCTGCCTGACCGGCAACGTCGCCGTGGCGGTGGCGGGGACCGGCTATCTGGCCTTCTTTTTTCCGGCGCTGAAGGAACCGATGTGGGGCGCGGTCAGCAATCTGGTGCTGATTTGGCTGACCACGGCGGCCTATGCGGCGGGGTCGAAGACGGCGGCGCGGTTCGGGGCGATCACCCTGGTGCTGGGGCTGATTCCGATCGGTCTGGCCATCATCGCCGGCGTTATCGCCTTCAGCGGCGAGACCTTTGTCGCGTCGTGGAGCCCGGCGGGCGAGCCGCTGACGAAGACGGTTCCGGCGTCGCTGGCCGTCATTTTCTGGGCCTTCCTGGGCGTCGAGAGCGCGGCAGCCCTGTCCAGCCAGGTCAAGAACCCGGCGACCGACGTGGGTCGCGCCTCGCTGGGCGGGGTGCTGCTGGCCTTCGTCGTCTATGTGGCGGCCAGCGTGGCGGTGTTCGGCGTCATCCCGGCCGACGTCCTGGCCCATTCGACCAGCCCCTACGCCGATCTGGTGGCGCGGGTGATGGGGGCCTCGGTGGCCGGTCTGGTGGCGGCCTGCGCCGTCATCAAGGCGACCGGCACCATCGCGGGCTGGACCATGATGGGCGGCGAGACGGCGCGCGCCTCGGCCGAACAGGGCTGGCTGCCGCGCTGGTTCGGCGGAGCCAAGAAGGGCAAGACGCCCCTGTCCAACCCCCTGATCAACGGCGTCATCATGAGCGCCATGGTGATCGCCAGCGCCCAGCCGACCCTGGGCCAGCAGTTCGGCGTGCTGATCGGCGTGACCTCGGTGTTGACCCTGTGCCTGTACGCCCTTTGCTCGGTGACGCTGTGGAAGCTGACGACCAAGCCGGGCTGGCGCCTGCTGGCCGTCGGCGGGGCGGTGTTCTCGGCCTTTGCGGTCGCGGCGGCGGCGGGCGGCTACATCTGGCCCAGCGTCGGCTTCTTCGCCGTGACCAGCCTGGCCTGGCTGTGGGTTCGCAAGCGACAGGGACGCTTCCAGACGGCATAATCAGAGGCCGTGTTGACACGGCCCCTTCATCTCTTTAGCGACGCCGCCGTTTGTCCGCCCGTATTCACTGCTAGGAGCCCTGCGCCATGACGACTCAAATCCTGTCCGGCGCCACCGGCGTCCTCGTGCTCGCAGATGGAACGGTCCTGTCGGGGATCGGCGTCGGAGCGACCGGCTCGGCCATCGGCGAGGTGGTCTTCAACACCTCCATGACGGGCTATCAGGAAATCCTGACCGACCCTTCGTACATGAGCCAGATCCTGGCTTTCACCTTCCCGCACATCGGCAATGTCGGCGTGAACCTGGAAGACGTCGAGCAGGTCGGCGAGGCGCCCGAGCGTGCGGCGCGCGGCGTCATCCTGCGCGACGTGCCGACCGAGCCGGCCAACTGGCGCGCCTCGGGCGGGCTGGACGCCTGGATGAAGTCGCGCGGCGTCATCGGCCTGGCCGGCGTCGACACCCGCGCCCTGACCCAGCTGATCCGCGAAAAGGGCGCCCCGCACGCCGTCATCGCCCATGATCCCGACGGCCAGTTCGACCTGGAGGCCCTGACGGCCCAGGCGCGCGACTGGAAGGGCCTGGTCGGCCTGGACCTGGCCAAGGACGCCTCGACCACCCAGGCATTCGAATGGACCGAGGGCGCCTGGGAATGGCCGACCGGCTACGCCCAGCCGCAGGCCGGCGACCAGTCGGTGGTGGTCGTCGACTACGGCGTGAAGCGCAACATCCTGCGCGCCCTGGCCTCGACCGGGGTGAAGATCACCGTGGTCCCCGCCTCGACCACGGCCGAAGAGATTCTGGCCCGCAACCCTGACGGCGTGGTGCTGTCGAACGGCCCGGGCGATCCGGCCGCGACCGGCGAATACGCTGTGCCCGAGATCAAGAAGCTGCTGGACAGCGGCAAACCCCTGATGGGCATCTGCCTGGGCCACCAGATGCTGGCCATCGCCCTCGGCGCCAAGACGTTGAAGATGGAGCAGGGGCACCACGGCGCCAACCACCCGGTCAAGGATCTGACCACGGGCAAGGTCGAGATCGTGTCGATGAACCACGAGTTCTCGGTCGACCGCGACAGCCTGCCTGAGGCCGTGGTTGAAACGCATGTGTCGCTTTTCGATGGTACGAATTGCGGGATTGCGCTGAAGGATAAACCCGTGTTCAGCGTGCAGCATCACCCGGAGGCCTCGTCGGGTCCGACCGACAGCCTCTATCTGTTCAAGCGTTTCGTGGATTCCATGAGGGCGTAAATGGGGGCTCCCGCAGCGAAGTCCGCTTATCTCGGTTGGGTTTCTGCTGCGATCGCAGGGGAGAGGGGGGCCTCTCCGGCTATTGCGGCGGTCGAGCATGATCTGATCCTGGGCTACGCCACAGGATATGAGGCCGCCGACGTGGCGGTCTTCGTGCGCTCATTGCGCGCGGTCTATGCCGGTCCGGTGGTGCTGGTGACGGATCAGGAGCCTGCGCTCCTGGCCTTCCTGGCCGAACATGACGTGGAGTCCGTGCCGCCTGCGTGCCTGTGCAACAGCGCCTGGCGGCCCCATCCGGTGATGCAGCGCTTCGCCGCCTTCGACATGCTGATGAGCGAACGGCCCTGGGCGCGCAGCGTCCTGTTGACCGATGTGCGCGATGTGGTCTTCCAGGCGCCGCCGTTCGACCCGCCGCCCGCTAAGCCCGAGTTCTACGTCGAGTATGACGGGGGCCTGAAGGGTCACGCCTTCAACATGAAATACCTGCGCGGCGTCGGCGGCGAGGACGTGGCGCGCGCCCTGGCGGACAAGCCGTGCGTCTGCGTCGGCACCGTCATGGGGCCGCGCGAGTGCATGATCCGCTTCTGCCGCACCCTGCTGATGCTGGCGGCCATTCCTCGATCCGAGATCGGCGGCGCCTTTGGGGCGGATCAGGCGGCGTGCAACATCGCCCTGCATCTGGGACTGGTCGAGGGCGAGGCGGCGGCCAACTACGGTCGGATCGCTACGATCGGCCTGACCCCGAGCGCGGACCTGTCCCTGGCGGACGGTCGGATCGTGAACCCGGACGGCGGGACCAGCGCGATCGTGCACCAGTACGACCGCCACCCGGCCCTGATGGCCGCCATGCACGAACGCTGGGGCCAGGGCTTTGAGGTGCGCGAACGGCGCCGGGGCAAGAGCCTGTCCGAGCGCGGCCGCAAGCTGAAGGAATCTCTGGCGCGGCGCCTGCCCGAACTGCGTTGAGTCTCTAGGGCAGGGACGCAGGTTCGGCGCGACGCAAGGCGGCCGCCTTGCCGATGGCGATGGCGGCGGCGTGCAGCCAGTAGTCGGCGTCCTCGCTGCGATCCTCCTGCCGACGCAGCCAGCCGCGTTGACGCCGCAGGGCGGCGTTGGCCAGCAGGCGGGCGTGCAGGGCGCGAGGCTTGAGCAGCGGAACAGCGGGAGAGCCGGGGACGGCGACGGCGTCGGGGCCTTGGGGCTCCACCGCCGGGCGGGCGATGGCGATGAACATGGGGCGAGAACCGTTGAACTACGGCGCCGGACGCAGTCCGCGGCGGCGGCGTCATGGCGGTCCCTGCTTCTCAGGAACCGATCGAAGAATCCACAGGCCTGTGGATAGTTCCGGCGTTATCTGAGAAAATATTGTTCATATTCAGATGGTTGTCGCCGCATTGCGGTCCATATGGTTAATGATCTCTTAAGGCGTCGGCGCGGCGGGATCGACGCGCGTGTCGAAGGCGCGGCCGGACAGGGCCTGAGCTTCGCCGGCCTGGAACAGGCTGGTCATGTGGGCCTGGGTGAAGTCCAGGGTGTTGGCCTCGACCTCATCGGGAATGGCGGCGACCGACAGGGTCATGTTGTGACGGTGCGCGAACTGGGTGACGGCCGTCAGGTCCGAGCGCTGCAACGCCTTCATCATGGTGTCGAAGCTGCGCGCGGCGATGCTGACTGCCGAGATGCGCGCCACTTCGAAGCGAGGATCCCACTGGCCGTTGACGACGATCCAGACGCGGGCGTTGCTGAGGGGGCGGTTTGACGGGGTGTCGAGCAGCAGCGCCTGCGGCACGACCAGGAAGCTGGACACCGTGCCGCCGTCGACGTGCAGTTCCTGAATGCGGCGGCCCTGATGCTCGACGTCCAGCAGGACGGGCGGGAAGGCGCCGGGAATGCTGGCCGAGGCGATCAGCACATTGACGAACAGCAGGCGCGAAGCCGGATCGTCGCGCTGGGCGATGGCGCCCATGTCCCAGACGACCTGGGTCTGGGTGTCCAGGCTGGTGGTCGAGACATAGAGGCGACGACCCTTGCGATGTTCCTCGGCGATGGCCGCCAGCAGCTCGGGCGAGATGTTGTTCAGCACCAGATTGGTCAGGGGCTCGGGCTTGAACACGCCGGGCAGCAGCAGGGCGTAGAGACCACGCGACTTCAGCAGCTGGTCGGTCTGGCCGCTGGTGTAGGCATGCTCCAGCGCCGGATCGAAACGCTGGCCCGCAAAGACGAAGGGCGCGATCAGGGCCCCGGTCGAGACGCCGGTCACCACCTCGAACTGGGGCCGGTTTCCGGCGTGGCTCCAGCCGACCATGACGCCGGCGCCATAGGCGCCGTTGGCCCCGCCGCCGGACAGGGCCAGGATGTCGAAATGGCCGTCGCGGGCGGCGTTCTGCGTATTGATCGTTTCGCGCACGAAGCGGGCGCGCTCTTCCTCGGTCCGGAAGTCATAGCGCCAGGGCGGGCTGGCGGCGGCCAGGTCTGCGGCGTCGAAGGTCGGGCGCGGGATCGTCTGGCAGGCGCCGAGCGTCAGGAAGACGGCGGGCAGCAGAAACAGAACGAGCAGACGAAGTTGGCGCATGATCGCAAGGGCTCCGGCAAGGCTGGGATGACTTAAAGCCCAGTCGTGCGACAGAAGGAAGTCAGGCGGTTGTCCCCGGACTTATCCCCAGGCGGCGTTTTGGACGGGGGCCGTCGCGGCGGCGAGCGGGCGAGGGCTGGCCTTTGCGGCCCATCGGACGGCATAGGTCGGGCGTGCGATTTGACGAACGGTTCATCGAGGAGCTGAAGGCCCGCCTTCGGCCGTCCGACATCATCGGGCGGACGGTGAAGCTCAAGCGTCAGGGACGTGAGTTCGTCGGCCTCAGCCCCTTCTCGAAGGAGAAGTCGCCCAGTTTCTTCGTCAATGACGACAAGGGCTTCTTCCACGATTTCAGCTCGGGCAAGCACGGCGACGTCATCAGCTTCCTGCAGGAGACGGAACGTCTCAGCTTCGTCGAGGCGGTCAGCCGACTGGCGGGCGAGGCCGGGATGCAGTTGCCCGCCGAAGATCCTCAGGCCGCCGAGCGCGAGCAGAAGCGTCAAGGTCTGGCCGACTGGATGGACCTGTCCCAGAAATGGTTCGCCGCCAATCTGCGCCGCAGCGTCGGCAAGGCGGCGCGCGAGTATCTGGAGAAGCGCGGCCTGCCCGAGGACCAGTGGGAGCGTTTCGGTCTGGGTTATGCGCCCAACGACCGCGAGGGGCTGAAGCAGGCGCTGGTCCAGCGCGGGGCGCGGCCGGGCGATCTGGTCGAGGCGGGGATGCTGATCGCGCCGGAAGGGGGCGGCCAGCCCTATGACCGCTTCCGCGACCGGCTGATGTTCCCGATCCTCGACGCGCGCGGACGCATCGTCAGCTTCGGCGGCCGGGCGATGAACCCGGACGACCGGGCGAAGTATCTGAACGGGCCGGAGACCTCCCTGTTTCACAAGGGGGCGACGCTTTACGGCCTGCCGGAAGCGCGGCGGATCATGGGCGCCGAGAGCCGGGGGGAGCAGGGGATCATCGTCGTCGAAGGCTATATGGACGTCATCGCCTGCCATCGGGCGGGCCTGCCTGCGGTCGCGCCTATGGGCACGGCCCTGACCGAGGAGCAGATGGAGCGGCTGTGGCGCGTCTCGTCCGAGCCGGTGCTGAGCTTCGACGGGGATGCGGCGGGCCTGCGCGCCGCATATCGTTCGATCGAGAGGGCGCTGCCGCTGTTGAAGCCGGGCAAGTCGTTCCGCTTCGCCCTGCTGGAAGGCGGGCAGGATCCGGACGACATCCTGCGCGATCGCGGGGCGCCCGCCCTGCGTCAGGCGATGGCGACGACGCGGCCCTTCGCCGAGGTGCTGTTCCGCCGCGAGGTCGAGGCCGAACCGCTGGACACGCCCGAGCGCAAGGCGGGGCTGAAGGGGCGGCTGCGTCAGGCGGCCAACGCCGTGCAGGACAAGGATCT
>NZ_DAMCNG010000059.1:0-13793 GCF_032107865.1 Brevundimonas sp.
GTCCGCAACCGCCGAAGATCGCAGGTCAGGCGCCGCTCGGTACTCCTCGGCCTCAGGCGGTTCTGCCCGCTCCGCCGCCGCCGCCGGCGCCGGCCGCGCCGAATCCGCAAGGCTTGAGCGGGGCGCAGCGGGCGGCCTTGCCGTTCAGCGTCGACCTGCCGCCAGGCTTCCAGTTGGTCGAGGGCCGCGCGGCCCCCGGGGCTCACGTCTATTCGGCGCGCAAGGCGGGCAAGACCTATCTGATGATCTACGCCGGGCCGACGTCGCAGTTTCCCATCTACGACGGGGACCATGTGACGGTCGGCGGTCGCGTTTCGGTGGTGACGACTGAAGGCCAGCGCCGCATCGCCATGGAGCACCTGTTCCAGCGCGCGACTGAACCCGCCGAAATCCACGTCTGGGTGATGGCCCAGGACGGCGCCGACCGCGACGAGGCCGAGCGCATCGCCCAGACCGTCGATCCGAAGTAGGGCCCTAGTTTTCGGACCAGACCGCCAGTTCGTTGCCGGATGGGTCGCGGAAGTGGAAGCGTCGCCCGCCGGGGAAGGCGAAGATGGCGTGGGTGATCGCGCCGCCCGCCGCCTCGACCTTGGCCTGCATGGCCTCCAGATCGTGGGCGTAGAGGATGGGCAGGGGCTTGGGCGTCATGGCGTCGGGGGTGAAGCCGCCGTCCAGGCCCTCGCTGAAGGCCGCATAGGCCGGGCCGTAGTCCTGGAAGCTCCAGCCGAACGCCTGGGCGTAGAAGGCCTTGTGCGCCGTCAGGTCGGTCGCGGGCAGTTCGAGATAATCCAGCTTGCCGTCTTCGCGCATGACGAGTCTCCAGAGAAATGGAGGCGGACGCTTGCACGAAGACCGACTCTGCGCAAACCTGCAAATGGTTCGCAGATGCAGGAGTCGACCCATGATCGTCCTGAGCGCCGGATGCGCCTCACTGGCCTCGCTGATGCAGCGGGATGCGGATGGACGACGCGGGCCTGATACAGAACGGGCGCCGACCGAATCCGACCGACGTCCGCGTCTGATTTCAAAGAACGGCGGCGATCAGCGCGCCGTCTGGGTCTCGCCCGCGCGCCACACGCGATAGCGCACCTCGACGTCCGACGGGGTGTAGATCACCACCGGCAGGCGCGAGTTGTAGCGGATCAGCGGCTGCTCCTGCGTCGTCACGAAGGCCTCGCGCTCCGAACCGGGCGGGCAGCCCATCAGGGTGCTGGCCGCATTCCCCAGGGCGGGCAGGACGTAATAGTCATAGCCCCAGCCCTCGGCCGTGCGGGTTTCCAACTGGCCGCCGAAGAACTGACGGTTGCAGTCGACGGTCTGGGTCTTGCCGAGGATCAGTTCGACCTTCAGCGCATCCTCATCCGACTGGGCGGGCAGGTTGATGACGTGGCGGGTTTGGCCCGCCGTCGCGGCCGGGAAGGCCTTGAGGTCAGCGGAACCGGCCTGGCTGGTCACGGCGTTCTCCTGGGTCATGGCGCCTTCGGCCTGGGCGGTGGCGCAGGCGGTCAGGCTGAGGGCGGCGACGCCGGCGGCGAGCAGGGCGGGGAGTTTCAAGGGGGAGGTCTCCACAGTCAGTAAGCTAGGCCGCCGACAACGCCGCAGGCTCAGACCAGTTCCACCGCCATAGCCACGGCTTCGCCGCCGCCGATGCACAGCGAGGCCACGCCCTTCTTGCCGCCGCGCGCTTGAAGCGCCGCCAGCAGGGTGGACAGGATGCGTGCGCCAGACGCGCCGATAGGGTGGCCCAGGGCCGTGGCGCCGCCGTTGACGTTCAGCCTGGCGCGGTCGATGCCCAGTTCCTGCTGCGCGATCATGGCGACCACGGCGAAGGCCTCGTTGACCTCCCACAGATCGACGTCCTCGACCGACCAGCCGGCCTTCTTCAGCGCCTTCTGCATGGCCGGGACCGGGGCGGTGGTGAACAGGGCCGGCTCATGGGCGTGAGCGGCGTGGCTGACCACGCGAGCCACGATCGGCAGGCCCAGGGCCTTGGCCGTGCTTTCGCGCGTCATGACCATGGCGGCCGCGCCGTCGGAGATGGAGCTGGAGTTGGCGGCGGTGACGGCGCCGTCCTTGACGAAGGCGGGCTTCAGCGTCGGGATCTTGGCGGGGTCGGCCTTGCCGGGCTGTTCGTCCTCGCTGACCGTGACCGGGCCCTTGCGGGTGGCGACCTCGACCGGGACGATCTCGGCCTTGAAGGCGCCCGAGGCGATGGCGTTCTTGGCGCGGGTCAGGCTTTCAATGGCGTATTCGTCCATCGCCTCGCGGGTGAACTGATACTGGGCGGCGGAATCTTCGGCGAAGACGCCCATGGCCTTGCCGGGGGAATAGGCGTCTTCAAGGCCGTCCATCATCATGGAGTCGACGATGACGTCGTGGCCGATGCGGGCGCCGCCGCGGTGCTTGTTCATCAGATAGGGGGCGCCGGTCATCGACTCCATGCCGCCCGCGACGATGACCTCGGCCGTGCCCGCCAGCAGGGCGTCGTGCGCCATCATGGCCGATTGCAGGCCCGAGCCGCACATCTTGTTCACCGTCGTCGCCTCGACATGCTTGCCCAGGCCTGCGCCGATGGCGGCCTGACGCGCCGGGGCCTGGCCCAGACCGGCGGGCAGGACGCAGCCCATGAAGATCTGCTCGACCTTTTCAGGCGCGACGCCCGCGCGTTCGACGGCGGCCTTGACAGCGGCGGCGCCCAGATCTGTGGCCTTGACCGGCGACAGCGCGCCCTGGAAGCCGCCCATGGGCGTACGGGCGAAGGAGACGATGACGACGGGATCGGATGCGGCGGTCATGGGAGGCGTTTCCGTGATTGAATCGTTTCGAGGGGGATTAGGGGAGGCGAAGGCCCACTGGCAAGCGGCGCCTCACAGCAGCTTGCGGCGCTGGCGGGCCAGGGCGAGCGGGCGGCCATCTGCGCCCCAGGCGATCGCCTCGTCCACCGACCAGCCCAGGCCGTGGTCCAGCAGGCGGTATTCGAAGAAGACCCAGCCGTCGGGCGCGCTGTCCGGCGTCGGGTCGGCCAGGAAGTCGCAGCGCAGGTCCACCGTGGTCATCATCGGCGGCGCCTTGAAGGCCGTCCAGGCGGGCGGATAGAGGGCGTCCAGCAGGTAGCACATCCGCAATTCGTCCAGGGGCGCGCCGTCCTTCACCCGCATCCACACCCGTTCGACGACGGGTTTGCCTTCGTTGCCGCCCAGGATGTTGGGGCCGTTCTCGAAGCGATAGTCGACGTGCTGCGAGAAGCGCGGGGCCATCGGACCGCTGATGCCCGGCGCGTCCTTCAGGCTGTCCAGTGACGGCGGCGGGGCCAGCAGGGGCGTCAGCGGCGTGGGCGTCGCGCCGTCGGCGCCGTAGGTGGCGCTGGCGTGATGGGTCAGCTTCGAGCCTTGGCCGCCTTCGACCACGGCATAGGCGACGTTGCGGCCGCCGCGCAGCATCCGGGGCCGGAAGTGCAGGGACTGACCGTAGCGGGCGGCGGCCAGATACTGGACCGTCAGACTGCGCAGCGGCGCTTCGATGTCCAGGCCCTGGCGCATGGCCCCGGCGCACAGAGCCGCCAGCAGGCCGCCGAAGGGGAAGCCCGCCTCGGGCGGGGCGCTGATCGGGCCGTTGGAAAACTCGCCCGACAGATGGGCGGCCAGGACGCCGTCATCTTCGGGCGTCAGGCGGAAGGCGGCGTGGATCAGGTCTGGTTCGGTCATGACTCACATCGAAAAGCGGAGGCGGAACCTGCGACGGCGCCGCCTCCGAGTCGAGGGAAGGAAACGGCCGGGGAGCGGCCATGTCCGTTGCAAATAGAAACTGACTTACTCCGTCGCGATTGGCAACCCTTGTCAAAAGCCTGACGCGAGGTCACTTTCTGCTGATGGGACGCACCGCCGACTATTCGCGCCAGAGCTGCTCGGTCGCCGCCACCCTCGAGGTGATCGGCGATCCGTGGACCATGCTGGTCATCCGCGACGCCTTCAACGGCGTCAGCCGCTTCGAGCAATGGCAGGAGCGGCTGGGCGTCGCGCGCAACGTCCTGGCCGCACGCCTGAAGTCCCTGGTGCATCACGGGGTGCTGGAGCCGCGTCCCTATTCCCAGCGGCCGCCGCGCAACGAATATGTGCTGACGGCCAAGGGCAAGGATCTGTACGGCGTCCTCGTCACCCTGCACGCCTGGGGCGAGAAGCATGTCTATGGCGATGAACCGTCGGGCATCGTCCTGCGCCACAAGACCTGCGGGCACGATCTGAAGCCCCGCATCGCCTGCGGCTGCTGCAATGAGATGGTGCGCCCGCGAGAGGTGGAGGTGGTCTTCACCGAGAACCGCCCGACGGTCGGCGAGGTCATGCCGGCCAAGGACGAAGCTGCGTAAAACCCTCTGATCGATTCAACCTCCGTCAACCGTCGAAGGTTAACGATGGGGCATGTTTCAGTCCCTGACATCCAGGATCGCCGCTGTCAGCGCCCTGGTGGTGATCGCTTTACTGGTTCTTGTGGCCGCCCTGGCCGACGCCTCGCGGCAGACTCGCGAGAGCTTCCGCTGGGTGACGCACTCCGCCAAGGTCATCCAGGCGATGGAAGAGACCGTGGCCGGCCTGCGCGACGCGGAGTCGGGCCAGCGCGCCTATGTGCTGACGCGGAACCCGGCTTACGCCCAGTCCTTTGACGCGCGGGTTTCGGACTCCTTGCGGGCGTTCGGCGAGTTGGTGGAACTGACGCGGGACAACCCGTCTCAACAGGAGCGGGTGCAGGCTCTGGGCGCGCAGCTTTCAGGCCGTATCGAACTGTTGCGGCAGCCTTTGACCCTGGCGCGGAGCGGGGATTTCGCCAAGGCTGAAGCGTACATCGTCGAAGGGCGCGGATTCGATTCCATGAGCGCCTTCGTGCTGGCGGCGCGAGCGCTGTTGGACGAGGAGAGGGTGTTGCAGGCGCGCCGCGTCGAAGCGGCCGAGCAGCGGCTGGCACGGGTGCGAGGCCTGGCCCTGATCGGCGGGCCGCTGATCGCCTTCTTCTCCCTGTCGGTGTCCTTCATGGTCATTCGGGGCATTCGCCAGCCGGTGCGTGTCATCACCCGCGCCATGACAGGCCTGGGCGCAGGCGACCTGAACCAGAGGATCGACGGCCGCATGGGTTCGCGCGAGTTCAATCGACTGGCGCGCGGCTATAACGACATGGCCGATCGTCTGGCGACGGCGGCGACCGACCAGGGGCGCAGCGAGCGCGAACTGAAGCGCGTTCACGACGAGTTGCTGGCCAGCGCCCAGACCTTGCGGGAGCGGGGCGAGGTCATCGAACTTCTGGGCGGGATGGCGCATCGGATGCAAGCGGCCCGGACGGATGACGAGCTGGCCCAGGTCATCCACGCCTTCGTGCCGCGCGTGCTGCCGGGCCTGCCGGGGGCGCTCTACGCCTACAACAACTCGCGCAATCTGTTGGTCCCGCTGTCGGGCTGGGGCGGGCATGAGAGCGAGCAGGACGGCTTTGCGCCGGACCAGTGCTGGGCCCTGCGACGGGGGCAGAGCCATTTCGTGTCCGAGCCGGGCGCAGACGTCGTCTGCGGCCATGTGGACCATATGGCCGCGCCCTATCACTGCGAGCCGCTGCTGGCGTCAGGCGAGGTGATCGGCGTCCTGCACCTGGACGGGTTGGTCGAGGCCGAGACGCAGTTCCGCCTCAACGTCCTGGCCGAGAACATCGCCTCGGCCATGGTCAATCAGAAGCTGCAGCGTGATCTGAAGGAGCAGACGATCCGTGACCCGCTGACCGGCCTGTTCAACCGTCGCTACATGGAGGAGGCGCTGGCGCTGGAGGTGGCGCGCGCCGCCCGTTCGGGCGCGCCCCTGTGTGTGGTCATGTGCGACGTGGACCATTTCAAGCGCTTCAACGACGAGTTCGGCCACGACGCGGGCGACGTGGTGCTGCAGGCCGTCGCCGCCGAACTGGGCCATCGCTTCCGCGACGGGGACATCGTCTGCCGCTACGGCGGGGAAGAGTTCATCATCATCGCGCCGGGCACCACGGCCGAGGCCCTGTCGCAACGGGTCGATACGGTTCGTCAGGCCATCGCCGGCATCGCCCTTCGACTGGGCAAACAGCCGCTGGGCAGCAGCACCATGTCCTTCGGCGTCGCCGAATGGTCCAAGACCATGGACCGGGATGGCGACGCCCTGGTGCAGGCGGCGGACGCGGCGCTGTACCGCGCCAAGCGGGAAGGCCGGAACCGGGTGGTCCTTCACGTCGAAGGGACAGCCTGACGAACGACCTCAGTCCGCCTTGCGCACATAGCGGTTCAGGAAGGCCAGGTAGGCCTCCTGAGCGGTGATGCGGTTGGCGCGGCGCTGGAAGCCGTGACCTTCGTCGGGGAAGACGACGTATTCGACCGGCACATTGTTGGCGCGGACCTTCTCGACCAGTTCGTCGCTCTCGACCTGCAGCACGCGCGGGTCGTTGGCGCCCTGCACCACCAGCAGGGGGCGGCGGATCTTGTCGGCATGGAACAGGGGCGAGATGGCGCGATGGCGCTCAGCGTCGACCGCCGGGTCGCCCATCTCGTCGAACAGGGCCACGCGCTGGGCGCCCCACCAGGCGGGGATGGACTGCAGGGTCCGCACCCAGTTGGTCACGCCGAAGATATCGATGCCGGCCTCGAACTTGTCGGGATGGAAGGCCAGGGCCGCAGCGGTGATGTAGCCGCCATATGAGCCGCCCATGACCGCGACCTGATCGTCGGCCACCCAGTCCTGGGCCCGCAGCCAGTCGCCGCCGGCGACGATGTCGCGCAGGTCGGCCTCGCCGTGCTTCTTGTCGTCCATGTGGAAGAAGGTCTTGCCGTAGCCGGACGAGCCCCGGTTGTTGGCGCCCAGCACCGCATAGCCGTGATTGACCAGGTGCTGGACCATGGCGGAGTAGCCACGCCGCGTCTGGCCGCCCGGCCCGCCGTGGACCAGGACGACCGCCGGGGCCGGGTTGGCCGCCGAGGCGCCCTTGGGCCGGTACAGGACCGCCGGAACCATCACCCCGCCTTCGCCCGGATAGCGGACGATGGTCGCCTCGACCAGATCGCTCTCCTTGATGGCCGGGTTCAGGGCGTGGGTCAGGCGACGGGCCTGTCCGGTCGTCAGGTCGGCGACGAAGACATCGGTGGGCGAGGTGTCGGACACCACGGTGAAGGCCGCCAGATCGGCGCCGGGATCGAAGCGGACGCCGGTGATGTCGCCCTGCGGCAGGCCGGTCAGCCGGATGGGCGCGCGGGTCTGAGAGTCCTCGATGGTCAGTTCGGTCGAGGCGTCGGCGTTGACCGCCGTGACGCGGTAGCGGCCGTTGGGCGAGAACGAGACATACATGACGTCCCAGTCGGCCTGGGTGGTGCGGTTGTGAGCCTTGTTGGCGATGTCATAGGCGTAGGCTTGGGCGAACTCGCCGTCCTGATTGCTGGTGTAGATCAGGGTGGCGTTGAAGGGGCCGAAGCCGCTGACCTCATAGGCGACGTCGCCCGTGTGCGGGGTGATCAGATAGGGCTCGCCGCCCGCCTGCAGGTCGGCCAGATAGACGTCGGAGTTGGCGCTGGTGTGGGACTTGGTCAGGGCGACCAGACGGCCGTCGCCCGAGACGGCTGCGACGTCCATGCCGGGGTTCTGGAACACCAGCTTCCGCTCATAGGTAGCGGCGTCATAGGCGTAGAGGTCGAAGACCTCGGCGTCGCGTTCGTTGCTAGTCAGCCAGAAGGTCTGACCATCGTCGCTGAAGCCGACGAAGCCCGCCTTCAGCTTGTCGCCCGGCGTCAGGTCGCGCAGCGTCCCATCCGTCTCGCGCACATAGATGTGGGTCAGTTCGTCGCCGCCGCCATCCGCCGCCACCAGGACACGGCGACCGTCGGGGAAGTAGCTCTGGGCGAAGGTGGCGTTGGTCGTGGAAGCGGTCAGCGGCACGGGATCGCCGCCCGCGATCGGCAGGGCGTAAGCGTTGAACACCCCCGTCTTGTCCGACGAAATCAGGACGTGGCTGCGCCCCTCGGAAAAGGCCAGACCGTCCGGATTGGCCATCGAGAAGCTGGTCGTCTCGAAGAACTGGGCGGCCGTATAGAGCGTCGCGGCGGCTGTCGCAGCCTGCGTCGGGGCGGCGGGTTCAGCGGCGATGGCGACGGCGGGGAGGGCGGCGGCAAGCGCCAGGACGGAAACCATGCAGGCGAAGGAGCGCATTCGGAGCCTCATGAGGAGCGTGATGGTCGATAGAGGCCGTACCATGCGCGTACGGATGCGGTCTGTCGAAAAATTAAGTGAGCGCCGTTATGCCGCGTGGCTGGCTATGATGCGAGGGGCCTTTCCATGCTGCCGTTTTTTGGCAGCAAGTCTGCTAAGCTTGTGGCGTGTCCCGCTCCGAACGCCTGCTTGATCTGCTGAACACCCTGCGGCGGCATCGTCGGCCGGTCAGCGGACGCGCGCTGGCGGCCGAGACGGGCGTTTCCCTGCGCACCCTCTATCGCGATATCGCCAGCCTGCAGGCGCAGGGGGCGACGATCGAGAGCGAACCGGGCGTGGGCTATGTGCTGAAGCCCGGCTATCTGCTGCCGCCGCTGATGTTCACGCCGGAGGAGATCGAGGCCCTGGCGCTGGGCTCGCGCTGGGTGGCCGAGCGGGCGGATGCGCGATTGCGGGATGCGGCCTTGAGCGCACAGGCGCGGATCGCGGCGGTGCTGCCGCCGGATCTGCGCGACGAGATGGAGGCCTCGGCCCTGTTCATCGGGCCGGGCGCGCCGATCCCCGCCGATGCAGTCGATCCGGCCCATTTGCGCAAGGCGATCCGCATCGAGCGCAAGTTGAGGCTGAACTATCGCGACGAAGCGGGGACGGCGTCGGAGCGGGTGGTCTGGCCCTTCGCCCTGGCCTTCTTCGACCGAGTGCGGCTGCTGATCGGCTGGTGCGAGCTGCGTGGCGATTTCCGCAGTTTCCGCACCGACCGCATTGTCGAGGTCGAGGTGCTGGAGGCCCGCTATCCCACGCGCAAGGCAGTGCTGCTGAAGCGATGGCACGAGGCCTGCGACCATCAGGGGCCGCCGCGATGATGCTGACAGAAATTGGCGGCAGGGGCGGCTAGGTTCTCCTTCTGTTCAGACAGGCGGAGGGGCCATGACTATGAGCGACGACATTCTGCTGAACGTAGCCGATCCGGGCGCGAGCGCGCGCTTCTACGCCGGGTTGCTGGGCCGTCGTCCTGTGGATGCGGGGCCGGACCATGCGGTCTTCCTGCTGGCGCCGGGGCGAACGCTCAGCCTGTGGCGCGGGCGGGGCGGGGCGCAGGTGGACGTCCGCATGGCCGCGCCCGCCGTGGTGGACCAACTGCACATCGACTGGTGGGACCGGGGCGCGCGGATCGTCCTGCCGCCCAGCGACATGGACTGCGGTCACGGTTTCGTGGCGCGCGACCCGGACGGCAACTGTCTGCGGGTCTATGCGGCCTAATCGTCACCCTCGGAACAAGCCAAGGGTGACGGTGGATCTTAGACGGCGACCGCCTCTGTCGACTGGATGAAGCCGCCGCCCATCACGCGCTCGTCGTCGGCCGGATCATAGAGGACGCAGGCTTGACCGGGAGCGACGCCTTCCTCGCCCTGATCGAAGACGACCTGCACGGCGCCATCAATAAAAGCGAGGCGGGCGGGGGAGGGCTGGCGGGTCGAGCGGACGCGGGCCAGCACTGGGGCGCCGTCGCGGGCGGCCTCTTCGATCGTGGCCTGATCGCCCAGCCAGTTGGTTTCCTCCAGCGTCAGCCGCGCGGTCAGCAGGGCTTCGCGCGGGCCGACGATGACGCGGCGGTTGTCGGGGTCCAGTTTGACCACGAACAGGGGCTCGCCCACGGCGACGTTCAGCCCCCGGCGTTGGCCGATGGTGTAGTCGGTGATGCCCGAATGGCGGCCCAGCACCCGGCCGTCCATGTGGACGATCTCGCCCGCTTCGCGCCCCTGCGGCCGCAGACGGTCGATCAGGGTGCGATAGTCGCCGGTCGGCACGAAACAGATGTCCTGGCTGTCCGGCTTGGCGGCGATGCGCAGGCCCAGCGATGCGGCCACGCCCCGCACCTGCGGTTTTTCCAGATCGGCCAGCGGGAAGCGCAGATAGTCCAGCTGATCCTGCGTCGTGGCGAACAGGAAATAGGACTGGTCGCGCGAGTGATCGACCGCCTTGCGCATCTGCGAGCGGTTGCCGTGCGTGGCGCGGCGGACGTAGTGGCCGGTGGCCATCGCCTCGGCGCCCAGATCGCGCGCGACATCCAGAAGGTCGCGGAACTTCACCGTCTGATTGCAGCGGATGCAGGGGACCGGCGTCTGGCCTTTCAGATAGGAGTCCGCGAACTGGTCGATCACCGCGTCCTTGAAGCGGTTTTCATAGTCGAGGACGTAGTGCGGAATGCCGATCAGATCGGCGGCCAGACGGGCGTCGTGAATGTCCTGACCCGCGCAGCAGGCGCCCTTCTTCTTCAGCGCCTCGCCGTGGTCGTAGAGTTGGAGCGTCACGCCGACCACGTCATAGCCCGCCTTGTGCAGCAGGGCCGCGACGACGGTGGAATCCACCCCGCCCGACATGGCGGCGACCACGCGCGCGCCCTGCGGCAGGCCGACGGCCTGTCGCACGCTCTCGATCGCGGCGTCCAGGTCGACTTGCGACATGGGGGCGATGTCGGGAACGGGGCAGAGGATGTCGTCGGTGAAGGCGTCCATGGTCATCGCCGCCATTTAGGCCTTAAGGCGCGCGATTTCGAGGCCTGGCCCGAAACAAGGCGCGCTCCAATGAAAAAGACCGCCCCCGTTCAGGAGCGGCCCATGATCATGCGTCTAGGCGAAAGGCCTAGTCGCGGTAGCTCTGGATGCGCGTAGTGCGCAGGCCCTGCATGCCCCATTTGTCGATGGCCTTCTGCCAGGCCAGGAATTCCTCGGCCGTCAGACGGTATTTGGCCAGGGCGTCCTCAAGGCTGATCAGACCGCCGCGCACGGCCGCCACGACCTCTGCCTTGCGGCGGATGACCCAGCGGTTCGTGTCCGACGGGGGAAGATCCCGCAGGGTCAGGGGCGTGCCCGTCGGGCCGACCACGTACTGTTCGCCGTTACTGTTAAGGCGTCGCTCTTGCAGCATGGGCTTAAGCCTCTCTCACCACCACCATAGACGCACAGGCTAGGGCCCCGCCCGCTAAGGGGCGTTTAAGCGTCGTGGTGAAGGAATGGCTAAGACGCATCCCGCCGGGCCGGCGCGTTCTGCGCCGGTTAAAGGAAGGATTCATCGAGTCTAACGAGACCTTGCTCATGGATTCCCGTTGGCCGATCAGCGCTTGATGTTGATCAACTCCGCCAGCATCTCGTCGGCGGTGGTGATGATCTTGGACGAGGCCGAATAGGCGCGCTGGGTGGTGATCAGGCCGGTGAACTCGGTCGACAGGTCGACGGTCGAGGCTTCCAGCTGTTGCGCGCCCAGCAGGCCCGCGCCGCCCGTGCCGGGGGCTTTCAGGTTGAAGGTGCCGGAGCTCTGGCTGACGCGGAAGGCGTTGCCGGACACTTCGCTCAGGCTGTCGGCGCTGGGGAAGGTAGCCAGGGCGACCTGGGCGATCTTGCGCATCACGCCGTTGTCGAAGATGGCGGTGACGAAGCCCGCCTCGTCGATCTTCACCTCGGTCAGGTTCCCGAAGGCGGTGCCGTTCGTATAGGTGGCCTGGACGATGGAGGTGCTGTCGTACTGCGTCAGGCCGCCCGCCGAGGCGTTCAGGTCGAAGGCGATGGTTTGAGCCGCGATGCCCAGCGACGGATCCCAGGCGCCGTCGGCGCCCGGCGTCGCCCCGTCGGACGAACCCAGCGACAGGCTAGCGTTGGTGGGGTCGTCGAACAGGCCGGTGCCCGCGGTCCAGCCCTGCATCTTGGCCACGTCCAGACGCCCGTCCTGGGTGAAGGCGATGCGGCCGGACTTCAGTAAGCCGTCCGTGTTGGTCACCGTGCCTTCTGGAGCGCGGATTTCGGCGTGCCATTCGTTGGCGACGCTGCTCTTCAGGAAGGAGACGGTGATGTTCCGTTGGCCGCCCTTGGAGTCCGACACCGGAATGGTGATCTCGAAGTCGGGCTTCACGCCCGTCGCCGGGTCGTTGGCGTACATCGACATGGAGTGGGTGGCCGGGTCGTAGGCCGTGACGCCGGTCGGGGGCGGGGTCTGGGCGGCCTCATTGACCGGCTGGCTGGATTTCAGGTTGGCGTTCAGGCCGACGCGGGTGGTCGGTTCGGCCGCGCCGCCGACCGAGCCGACGTTGATGGTGCGCAGGCGGCTCATGTCCGAGGGGTCGCTGTTGACCACGCCGTCGGCGTCGACCGGCCAGCCCTGAAGATACAGGCCCGAGGTGTTCTGCAGATAGCCCAGGTCGTCGATCTTGAACGCCCCGGCGCGGGTGAACAGCCGCGCGTCCGACAGGGTCAGGTTCTCGGACTTCTCGGTGACGACGAAGAAGCCCTGGCCCGCGATGGCCAGATCGGTGCCCGACGTGGTGCGCTGAAGCTGGCCCGCCTGGCTGATGAAGTGGCGGGCGGCGGCCTGGACGCCGCCGGCGGAGTAGCTTGCGCCGGCCGTCTGGGCGTTGACGACGGTGGAGAATTCGGTCGACGCGCGCTTGTAGCCGACGGTGTTCACGTTGGCGATGTTCTGCGAGATCGTCGAAAGGGCCGCGGCGTTGGCGGTCAGACCGGACACGCCGGCCATCATGGCGCCGTTAATGCTCATGGCTGGAATTCCTTACGAGAGAAGATTGAAAGGGTTGAGTTTCGAGGCGAGGGCGCTGGCCGCGCCGGCGTCGTCCTCGGGTTTGGCGGCGGCCTTCTGTTCTTCCAGCGCGATCAGGCTGGACACCGGCATGATCGACTTGCCGATGATGACGAAGGGGGTGTTGTCGTACATCTCGACGCCGGTGACACGGCCGCGGATCAGCACCTGGCTGTCGACGGCCTTGCCCGCGCCGTCCTTGGCGACGACCTTCAGCGTGTAGACGCCGCCGTCATCGACCTGGCCGCCTCCGGTGGTCTTACCGTCCCACTTGAAGTCGTGCATGCCGTTGGTCTTGTCGGGGGCCGGGCCGCTCCAGACCACCTTGCCCGAGGCGTCCAGCACCTGAAGCGTGGCGTCGGTGGCGTCGGCCGCGAGTTCATAGCTCCAGTTGGCCTCGCCGTCCTCGAAGCGGGTGGCGGCCCAGACGGCGGTGGCGTCCTTGCCGATATACTGCGCCGCGCCGGTCAGGCCGTCGCCTTGCTGGGCCTTGAGCAGGCCGGTCAGCAGGTCGTTGGTCAGAAGTTGCTGCTCGACGCCCGCCATCTGGGTCAGCTGGGCGGTGAACTCGTTGGAATCCACCGGCGACAGCGGATCCTGGTTCTTCAGCTGCGTGGTCAGCAGCGACAGGAAGGTCTGGAAGTTGGAGGCCAGCATCTGACCTCCGGTGTTCACCCGGCCTGCGGCGTTGTTGGTGGAGACGGCGTCAACCATCGATCAGACCTTCAGATCGACGCGGTCAGGCGTCAGGGAAAGGGATGTCCAGGCGCTGGGCGACGGAACGACGGAATCGGCCTCGGCGGCCAGGCGAACGGCGCCGGAGAAGGCGCGGCGGTCAGGCTGGCGCTCGAAGGCGCCGCCGCCGAAGCCGGACGAAGGATCGCGTTCGGCGAACTCCAGGTCATCGCGCGACAGTTGCAGGCCCGCGTCCAGAAGCTGACGCCGCAGTTCGTCGGCGCGTGCGCGCAGGTCGGCCGCCGCCGCCGGGTTGTCGAAGGCCATACGGGCCGTGACCTG
>NZ_DAMCNG010000059.1:13946-14197 GCF_032107865.1 Brevundimonas sp.
GGCCCTCGGGCGTCAGCGCCATGTCGAAGCGGGTCGAACGGCCGTCCAGCTTCTTGATGATCTGGGCGGCGATCTGAGCCGTGGTCTCGACCGTGGCGCGCGACAGCTGGGACAGGCCGAGGTCACGTTGCGCGCCCGGCGCTTGAGACGCGGCTTCGACGGTTGCTTGTTGCGGCGCGGTCGGGGCTTCGCTGTCGCCCGAGGGCGCGGCGACGGTCGCCGCCGCAGGCGTATCGGCGACTGTGGGTCCA
>NZ_DAMCNG010000060.1:0-312 GCF_032107865.1 Brevundimonas sp.
CCTGCCGATCGAGAACCCTTCGACGGGCGAAGTCATGGGCGCTCTGGCCGCCGGGACCGCCGCAGACGTGGACGCCGCCGTCCAGGCCGCCCGGGCCGCCTTCGATGGAGACTGGGGTCGCATGACCGCCGTCGAGCGCGGCCGCATCCTGGCCCGCATGGGACGCGAGGTCGAAGCCCGCATCGACCTGCTCGCCGAACTTGAGGCGCTGGACGTCGGCAAGCCGCTGAAGCAGGCGCGCAACGACGTGATCGCCCTGGCCCGCTACCTTGAATTCTATGCTGGCGCAGCCGACAAATTGCACGGCGAAAC
>NZ_DAMCNG010000060.1:462-13867 GCF_032107865.1 Brevundimonas sp.
CACATCATCCCCTGGAACTACCCGATGCAGATCATCGGCCGCTCAGTCGTGGCGGCCCTGTGCGTTGGCAACGCCGTGGTGCTCAAGCCCGCAGAGCAGGCGTCGCTGACCGCGCTGGCCTTCGCCCACATCGCCGCCGACTGCGGCCTGCCTGCTGGCGCGCTGAACGTCGTGACCGGCACGGGCGCCGAGACGGGCGCGGCGCTGGCGGCGCATCCGGGGATCAACCACCTGTCCTTCACCGGCTCGACCGGGGTGGGCGTGGCCATCCAGCAGGCGGCGGCGATCAACGCCGTGCCGGTGACGCTGGAGCTGGGCGGCAAGTCGCCCCAGTTGGTCTTCGACGACGCCGATCTGGACAAGGCCCTGCCCTTCCTGGTCAACGCGGGCGTCCAGAATGCGGGTCAGACCTGCTCGGCCGGATCGCGCGTGCTGGTTCAGCGCGGCGTCTATGACGAAGTCGTGCGCCGCATGGCCGAGCGCTTCAGCGCCCTGACCGTCGGCCCCGCCATGGACGACCGCGACGTCGGCCCGCTGGTGTCGAAGCAGCAGCAGGTCATGGTTGAAAGCTTCATCGATAAAGGCCGCGCCGACGGTCTGATCGTCGCGCAGGCGACGCTGTCTGATCTGCCGCCCGGCGGCGCCTATGTCACCCCGACCCTGTTCGCAAACGTCGCGCCCGACCATCCGCTGGCGCAGCAAGAAATCTTCGGCCCCGCCGTCGTCGTCATCCCGTTCGAAACGGAAGACGAGGCCGTCGCCATCGCCAACGGCACCGACTACGGCCTGGTCGCCGGCGTCTGGACCGCCGACGGCGGTCGGCAGATGCGGCTGGCGAAACGGCTGCGCGCCGGACAAGTCTTCATCAACAACTACGGCGCGGCGGGCGGGGTTGAACTGCCGTTCGGCGGCGTCGGCAGGTCGGGCCACGGTCGCGAAAAGGGGTTCGAGGCGCTCTACGCCTTCACCACCCTGAAAACCGTCGCGGCCCATCACGGATAGCGCAGGGGAGTAAGCGTCTTGGAGGGGAACAGATCGAAGCGGCTGGAGGGCAAGCGAGCGATCGTCACGGGCGGAGCCTCCGGCTTCGGCGCCGGAATCGCGCGCCGCTTCGCCGAAGAAGGCGCCCGCGTCATCGTCGCCGACCTGAACGGCGACGCCGCCCGCACGCTGGCCGCTGAACTGGGCGACGCCGATCTGGGCGTGAAGGTCGACGTATCCAGCGCCGCTGACGTCGCTGCTCTGGCCGAAACCGCGAACCGCCTGCTGGGTGGGGTCGATATCGTGGTCAACAACGCGGGCGTCGGCCACACGCCCCAGCCGCTGGACGAATTGTCGGACGAAGCCTTCGACCGCATCGCCAACGTCAACATGCGCGCCATCTATCTGATGTCGAAGGCCTTCGTCCCGGCGATGAAGGCGCAAGGATCGGGCGCCATCCTGAACATCGCCTCGACCGGCGGGGTCAGCCCCCGGCCCAACCTGACCTGGTACAACGCCTCCAAGGGCTGGGTCATCACGGCGACGCGGGCCATGGCGGTCGAACTGGCGCCCTTCCAGGTGCGGGTGAACGCGCTGAACCCGGTGGCGGGCGACACCCCCCTGCTGAAGACCTTCATGGGCGCCGACACGCCCGAGGTGCGGGCCAAGTTCCTGGCCTCCATCCCCATCGGCCGCTTCTCGACGCCCGAGGACATGGGCGCCGCCGCCGCCTTCCTCTGCTCGGACGACGCCTCGATGATCACCGGCGTGGCCATGGAGGTGGACGGTGGCCGCTGCATCTGACCGCGTGTTCAAGCTTCTGGTCCTGCCCGGCGACGGCATCGGGCCGGAGATCATCCGCGAGACCCTGCGCGTCGTCGACTGGGCGCGGAACGCCGGGCTGCGCATCGAACTGAGCGAAGCCCTGGCGGGCGGCGCCAGCATCGACGCCGTCGGCGCGCCCATCGCCGAGGACGTGGTGGATCAGGCGCTGGCGTCAGACGCCGTCCTGTTCGGCGCCGTCGGCGGGCCGATGTGGGACCACCTGCCCCGCGCTCAGCGGCCCGAGATGGGCATTCTGCGCCTGCGTCAGGCGCTGGACCTCTACGCCAACCTGCGCCCGGCCGTCTGTTTCGACGAACTGCTGGACGCCTCGGCGCTGAAGCCCGAGCTGATCCGGGGCCTCGACATCCTGATCGTGCGCGAGGCCACCGCAGGCGTCTATTTCAGCCTGCCCCGCGCCAACGAGATCGCCCCCGACGGCCAGCGCCGTGCCTACGACACTCAAGCCTACACAGAAGCCGAAATCGCCCGAGTCTGCCGCACGGCCTTTGAACTGGCCCGGACCCGCAAACGCCGTCTCTGCTCGGTGGACAAAGCCAATGTCATGGAGACGGGCGCCCTGTGGCGCGCCGTCGCGACCGAGGTCGCCGCCGGCTATCCCGACGTGGAGCTGTCGCACATGTACGCCGACAACTGCGCCATGCAGTTGGTCCGGCGCCCGGACCAGTTCGACGTCATCGTCACCGACAACCTGTTCGGCGACATCCTGTCCGACGCGGCGGCGGCACTGACGGGTTCGCTGGGCCTGCTGCCGTCGGCCTCCCTGTCCGGTCTTGAACAAGGCGGCAACAGCCGGGGCCTTTATGAGCCGATCCACGGCTCGGCGCCCGATATCGCGGGTCAGGGCCTCGCCAACCCCATCGCCACCATCCTGTCCTTCGCCCTGTGCCTGCGCTGGTCGTTCGACCGCGCCGATCTGGCCGACCGGCTTGAGCGCGCCGTGCGGCAGGTCGTGTCCAGCGGCGTGCGCACCCCCGACATCGCGGAAGCCGGGGTCGCCCCCGTCTCCACCCTTCAGATGACCGACGCGGTTCTGGCCGCGCTGGACGCCCAGTTCGCGTGAGGATCAACCGATGAGCGCCCCCACAATGCAGACCGTCATGGACCTGATCGACGGCCGCACCGACGAACTGGTCGCCCTGACCCAGGATCTGATCCGTTTCCCGACCATCAATCCGCCGGGCGAGGCCTATCGCCCCTGCGCCGAATACATCGGCGAGCGGCTCAAGAAGCGCGGCTTCACCGTCGAATATGTGCGGGGCGTTGGCACGCCGGGCGACAGCGATCAATATCCCCGTACCAACGTCATCGCCCGCTGGACCGGCTCCGAACCCGGCCCCTGCGTCCACTTCAACAGCCACATCGACGTGGTCGAGGTAGGGTCCGGCTGGACCGTCGATCCCTTCGGCGGCGAGGTGAAGGACGGCCGCGTCTATGGCCGGGGCGCCTGCGACATGAAGGGCGGGCTGGCCGCCTCCATCATCGCGGTCGAGGCCCTGATCGATTCCGGCCTGCCCCTGCCCGGCGCGCTCGAAATATCCGGCACGGTGGACGAGGAATCCGGCGGCTACGGCGGCGTCGCCTATCTGGCCGAGCGCGGCTGGTTCTCCGAACCAAAGGTCAGCCACGTCATCATCCCCGAGCCGCTGAACGTGGACCGCGTCTGCATCGGCCACCGCGGCGTCTGGTGGGCCGAGATCGAGACCAAGGGCCGCATCGCCCACGGCTCCATGCCCTTCCTGGGCGACTCGGCCATCCGCCACATGGGCGCTGTGATGGAAGAGTTCGAGAACAAGCTCTATCCCGCCATGGCCGCCCGCCATTCCGACATGCCTGTGGTGCCTGAAGGCGCCCGCCAGTCGACGATGAACATCAACTCGATCCACGGCGGTCAGGCTGAAGGCTTCGACGGCCTGCCCGCGCCCTGCGTCGCCGATTCCAGCCGCATGATCATCGACCGCCGCTTCCTGATCGAAGAGTCTCTGGACGACGTGAAGGGCGAGGTGAAGGCCATCCTCGACGGACTGGCGGCGCAACGCCACGGCTTCCGCTATGAGATGCGCGACCTGTTCCAGGTGGCGCCCAGCATGGCCGACCGCGACGGCCCCGTCGCCAGCACCACCGCCGCCGCCATCGAAACCGTGCTGGGCAAAAAAGCCCAGTTTGTCTGCTCGCCCGGCACCTATGACCAGAAGCACATCGACCGCATCGGCAAGCTGAAGGACTGCATCGCCTATGGTCCCGGCGTGCTGGATCTGGCGCACCAGCCGGATGAATGGGTGGGCATCGACGACATGACCAACTCGGCCAAGGTCATGGCGCGGGCGGCCTATGATCTGCTGACCCGCAAACGGAGCTGACAGGATGGCGCGCGGCGATATGGAAGAAGAGAACATCATCGGCCCGCGCCTGCGCGCCCTTCGTGACCGCCTCGGCCTGTCGCAACGGGCGCTCGCCCGCAAGGCCGGGGTGCCGTCCAGCACCGTCAGCCTGGTCGAAAGCGGCCGCACCAGCCCCTCGGTCGGCTCGCTGAAGCGGCTGCTGGACGCGGCGGGCATATCGCTGGGCGACTTCTTCAGCTCGGAGTTCGAGACCCCGACCAAATACTTCTATCGTCACGACGAACTGACCGACATTTCGCGCGGCGAGGTCTCCTATCGTCAGCTTGGGTCCAGCCAGGATTCCAGCCTGCAGATCCTGTACGAGACCTATCAACCCGGCTCGGACAGCGGCCGGGTCATGTTGTCCCACGAGGGCGAAGAGGGCGGCATGATCATCTCGGGCCGTCTTGAAGTCACCGTCGACGGCCAGTCGCGCGTGCTGAAGGCGGGCGAAGGCTATCTGTTCCCCAGCGTCCTGCAGCACCGCTTCCGCAACATCGGCGACGTGCCCTGCGTGGTCATCAGCGCCTGTACGCCGCCGACCTTCTGACGGCGCCGTTGCGAATGATCAGTATTCCGATCATTGGAATATTTTCCCCATATACGACAGAAGCATAGGCCAACAAAGAAACAGTCTTGCTCAAATTCGCCATCCGACGGCTACTGATCGCTGAGGGAAGAGGGTTTTCGCGGCCGATCTCTGCAACTGCTGACAGATGCTGCATTGCACAAGACATCGGCTACGGAGATAGTTCGGCAACCGGGTTGTCTCGGCCGCGACGGTTGAACGCGGCTTCAGACCGCGGCGGCCTCATGGGGAGGAAAGACGATGAATCGTCTGATGGTCAGCGTTTCCGCCGGGGCCTTGATGGTCCTGTCCGCCACCTCCGTCGCCGCGCAGCGCGCGCCCGACGTACCGACCGCCACCACGGTCGATGAGGTCATCGTCACCGCCCAGCGCCGCGAACAGGCGGCTCAGGACGTGGGCATCGCCCTCAGCGTCCTCAGCGGCGAAAGCCTGACGCAACAGGGCGTCACCAACGTCAACCAGCTTCAGAACGCCACGCCCAACCTGGAGGTCGAACCGGCCTTCGGCGGCGGCGCAGCCCAGTTCCGGATGCGCGGCGTCGGCTTTCAGGACTACGCCTCCAACAACTCGCCCACCGTCGGCGTCTATGTGAACGAGGTCGCCTATCCGGTCCCGGTCATGACGCAGGGGCTGATCTTCGACATCGATCGGGTCGAGGTGCTGCGCGGGCCGCAGGGCACCCTGTACGGCCGCAACACCACCGGCGGCGCCATCAGCTTCGTCACCAAACGCCCGACCGAGGCGCTGTCCGCCGGACTGATGACCGAATGGGGCAGCCACAACCTGTTCCGGGGCGAGGGTTATGTCTCCGGCCCTCTGGCCGAAACCCTGCGCGGCCGTCTGACCGTCTCGACTGAGCAAGGCGGCGCATGGCAGCGCAACCGCGACACAGGCGAAAGCCTCGGCGACGCCGACCGCACCGGCGCCCGCGCCCTGCTGGAATGGACGCCCAATGAGACCTTCACAGCCCTGCTCGATGTCCACGGCGGCGTCGACAAATCGGAAAATCAGGGCCTGTACCTGATCAGCGACCTGCACACCCGGCTGGGGACCGGCCCGGTCATTCCCGCCGACAAGGACCGTTCCAAGACCGGCTGGGGCCTGTCGCAGCGCTTCGCCGACGCCATCGGCCGTGACGTGAACGCCAAGCCGGGTCGCGACAACTCATCCTGGGGGGCCTCGCTGAACGCCAACCTGGCGCTCAAGGGCATGAACCTGTCCAGCATCACCAGCTATGAGACCCTGGAACGCAGCGAATACGGCGACTGGGACTCCAGCCCCTCGGTCGAGGCTGACACCTTCTTCGGCAGCGACGTAAATGTCCTGTCGCAGGAACTGCGCCTAGCCTCTGACAACGACAGCCCCCTGACCTGGGTGGCCGGCTTCTACTATTCCAAACAGGATCTCAACGAGCGTTATTTCTCGGACTTCATCGACATCTACAACACCTACGCCCAGGTCACCTACGACCAGAAGGTCGAGTCCTGGAGCCTGTTCGGCCAGGCCGAATACGCCTTCTCCGAGCGGTGGAAAGCCATCCTCGGCCTGCGCTACGAGGAAGAAACCCGCGAGCTTGAAGGCTTCGGCTCGGCCTTCGGCGGCGCCACCGCCCTGCCCCCGACCAGCGTCGACACCAAGATGACCCCGCTGACCGGCAAGGCGGCGCTGGAGTTCAAGCCCGCCGACAACGTCCTGATCTACGGCTCGGCCAGTCGGGGCGCCAAATCGGGCGGCTTCACCACCTACAACACCGGCGACAGCAGCGGCATCGAACCCTTCGATCCGGAAATCCTGTGGGCCTATGAGCTGGGCTTCAAGGCCGATCCGTCACGCGCGGTCCAGATCAACGGCGCGGCCTACTACTACGACTACAACGGCCAGCAGGTGCTGTCGGCCGTCTGCGGCGCCAACGGCCCGGTCGGCCGCTTCACCAACGCCGATTCCAAGATCTACGGCGCAGAACTCGAAGGCGTCTTCCGCCCCGCCGCCGGTCTGCGGATCAGCCAGAACCTCAGCTACAAGAAGGGCGAATACACCGAGTTCACCGACCTGGACATCGGCGCCTGCCAACGGACGCCGCGCGCCACCGTCTACATCGACAAGTCGGGCGAAAAGATCCCCTTCCCCGCCTGGTCCTATGGCGGGTCGGTCAGCTACGACTGGGCTGTCGGCGGCTTCGCCGTCACCGCCGAGGCCAACTACAGCTACCGCGACGAATACCCGTCCTGGCTGGGCGCCAAATACGATGTCGAGGCCTACTGGCTGGCCAACGCCAGCATCACCATAGGGCCAGAAGACGCTGACTGGTCCGTCGCCTTCTGGGCCCGCAACCTGTTCGACGAAGAGTACGATCTGACGCGCAACTTCTTCACCAGCGCGGACATCGCCCAGCCCGGTCGTCCCCGCACGATCGGCGCGCGACTGACGCTTCGTTACTGACCGTTCGATCCGCTCAGAAAACCGAGCGCGGCGACATAATACGCATACTTATCAACACGCTAATCTCCACAACTAACAGTCTTCCCTTTCGCTGCGGTTCGGCCGCTACTGGCGAAAGACAGAGGATGACCGCATGACCGCTGCAAATGCTGGCAAGGCCGCCAACGACCTTGATCCGTTCTGGATGCCGTTCACGGCGAACCGCGCCTTCAAGGCGCAGCCCCGCCTGTTCGCCTCGGCCAGGGACATGCACTACTTCACGCCGGATGGTCGGGCGGTGCTGGACGGCACCGCCGGCCTGTGGTGCGTCAACGCCGGTCACGCTCGCCGACCGATCGTCGAGGCGATCCAGCGCCAGGCGGAGATCCTGGACTACGCCCCGACCTTCCAACTGGGCCACCCTCTGGCGTTCGAGCTGGCGTCGCGTCTGGGGATGCTGCTGCCCGGCGACCTGAACCACGTCTTCTTCACCGGTTCAGGGTCCGAGGCGGTCGACACCGCCCTGAAGATCGCCCTCGCCTGTCAGAGCGCCAGGGGTTTCGAGAACCGCACCCGTCTGATCGGCCGTCAGAAGGGCTATCACGGGGTCGGCTTCGGCGGCATTTCCGTCGGCGGGCTGGAGAACAACCGGCGCGGCTTCCCCACCCTGCCCGGCGTCGATCACCTGTCGCACACGCTGAACCTGGACGAGGCCGCCTTCACGCGCGGCCAGCCGACCTGGGGCCTGCATCTGGCCGATGAGCTGGAGACCCTGATCGAGACTCACGGCGCCGAGACCATCGCCGCCGTCATCGTCGAGCCGATGTCCGGTTCGGCTGGGGTGATCATCCCGCCGCTTGGCTATCTGGAACGTCTGCGCGAGATCACGGCGCAGCACGGCATCCTGCTGATCTTCGATGAGGTCATCACCGGCTTCGGCCGCATGGGCGTCCTGACAGCGGCCGAAGCCATGGGCGTCACGCCCGACCTGATGACCTGCGCCAAGGGCCTCACCAACGGCGCCGTGCCGATGGGCGCCGTCGGCGTCAGCGCCGCCGTCTATCAGGTCGTGGTCGACAACGCCTCCGGACCGGGCATCGAGTTCTTCCACGGCTACACCTATTCGGGCCACCCGCTGGCGGCGGCGGCAGGCCTGGCCACGCTGAACGTCTATGAAAGCGAAGGCCTGTTTCAGCGCGCGACCGAACTGACGCCCTACTGGCAGGACGCTGTGCACAGTCTGAGGGGCCTGCCCCACGTCATCGACATCCGCGACCTGGGCCTGGTCGCAGGGATCGAGCTGGAAGTCCGTCCTGGCGCGCCCGGCGCGCGCGCTACGGAAGTCTTCCATCGCGCCTTCGATGACGGAATCCTAGTACGAGTGACAGCAGATGTCATCGCGCTGTCGCCTCCTTTGATTATCAGCCGCGATCAGATCGACGAGTTGATCGGTCGCCTTTCCAGCATCATCAGAAACACACCTTAGAATACCATCGGTATTGAGGGGGACGATATGAACAAGTACATCTTGGCGTCTTCTGTCAGCTTACTGACAATCGCCACCTTCTCCAGCGCCAACGCTCAAAGCGGCGCCCGGTCGGGGGATCAGGCCACGCGCGTCGACGAGATCATCGTCACCGCCCAGCGCCGCGAACAAGCCAGCCAGGACGTGGGCGTCTCGCTCAGCGTCATCGGCGGCGAACAGTTGGATGAAAAGGGCATCTCGGTCGTCAACGACCTTGAGAACGCCGTGCCCAACATGGAGGTCGACAGCCAGTTCGGCGGCGGCCAGCCCCAGTTCCGCATCCGTGGCATCGGCGCGCGCGAATACTCCTCGAACAACGCCTCGACCGTCGGCATCTATGTCGATGAAGTGGCCCACCCCTATACGGTGACCACACAAGGCGCCCTGTTCGACATCGCCCGCATGGAGGTTCTGCGCGGCCCGCAAGGCACCCTCTATGGCCGCAACACCACCGGCGGCGCGGTCAATATCATCACTAACGCCCCGACGGCCGACTTCCGCGCCGGCTTCAACGCCGAATACGGTACGTTCGATCGCTACAAGGTCGAAGGCTATGTCTCGGGCCAGATCGCGCCCAACCTGCTGGGCCGCTTGGCCGCCGTCACCGAACAGGGCGGCGCCTGGCAGTATCACCGCGATACCGGCGAGAAGCTGGGCGACCTGAACAAGACCGCCGTGCGCGGCCGCCTGACTTGGGACGCCAGCGAGGACGTCACCGTCGATCTGGCCGCCACCTATTCGGTCGACAAGTCGGACGGTCGCGGCTTCCGCCTGCTGGGCCCCTACACCGTCTCGGGCGGCGCCGTGACCTATCCCAAGGACACCGCCTGGCGCATCACCGGCTGGGGCATCTCGCCCGCCATGGCGGCTGTCGCCGGGGTCGGCCTGAACGCCAAGCCCTTCCGCGACAATGACGGCTTCGACGTCAGCGCCCGCATCAAGGCCAACTTGGGCTGGGCCGATCTGACCTCGATCACCGCCTACCAGACCTTCTCGCGCAGCGAGTTCAACGACTGGGACAGCACCCGCTTCAACGAGTCGAACGTCTTCTTCTACAACGACATCGACGTCTTCGCTCAAGAACTGCGCCTGAGCTCCAACGGCGAAGGCCCGCTCAGCTGGATGATCGGCGCCCACTATGCTGACGAAAGCATCGACGGCGGCTTCTATACAAACTTCCGGGGCAACGCGAACCTGATCAACACCGCCTATGGCCAGTCGGTGTCAGCCTTCGGCATCTTCACTCACAACTCCTACCAGGTGAACGAGCGCCTGAACCTGATCGCCGGCCTGCGCTGGGAGACGGAAGAGCGGACCCTGGACAGCGGCGGCACCTTCGTGGCTCCCAATCCCCCGCCGCCGACCACCAGCTACGACACCGACTTGAATGAAGTCTCGGGCCGCCTGGGTCTGGAGTACAAGCTGACGGACGACGCCCTGTTCTACGCCAGCGTGGCGCGCGGGGTGAAGTCGGGCGGCTTCACCACCTACAACGCGACCTCGGCGACCCCGTTCAAGCCGGAAATCGTCATCGCCTATGAGACCGGGATCAAGTCGGACCTGTTCGACCGCCGCCTGCGTCTGAACGGCGCCTTGTTCTACTACGACTACAAGGACCAGCAGGTTCAGGGCCTGGAATACGACCGCCTGACCGGCCGCCTGGGCAAGATCACCAATGTACCCAAGTCGCACATCTATGGCGGCGAGATCGAGCTGACCTGGGTGCCGGTCGACGGCCTGACCATCAGCCAGAACATCGGCTACAAGACCGGCGAGTATGATGAATACAACGCCATCGACGGCGCCAAGACCGACGCCGCCAATCCGCCGGACGGTCCTTGGGACATCATCATCACCAACGACCGCTCCGGCGAACGCCTGTCCTTCCCCAAGATGAACTACGGCGGTTCGGTCGCCTATGACTGGGAGATGGCCGGGTGGGAGCTGCGCGCCGAGACCAACTACAACTATCGGGACGAGCTGTATTCGGTCAGCTCATCGTCGATCATCGACGCCTACTGGCTGTGGAACGCCAACTTCAGCGTCGCCCCGACCGGCGCTAACTGGCGCGTGGGCCTGTGGGGCCGCAACCTCTTCAACACCTACTACGAAGAGACCCGCAACGGCTTCAACGGCTCGGCCCGTCCGACCACCTCGCCCAGCCAGGGCCGCACCTACGGCGTGCGCCTGTCGATGGACTTCTAAGCTTCCTCCCGAGTGAGGCGGGCCGGTTTCGGCCGGTCCGCCTCCGCCCTTTTGCCGAAGGTATGATGGCCTATTCCGCTTCCCGCCTTGATCGCCGCGCCCTGCTGACGGGTCTGGTCGTAGCGCCTGCCGTGCTGAGTTTCGGCCGTGCGCAGGCAGGCGGCGCCTATCTGTTTCCGCTGGGCGTCGCCAGCGGCGATCCCGCGCCGGACGGTTTCATCATCTGGACCCGGCTGGCCGCCGATCCCCTGGCCGCCGACGGTCTAGGCGGCCTCGACGCCGCCATCCCGGTGCGCTGGGAAGTCGCCGCCGACGACCAGTTCCGCCGCATCGTCGCCGCCGGCGACGCGACCGCCGCCCGCGACGCCGCCCACAGCCTGCACATCGAGGTCGCGGGCCTGACGCCGGGTCGTCCCTACTGGTACCGTTTCACCGCCCAGGGTCAGCAGAGCCCGACCGGCCGCGCCCTGACCACCCCCGCCCCCAACGCCGCCGTCGACCACCTGCGTCTGGCCGTCGCCTCCTGCTCGCACTGGGAGCGCGGCTATTTCAGCGCCTATGGCCACATGGCCGACGAGCAGCCGGACCTGACCCTCTTCCTGGGCGACTACATCTATGAGTACAGCCTGGGTCCGGACCGCGCCGATCAGGTGGTGCGCCCCTATAATCTGGAAGAAGCGACATCGCTGGCGGGTTATCGCAACCGCTACGCCCTGCATCGTACCGATGCGAACCTGCAGCGCCTGCACGCCGTCGCTCCCTGCCTCGCCGTCTGGGACGACCATGAGGTTCAGGACGACTATTCCGGCGTCTGGTCCAAGATTTCGGGCGTCGCGCCCAATGACTTTCTGCAACGCCGCGCCGCCGCCTATCAGGCCTTCTACGAGGCCATGCCGATCCGCCGCACGCGCCTGAACGCCAGCCTGCAGATGCCGATCCATCGCCGCATCCGCTATGGCGCACTGGCTGAGTTCTTCATGCTGGACGGGCGCCAGTACCGCTCGAAACAGCCGTGCAGCGATGGCGAGAACGGCGGCAAGGGCCAGATCGTCAGCGACGCGACCTGCACCGACCGGCTGGACCCGTCACGCACCTTCCTCGGCTTCGAGCAGGAGCGCTGGCTGTATGACGGACTGGCCCGCGCCGATGCGCGCTGGAACATCTTGGGCCAGAATCTGGTGATGGTGGGTCTGCGTCTGGCCCGCAGCCCAGCCGAGGAAAACCGCTACTGGACCGACACCTGGGACGGCTTCCCCGCCGCGCGTGATCGCCTGACGGCCGCCCTGTCTGAACTGAAGCCGTCCAACCCCGTGGTTCTCAGCGGCGACTATCACTCCTTCTGGACCAACGACGTGAAGCTGGACAGCCGCGACCCGTCGTCAGCCACCGTGGCGACCGAGTTCGTCGGCACCTCCATCACCTCGACCGGCCCCAGCTATGAAGGCCTGATGGCCGTCATGCCCAATAATCCGCAGGTGAAGTTCTTCGACAGCCGCCCGCGCGGCTATATGTCGATCGACGTGCGCCCCGACCGCATGGATACGCGCTATCAGGTCATCAGCGACGTGCGCGACCCGAAGGCCAGCCTGTCGACCCTGAAATCCTGGACCGTTGAATCGGGCCGCCCCGGCGCCGTCGCCGCATGATCCCCGCCACTCGGAGTTCCCCCATGACCCAGCCGCGCCTCGCTTCTTCTCTCATCGCCATGAGCTTCGCCCTGGCCCTGGGCGGTTGCGCCGGCGCGGTTTCGACGCAGACGGCGACGGTCGTCGCCCCAGCTGCGCCCGTGACCTTCTGGGAAGGTTTCCGCGATCATCCGCATGGCTATCTGACGGCTGAGAACACGCCCAACGCCGCCAACTTCCTGCCGCCGCCGCCCGAGGAAGGCTCGCTGCGCGAACAGGCCGACATCGCCGCCTACCGCGCCATGCGTGCGCTGGAAGGGACCGAACGCTGGGCCATCGCCCGCGCCGACAATGAGATCGAAACGCCCGGCGCCCCGCGCGCCTTCGACTGCGCGCTCGGCTTCAAGTTCGAGCCGGAACAGATGCCGACGCTGACCTTGCTGATGGGCAAGATGCTGGGCGATCTGGAGATGATCCAGACCCCGGCCAAGAAGGGTTATTTCCGCAAGCGCCCCTTCGTGGTCGAACCTCTGCCGACCTGCATCACGCCCGAAACCTGGCTGGCGGCCAGCGGCTCCTATCCGTCGGGTCACTCCGCGCTGGGCTGGACCTGGTCGCTGGTGCTGGCGGAACTGGCCCCCGACCGCGCCGACGCCATCCTGCGGCGCGGACTGGCCTATGGCGAAAGCCGCGCGGTGTGCGGCGTCCACTATCCCAGCGACGTCGAGGCAGGCCGCATCGTCGGCTCCACCATCGTCACGCGATTGAAGGCGGATCCCGCGTTCCAGGCCGACTTCGCCCGAGCAAAGCAAGAGTTCGACGCCGCCCGCGCCGCCGC
>NZ_DAMCNG010000061.1:0-13168 GCF_032107865.1 Brevundimonas sp.
TATTCGACGCCGATCACACCGCTAACGGGGTCCCTTTTCCACGCCGATCCACAGTCAAACCTGGCCAGACTGCGCCACAGCTGAAGGTGGATTTCCTGCAGCAGATCCTGTCGCTCGGCCGCGTTGGCCTCGTAGCCGGAGACAAGGCGGCTCAACGCGGGTCCGAACTGGCCCGCAGCCCGCTGATAGCGTTCGTCAGCGCCTTCATAGGTACCAGGCGGCGAGGTGTCGATGAGGTTCATGACTCCATAGTCGAAGGGGCCCGCGTTTTCTTACGAAAGAGCGGGGCGCTTCCTGTTAACGCCGCTCAAACTCTACGATATCTAACCAGTTGCTCGGCTAATCCCCGACCGTTGCGGCATGCTCCGCCGCCAGCGCGGCGTCAGCAGTTGTGATCCGCTGGAATGCGGGCCGAGAGGTAATCTGCTCGGCATAGCGCACGAAAACGTCCCTCTTGGGTACGATGCCAAACATCATGGTCCAACTGAGCGCGACGCCCCACAGGATGTCCGCAGCCGTCATGCGTTCACCGAAGAGGTAAGGCCCTTTCGACAGTTGCGCCTCAAGAGCGCCAAGCATGGTGCCGTAGTCTGCATAAGGCGATTGCGTGACCGGAGCCGGTTCACGCTGCATGAACCGATCGATCAGCGCCGGCTCGAACGATGAACCATAGTAGGCGATCCAGCGGAGGTAAGGTCCACGCAGCGGATCGTTCAATCCAGGCGCCAGGCCAGCTTCGCGAAACAGATCGGCGAGATAGATGGTGATCGCCACCTGCTCCGTCACAAGCGCGTCGCCATGACGGATCGCCGGCACCTTGCCCAGTGGATTGATGGCTAGATAGGCGGGTTCGCGCTGCTCCCCGACCTTCGCATTGAGAACGTGAAGGTCATAGGGCGCACTCAGCTCCTCCAACAGCACACGCGCGCCGGTCGCCCGGCTTTGCGGCGAATAATAGAGGGTCACCCGGTTCGAATCTGACATGGCGCTTTTCCATCTGGCTACTGTCGATGGAGGATGTCTTAGCGCCCCATACTGACACCTTTTGTCAGCTATGGTTCAGCCCTTCAGACCAGCCGCCTCGCTCTCGCCCAGGAACGTCAGCAGGTCGGCGAGAACTTTTCGCCGCTCATCGACTACGATGAAATGGTCGGCGTCCGGGTACTCGATGTAGCGCGCGCCAGGGATCGCGGCCGCTGCGGCGCGTCCCGTAATCTGCGGCGGCGCGCTCTGATCCTGCGCTCCATGAAGGATCAGCGTCGGGCGGGTGAAGGCGGCCATGTCCGCCCGGAAGTCCGTTCCCGACCAGGCGCGCGCCGTGGCCTCGGTCGCGCGCTTTGACGCTTGAAAGGCCATGGACAGATACCAGGCCTTCATGCTTGCGTTGACCGTCGGATCAGCACCAGCCCGAAACACCGTCTGCACATAGCCGGCCAGGAAACCGATGCGGTCGTCGGACAAGGCCTGCGCCAGACCGTCGAAGACCTCGCGCGGCGTCCCGTTCGGATTGTTCGGCCTCTGGAGCAGGCATGGCGTCACCCCGGCCAGCAGCGCTACGCGGTCGATCCGCGCATCGCCGTGACGCGATAGATAACGAGCGACCTCGCCCGCCCCCATCGAGAAGCCCGCCAGGGCGCAGTTCTTCAGATCGAGGCGCCGGATCAGGGTATCGAGATCATCCGCCAAACGGTCATAGTCATAACCTCCGTCAGCGTGGTCAGACCGGCCGAAGCCTCGACGGTCATAGGCGATGACGCGATAGCCGGCGTCAGCCAGGGCGCCGGCCTGATATTCCCACATTCGGGAATCCAGCGGCCAGCCATGGATCAGGACGACGGGCGGGCCGTGTCCCCAATCCGTGTAGTGCAGCGAGACGTCATCATCCGTCGTGACGAAGGGCATGGGATCATTCCTGCGAGTGAGCAACAGGTCGTAGCGACCTCGGATGCGCTTGGACCTTCAAGAGCGCGCAGCCCTCAGGCGGCGGCGCTCGCTTCATTGAGCCTGGGGTAGTCGGTGTAGCCTTGCGCACCAAGGCCGTAGAAGGTCTCGGGATCGGGCGCATTAAGCGCTGCGCCGTGCTTGAAACGATCGATGAAGTCCGGGTTGGCTAGCGCCCAGCGCCCAACCGGCGCCATATCGGCCAGACCGGCTTCTACATCCGACGCGGCGTCTTCAAGCGGCCGATTGATCCGCGTGACCAATAGCGCCTTGGGCCAGGCCTCGCGGATACGCCTCAGCAGGTCGTCGTCTCCCCCGTGGGCGATGTGCAGATAGGCCAGATCGAGTTTGGCCAGTTCGCCCACCAGATACAGATAGAAGGCGGCGACGTCCTGCCCTTCGTCGATGTCGCCCTGATGCGATCCCGGCGACAAACGTATGCCCACGCGGTCCGGTCCGATCGCCTGGGCGATGGCAGACGCGACCTCCACCCCAAAGCGGGCGCGGTTCTCAATGGAGCCGCCGTAGCGGTCCGTGCGGACATTGGTGTTGGGCGAGAAGAACTGCTGCAGCAGATACCCGTTGGCGCCGTGAATCTCGACCCCGTCGGCGCCGGCCTCGATGCTGCACAGCGCGGCGTGACGGAAGTCGGCGATCGTGGTCTTGATGTCGTCGGGCGACAGGGCGCGCGGCGTCGGCGCATCCTTCAAGCCGTCGAAGGTGAACACGCTTGCCTGGGCGGCGATCGCAGACGGCGCGACCGGATCGCGGTGATGAGGCGTATTGTCGGGATGCGACATCCGACCGGCATGCATCAACTGGATGAACAGTCGCCCGCCGCCCGCATGCACGGATGAGACGATGCGACGCCAGCCGACGACATGATCGTCCGTGTAAACGCCCGGCGTGTTGGGAAAGCCTTGCCCGTCCGCTGAAGGTTGCGTCCCCTCGCTGATCAGCAGACCCAGAGACGCCCTCTGACCATAGTATTCCGCCGCCAGAGGTCCAGGAGTCCCGTCCGCCGCGGCGCGGCTTCGTGTCAGCGGCGCCATCGCGAAACGATGGTTCAACGTCATGCGCCCGATCTTTATGGGATCCCAAATACTCGGCATCGGCCGGCTCCTTCATCCAGCGCGTCTTCCGGCCAAATGACCTGCGCGCCCTTGTCCGAGCCAAGATGGAGCGTTCCATTTTCAAATCTAAGAGATCATTATCAATACAACCCGTCTCAAAAGTGAACCGGTTATGGACCTCTCAGCGCTCTCCTCGTTCAACCTCATCGCCCTGCACGGCAGCTTGGGGAAAGCCAGCCGCATGAGCGGGCGCTCCAAGGCCACCTTGTCGCGACACGTCATGGCGCTGGAGGCCAGTCTGGGAGTTCGTCTGATCGACCGCAGCGCCCGCGGCGTCCGGTTGACGGACGAGGGCTCCGCCCTGTTTCACCGCACCGATGATCTGCTGGATGAGATCAAGGCCATAGGCGAAAGCCTGTCTTCTGGCGCGCCCCGCCCGCGTGGACGGCTGCGCGTGAGCGCGCCCGTGCTGTTCGCCCACACCTCCCTGGGCGCCCTGGCCGCTGATTTCTCCAAGGCCTATCCCGAGGTCATCCTCGAAGTGACGGCCGAAGACCGCAAGGTCGATCTGGTCGAGGAGGGCTTCGACCTGGCCATCCGGGTCAACCCTGCCCCGGACGACGGCCTGGTCGGGCGGTGTTTCGCCCGCGACGACATGCTGCTCGTAGCGTGCCCGACCGTGTTCGACAGGGTGGAGAATGAGGCCGCAAACAGCCACCTGCCCACTGTGGCCATGACCACCAGTTTCGACAGCGGGCCCTGGACCATCCTGGCGCCCGGCGGCGATCGGTCCATGACGCCCGACGTCAAGCTCAGGCTGTCATCCCTCATCATGATCCAGGACGCCGTCCGCGCCGGGATCGGCGCCGCCGTCCTGCCTCGCTACATGGTCCATGCCGACGTGGAGGAAGGGCGCCTCATGAGTTGGGGCGCGGTCACCGAACGTCCGATCGAGCTCTGGGCGCTCCACCCCTCCCGGCGCTTCGTCAGCCCCAAGGTGAGCGCCTTCATGACCTTCCTCGCGGACGCCTTCCCGGATCGACGCCTCACCCGACCAGACTGAAACGCGGACTATTTCGTCAGGCTGAAGCGGTCACGCGAGCGGCCTTCGATATCGATCATCTCGACCTCGATCCGATCTCCTGCCCCGCGCAGCATGACATAGTGGTGCGTCCGGGCGGTCTTGGCGCTAAAGGCCGGCTTGTTCGGCGCGAAGTCTTCCAGATTGCCGCCCATGCCGCCGACCTGGACATAGGTGACGCCGTTCTCGAGATCGACCGCGCCCTGCGTCATCGGCCAGGTGCGCTCATAGGCGTGCAGGTGGCCGTAAATGACCAGATCCACGCCATGGCGCTCGAAGATCGAGGTGAACTCGCGCTGCATCGTCTCGCTGCCATAGGTTGAGCGGGCGGCCCAGCTGTCGCCGTGATCGTCTTCATCGCTGGTGAAGACGTCATGGTGGTGCATGGCGATCTTCCAGCGGGCAGTGGAGCGAGCCAAGGCCTGCTCCAGCCAGGCGGCCTGGCGTGCCCGGAAGCCGGGCTGTCGCTCCTCGCTGTCCTCCAGATTGCTGTCGAGGACGAAGAACTCGACGTCACCGTAGCGGTGGCTGAAATAGGCTTCGTCTCCTGGCTGACGATGGTAGCGGCGGAACCAGTGCTGCTCGCCCTCGCCGTTGCCGGGGGCGGTGATGACCGGCAGGCGCCCGAACAGACCGCCCATGCCCAGGAAATACTCGTGCGTCCATTGATAGCGGCGCTCGATGTCGCCGCCGTCAGTCAGGTCGCCAGCCAGCAACAGCAGATTCGGACGCTCCTCCCAGATCAACTGACTCATGCGGTTATTGATGTGAGGGCGCGCCTCGGTATCGGCCGAGACGGCGATGACGAAGGGCGCGCCGGGCAGCGGCGCCGAACGGAACGACAACAAACCGGAGTCCAGCGTCCGCCCATCCTCGGTCGAGGCCGTGACGCGATAGAAATAGGGCGTGTCGGCCTTCAGGCCGTCCAGCGTCGCGCCGCCCAGACGGCCCTCGTCGGCGGCGGGAACCTCGATGCGACGCATCTGAGCCTCCGTCTCGCCCCAGGCGACGGTGAAGTGGGCTGGACGATCTGTCTCCCACGATAGTTGGATGTCCTGCGTCGTCGGGGCGTTCAGATAAGGCGGCTGGGTGAAGTGGAAGGTCTCCGCGTTCAGGCGGCCCTGATCGACCAGGGCGGCGCGGGCTGCGAAGGCGGCCTCGACCTCTGCGGCGCTGAGGGCGCGGTCGTGCACGGTTGCGCCGCGCACCAGGTCCGGCAGGGACATATAGGGCTCGGCCCCCAGATAGGCCGTCAGCGCCAATGAGCTCTCCGAGACGCCGGTCATGCGCGCCGACATCGATCCAGCGAGGGCGCCGTTGACGTAAAGGCGCCAGGTATCGCCCTGACGTACCCCCACGACGTGACGCCAGACGTCTTTGTAGTCGGGGGCGTCGACCATGGCCGCGCCCGCCGGGCCGAACGAAGCCTGGCCGTCGCGATAAGACAGCAGCCAGGGCGCCGCGCCGCTCGCGCCGTCCGGCGTCAGGACAGCCGCGACCGGGTGATTCACATGGTCCAGAATCCACATCTCGACGGTGAAATCGCGTCTGGAATCAAAAGCCGTTTCCAGGGTTCGGCGCTCCGTCGGCGCCATGTCGTTGAACCGCATGGTGGTCGCGGACGGGGTCAGGTTCGCTGTCGGCGACGGCGTGTCCGTACGCTGCGGCCCGGCGCCGCGCGGCAATTCATAGCGCGGCGTGAAGTCCCAGGCCTGGCCCTGCATCGCCTGAACGCCAGTCGGGATCAGGCAGGCCGAAGCTAGCAGGGCGGCGATGAGCGTGCGGTTCATGACAATCTGTCCGTGGTCTTGCTGGAGACGATTTTGTGGTATAGACCAATAAGGGCTCGCCATGACTGTTTAATGACTGGCCGGGCGCAGAAACACTCCACAACAACTGATCAGCCGTTTGCGACCTCTGGTCGACGGCGAGGGCTACGCCTGTGAAGCAGATTACCGACCTCTTCGACCGCCATGGCGAAAGCCGCTACGGCGAGCACGTCAATCAGCGCGAACATATGCTGCAATGCGCCAAGCTGGCGGAAGACGCCGGCGACACTCCGGCCATGATCGCAGCAGCCCTGCTGCATGACGTGGGGCAGTTCCTTGAAGGCGCGGGCGATGCGGCCGAGGATCACGGCTATGACGCCGCTCACGAAAAGCTGGGCGAAGCCTTTCTATCTCAATGGTTTCCTGAAGCGGTGACGGCTCCGATCGCCTTGCACGTCGCCGCCAAACGGTATCTGTGCGCCATTGAGCCGGGCTATCTTGAGGGCCTGAGCGGCGCATCGGCGCTGAGCCTGAGTCTTCAGGGCGGCCCGTTCGACAGGGCGGAATGCGCTGCCTTTGAGGCGCACCCGTTTTTCAAGGAGGCCCTTCGCCTGCGTCGCTACGACGACCTAGGCAAGCAGCCCGGCGTGATTACGCCTGATGTCTCGCATTATATCGTCATCATCCAGGCGGCGCTGAAATAGCAACGCGCATAAATCCGAGATCGGATAACAATACTCATATATGCAAACATTCTAACCGTGAATGTTTTGTGTAGATCAAAGCAACTGGTTTACACCAGTTTGGCTTGAGGCTACCCCGCCCTCGTCCGCCGATGCGGACGGGGGACGGCCCGAGCAGCGCCCTCCCCCAGCCAAGATTTCTGGACTCTGGGTGGGGATCACCAATGTCGTTTCATTCCGCCGCCGTTGCACCACGCACGGCGAACCGCGTCGCGGGCGTCAGCGCCCTGGCCTTGGCCTGGGCCGTTTCGGGCGCAGCCATCGCCGCCTCTTCCGAAGAAGATCAAGCCCAGCCGACCGTCGTCGGCGAAGTCGTGGTGACCGGTCAGCGTCTGGGCACCGCCAACGCCATCTCGGCCCAACGTCGCGCCGACGGCGTGGTCAACGTTCTGTCGGCCGATGACATGGGCAAGCTGCCTGACGCCAACGTCGCCGACGCCCTGGCTCGCCTGCCGGGGGTCAACGTCATCGTCAACCAGACGACGGGCGAAGGCGAGTACGTCACCGTCCGGGGCTTCGCCGGCACCTTCAACGCCTATTCGATCAACGGCGTGCGCGTGGCCCTGACCGACACCGACAGCCGCAAGATGTCGATGACGGTGCTGCCGCCCAACGGCCTGCAGGCGATCTCGGTGTCCAAGACGCTGACGCCCGACATGGACGGCGACGCCATCGGCGGCTCGATCGACTTCCGCACGCCCAACGCCTTCGATTTCAACGCCCCGGTGGCGCGCCTGTTCGCCAGCTACGGCTTCAACGACCGCGCCAAGGATCAGGGCGAATCCTCGGACAACTACCTGCTGCAGGCCGACTTCGGCCGCCGTCTGACGGACGAGCGTTTCGGCGTCTTCGCCTCGGTCAACTACGGCCGATCGAACGGCGTCACCGAAGAGACCGAGAACGACGGCGAGTGGGAACCCTACATCTGGCGCAAGAACGCGGAAGAGGCGATCGACGAACGCTCCATGTACCTGCCGGGCATTGACCTGGACTACCGCCGCAACGAACAGGAGCGTTATGGCGGCAACGTCTCCTTCGACTATCGCGGAGCCGATCACGACCTCTATCTGCGCGGCCAGTACAACCGCTTCGAGCGCGCCTCGACCAATGACTGGACCGACTATCGCAGCCGCCCGACCACGCGCCTGGCCCAGGTGAACGACGAAGACCGCAGCTTGTCGGCGCCGGAAAAGATGATCATCGGCCAGGATGCAAATCTGGGCGCCATCTACGGCTATACGACGGGCCAGATCGTCGACGCCGATGGCGACGGCCGCATCACCGATGCGGACCGGACCCGCAAATCCTACTGGTCCCTGCACGGCCGCTCGGGCGTGTGGGATCCGCAAGCGTTCCAGTTCTCGCGCAACATGGACATTTCCGACGAGAACCAGACCCTGGCCACCGTCAACCTGGGCGGCGTCAGCCGGCTGAACGCGCTCGAGCTGAGCTATGACCTGAGCTACAGCTTCGGCGAACGCGAAAACCCCGACAACTACTCCATCGGCTACAACTGCGACGCCTGCGCCGCGCCTTTGGATGAAACTGGCCTGCTGTGGTCGTCCTACGATGGACGCTTCCCCATGCCGCAACTGCCCGCCTTCGCCGCCCATGTTGAGCGCGACCCGTCGCTGCTGCCGCTGGACGGCGCAGGCCACAGCCGTTCGCGCCAGAAGGACGACCGCCTCGCCTTCAAGGTCGACGCTCGCTACCAGGTCGATCGCGGCCCGCTGGAACAGGTCCGCATCGGCGCCAAATACCTGAAATCCGAACGTGAGTACGACAGCACCCCGATCTGGGACGGCGACTTCGCCGGTACGCCGCTGGACGGCCAGTCCATGGCTGCCTCCGGCCTGATCGAACGCGAGGTCGATCGCATCCTGGGCGGCCGATACTACTATGGCGCTATCTTCAACCGCGAACGGGTGATCGCCGCCATCCGCGCGGCCGAGGCCGCCACCCCGTCCTCCATGTCCTATGAACGCCTGAGCCAGGACGACAAACAGGGCCAGGAAACCATCTACGCCGCCTATGCCCTGGCGCAGCTGCGCTGGGGCGACCTGCAGGTCATCGCGGGCGGGCGGTATGAACAGACCGACGTCAAGAACACCTTCTGGTCGGACGACGGCGACGCCAGCGGATTCGATACCAGCGACGCAGACTACGGCGTCTTTCTGCCCAGCGTGACGGCGACCTATCGTCCGAACGAGCAGTGGGTCTATCGCGCCGCCCTGTGGACCAGCTTCTCGCGGCCCGAGTACGGCTACATCTCGGGCGGGCAATCGGTGACGCGCGATCCGGTGACGAACGAGATCCTGGCCATCAGCCGCGGCAATCCGGATCTGAAGCCGGCGGAAGCGCTGAATTTGGACCTGTCGGCCGAGTTCTATCCCGACCGCAGCAGCGTCCTGTCGGCCGGCGTCTTCTACAAGAAGATCGACAACTTCATCTTCACCAACGGCAGCCAGGTTGACGCCACCACGACCGAGGGCTTCATCGAAATCACCCAACCCAAGAACGGCGATACCGCCGAGATCGCCGGGGTCGAGTTCAACTTCATCAAGAGCTTCGACGGTCTGGCCGCGCCGCTGGACGGCTTCGGCTTCGAGGGCAATCTGACCTTGCAGACCAGCGAGGGCGAGACGGGGCTGGACTACCGCAAGGGCCGTCCGATCTCCTTCGTCGGCGCACCGGACCTGATGTACAACGCCTCGCTGACCTATCAGAAGTACGGATTTGAGGCGCGCCTGTCCTACAACTATCAGGGCGAGTACATCGAGGATCTGCGCGACAACGCCGTCGACAAATGGGTGCAACCGACCAAGACGCTCGACTTCCACTCGCGCTATCACGTCAATGAACAGCTGGCGGTCGATTTCGACGTCCAGAACATTCTGGACGGCCACCGCTACTATACGACCAAGGGTGAAAGCCCCAGCTACATGAAGGACTACATGGAGCCGGGCCGGACCTTCCTGTTCCGCATGAGCTACAGCTACTGAGGCCATCGGCAGTCCGATGTCCTGGCGGCGGCGATCCGAAAGGGTCGCCGCCGTTTTCATTGCGGGCGGCGCAAAGGATCGACGCCGGGACGCGAAGACGCGATAAGGCGTCAACGCCTTCTCAGCCGACGAGCTTTCATGTCCGCCGCCCCTGCGCCTGCCTGGTGGAATTCACCGACCGAAACGCCTGCCGGTGATCGGGGCCGCTATCTGGTGGCCCGCGACCATATCGCCCGCCAGATCCACAGCGGCGCGCTGAAGCCTGGCGCCAAGCTGCCGTCGGAACGCCAGCTTCAGGATGGACTGGGCGTCGCACGCGGCACGATCCGCGAAGCCCTGTTCCAGTTGGAGTCCGAGGGGATGATCTTCCGCCGCGACCGCAGCGGCTGGTATGTCTCGCCTGAGCCCGTAACCTATGATCCGACCCGTTGGGCGGGCTTCATGACCTATGTCGCCGAGCAGGGCCGCCAGCCCGCGACCGAGACCCTGTCGACCGCCTCGGTCGAGGCGCAGGACGGGGTCGCCAAAGCCATGGGTCTGCCGCTAGGCGCGCCGGTGCACCTGATCCGGCGTCGGCGTCTGATCGACGGGCGGCCGGTGCTGGTCGAGCGCATCTATGTCGAGGCGGAACGGGCGCCGGATCTGCTGGCGCACGACCTGGACGGCTCGCTGACCCAGATCTTGAAGAGCCGCTATCGGCTGGCGGTGACGCGCAACCGGGTCGAGATGCAGCCTTGCGCCCTGATTCAGGAAGAGGCCGAGGCTCTGGGCGTAAAGTCAGGCACGCCGGGCCTTCTGGTCATCCGCGCCAGCTTCGACGCGGCCGGGCGTATCGTCGAATACGACCACGAATACTGGCGCCATGACGCCCTGCGCGTGAAGGTCGATCTGGACGTCACGCCCTGACTTCAGGTGGTCAGGAGGCCGCCGCGTCCGGCGCGGCCTGTATCGTCTGAGCCTGATGCTTTCGTCCCAGCTTCCGACCGAAATAGAGCGCCGACGCCAGGGTCAGAACCAGACTGGCTGCGGCTGAGGCGTAGGCCGCGCCGATGAAAAACTGCAGCCAATCCAGCTGCGGCGCCGCGAAGCTGCGATAGAGCAGCAGAACGACACTGCCGATATAGCCTGACGCATCGGCCACATAGATCAGGAAACCCGCCGTCCCGATCCGGCGCGTGGCGGCCAGCATCCGATCGAACAGCATGGCGTTGAAGGGGGTGTAAGCCATGTAGAGGCCCGCGCCGCTCAGGATCATCCATGTCAGCGCCGACACCAGCTCCGCCTGGAAGGCGAGGGTCGACAGGCCGATCAAGGCCGCACCCGCGATCACCACGCCATGCATGACCATCAGCGCGCGCCGGTTGTCGCGGATCAGGATCAGACTGCCCAGCACGATCAGGACGATGACCGCCACCGGCAGCTCGCTGGCGGCGAAGACCCCTGCCGCATCGCCATATCCGACCGCCTCCCAAACCTCGGCCGAGAAGTTGTCGCGGAAATCCCGGAAGGCGGTGAAAAGCACATAGGCGGCGATTAGCGGGGCCAGACCTAGGCCGTAATCGGCCAGGAAACGCCGCCGCTCATCCTTGTTCATCGGCGCGCGACGCACACGTTCGCGCTCATCGTCTGCGCTGGGGCCGGGCAATTGCGCCAATCCCCACACCGAGATCAGCAACAGCGGCATGAACACCGCGCCCGCCGCCGCCGGCATCCACAGGTCGCTGACGCCCGCTTGCAGCAGCATCTTGCCGACCGCCTTCACCACGCCCGACGACAGGATGAAGCTGGCGCACAGCACGGCGCCCAACACGTCAGAGACCCGCCGCCCTTCCATATAGGCGAACACCAGTCCCCAGATCAGGCCCAAGGGCAGACCGTTGAAGAACAGGGCCGCCACATTCCACGGCGCCGGGATCAGGGCGAACGCCACTAACGCCAGCCATGAAGCGCCGATCAGCATCAGGATGGCGCGGCCGCGTCCCTGACCGTCCGCCTCGGCGATCACCTTGACGCCGATCCACTTGGACAGGGCGTAGCCGATGACCTGCGCGATCACCAAAGCGACCTTGTAGTCCAGCACGAAGGCCCAGCCCTCTACCCCCTCAAACGTCGCCGCCGAGAACGGCTTGCGGAAGGCGTACATGGAGAAGTAGGCGCAAAACCCCGCCAGGCCCGCGAAGATCGAGAAACCGATCGGACCCGCATTCTTCAACTTTTGCGTCAGCGATTTCACGTCCGGCCCAATCTTCTCGTATGAAAGATTGGTCTAGACCAAATTTACTGCAACTCGGTGACAGCGCCATCCCGACTGTCCGTCTCGCTTCGCAACGACGCGCAAGAAAAAAGCCCGACGCAGTGAGCATCGGGCTGAAAGTCGTTTGGTGATGGTGGGTGTCCTCAAAAAAAGAAGACCCTCCCTTGATCAACTGGTTTGGTTAACGCGGCATTAACGACGATCGTCCCTGGAATTCAGACGCCTGGATCGGGAAACCAAGTCGTCTGACGCGCCGCGCCTGATAGCTGGCGTGTGACCCGCCATCCCTCTCCGGCCCGCTCTGCCCGGTCAGCGGGCGCACCAGGGCCTGGATAACGGAAGATGCGCCCATCCACCTCAATATCGCCTGCTCGATCACCCACAACGGGAACGACAACGCCCCAACGGCCATGCGAGTCCGCCACTGCCTGAGCCGTGCCTCCTCCGGCCCGGACCGCGATTTTTCGGCCAGGATCGGCCCTGCCGGAAGCGATCAGACCTCGCCCATCGCCGTCCAGGGCGTCCAGACTCGGACCCGGCGTCAGGCGCAGGCTGGCGCCGCCGTCCGTCAGCAAGGAGGCCAGACGCCCGCCTTCACCAACCACCAGCAGACGTTGCGGTCCCGGCGTCGTCGCCTGACCGATCTGGATTTCAGGCGTCAGAATTTGCCCGACCGCCGCCGGACCGACACGCAGTTCAAATCGCCCTCGCGCATCCGCAGCAGCGGCCACAACCGAGCCGTCCGTTCCACTGAGGATCACGCGCGCGCCTGGCGCGGATTCTCCTCGCACCAGGACGCCTCCAGACGCCTGTGAAAGGACGCTGATGATGCGCGGCGTCGCCATCCAGTCGCCGTCCTGCACTTCGGCCGCATCGGCTTCCGCATCGCTCCTGGGGGCGCCGCACGCCGAAAGCGCCAGCGCCAGCGCCAGGCTCAAACTCAGTCGCAGGCCGATCCTTCGTTCCATCCTGTCCCGCATCGCTATAAGGCTGTGTGTCCAGATAGACGGCTCCGTTCGCTTGGCCCAGCCCCTTCGGCGCGGCCCGCATGACGCTCCCCGCCTGTCTTCACTTGCCGCCCGAGGTCACCAAAGATTCCATGTCCCTGCCCTCCGTCAACATCGCCCCGTTCGAGGGCCAATCCGTCTGCCTGTTCTGCGGCTCTTCTGACGGAACCGACCCGCGCTACATCCAGGCGGCCGCGGCGTTCGGCAAGGCTGTGGCCGAGGCAGGGTGGCGCTTCGTCTATGGCGGCGGCGGCGTGGGCCTGATGGGCGCCTCGGCCCGCGCAGCCCATGAGGCAGG
>NZ_DAMCNG010000061.1:13178-13821 GCF_032107865.1 Brevundimonas sp.
GGCGGCCGCGTCGTCGGCATCATGCCCGCCTTCCTGCGCAGCCGCGAACGCCTGTTCGACGATGTGGAGACGATCGTCGTCACCTCCATGCACGAACGCAAGCAGCTGATGTACGACGAATCCGATGTCTTCGTCGTCGCGCCTGGCGGCGTGGGCACGCTGGAAGAAGTGGTTGAGCTGCTGTCGTGGAAACGGCTGGATCTGCACGCCAAGCCCGTCATCTTCTTGAATCTGGACGGCTTCTGGGACGGCTTCTTCACCCTGATCGAACATACGGTCGAAAAGGGCATGACGCCGGCCAGCTTCCTGGAGGCCTATGTCAGCGTCGATTCGGTCGAAGCCGCGATCGAAGCCATGAAATCAGCTCAGGACACGCCGCACTTGCAACATGATCGTCGGTAAGTAAACGTGCGTCAGTAACGCCGATCCGTCAGGCGAGAAGCTGGATTGACAGTTTTCTTAAAAAACGGCCTATGGCGATGCTGGGCGTGCGCCCCACCCTTATCGGAGACTGTTCATGCGTGCTCTTTTCGCCGCCGTCGCCTTGTTCGCGGCCGCCCCTGCCTTCGCCCAGGCCCCGGCCACCAGCGCCACCCTGGCTGACGCCGCCAAGGCCCCGACGGGCCGCGTGATCGTCGACGGC
>NZ_DAMCNG010000062.1:0-13741 GCF_032107865.1 Brevundimonas sp.
GAGCTCTCGCCCTTCCCCGCCGGCATGCCGGCCGGCATGCCCCTCGATACGCTTGGTCGCCGGCCTGACCTCGTGGCGGCGCAGCGGCGCGTCGCCGCCGCCTTCGATCTGGTCGGCGCGGCGAAGACCTCGTTCTGGCCCTCGCTGTCGCTGTCTGCAGGGCACGGGCGCATCTCGCGCGAAGCTATAGACACCCAGCAAAACTTCGAGCGCACGACGTCCGGCGCCAGCGCCGCCACCGTCGGGCTGCTGTACACGGGAGGACGCCTCACCGGGACCGTGCGCCTGCGTGACGCCGAGCAGCGCGAAGCCGTCGCCAGTTATGCCCGCCTGGCCTTGCAAGCGCTCGGCGAGGTCGAAACCGCACTCGACGCAGAGAACAGTCTGGCCACAGCGAGGAATTGCTGAGCCTGGCCGCCGAGGACAACCGTCGCGTCGCGGGCCTGGCCCAGCAGTCCTACCGGATCGGCAAGTCCGACCTCCGCGAGGTGATGCAGCGCCAGCTATCCGCAAACGCCACCGCGATAACCTTGCTGGCGGTGCGCCGCGAGCGCCTGGTGCGCCGGATCGACCTCCACCTCGCGCTCGGCGGCGACTTCGTAGCGCCGCCAGAGTCCTGACACCCCCCAAAGTTCAGCTTGAATATTTCTGGGCCGCACCACCGACCAACGGTTCAATTAATGACCACGCTGACAAGTGACGAGTACAGCCAGGCTCCGTTGCCGCGCAAAAGCGAGCGATGAGTCCTATATCCGAGCCAAGCCGAATCGAATGAGTTGCTGAACAAACGCCTCACTGATGTCCGATAGCGACCCGTTGCGGACGGTCACAACTTCAGATTCTCTGAGCTAAAATATTGATTTCTCGAAATCGAAGCAGCGTTCCCAAAAACGAGACGAGTGGCAGCGCCGCTAGGCCGACAAAATATAGAGACGTGGCAATCGCTGTTCCGCCCCAGCCAAATCGGCCACCTGCCATCGGCGCGGCCAACATCAGCGCACCCGCCAAAAATAGAACGATCAACAGAGCAATCGACGGCCGTGTCACCTTAGAAAGTTCAGCCTTCTGACACTCCGTAGCGGCTTTCCTTTCCGCTCTCGTCATATTGAGAAGGTCGATAAACCCAGATTTCAGAAGCAGCATAAGGCCGAGAACAAAAGCGCTGACCGGGATGACGAGGGCGTAGATGGCGACAGGTGGATAAGCCCCAACTGGCGCCAGCCGCCAAAAAACGCACCAGCGATCATGACCAAGGCAATGCCACCGATAACAGCTGCCCGCCGCCGTCTCTCTGTCGTCATGGGGTGTGGCGCCCAAGCCTTCCGTTCATTCTAGCCGGATTATGCCCCTACCAATGTCTGCCTTCCACCCTTAGGCGACGTTTGCCGAACCCGCTTTCGGGCCCGGCTTCGACGTCACAGATCGATCTGCTCTGACATCTCCAAGGCATCCCCACTTCAATGCCCAGGCAACCCACCCGCACCGCGACCTGCCGGCGCCCAGCTGTGATCTCCACCGCCACCGGCGGCCAAGGTTATCCTGACGATCGGGACGCCAATGTTCATTGCTGCAAGAAGGGCTGGGTCTAGTCAGAGAGAGCCTGGTCCGGTTTCCATCCCCAAGCCTCCATCATCACATGGAACAGGCGAGTGTTAGGGAAGTAGCCTCGGACACCATGGGCGCCGGCGCCGATGGCCAGGGCTGGAACCTCCTCCGCCGTGTGGGTGCGATTGACCAGGACATTTTTCAGCCGGACGACGACGTCGTCGCCTCCGGCCGTCTTCCAGGCTTCGTAGCCCTCCAAAACCGGATCGCCGCGCCGTCCGCCGTCGACCTGCAAGCCGAAGGAGTGATCGGCGGTAAACAGCAGCAGGGTGTCGTCGAGGTCGATGCGCCCCTCGACCTCGGCGATCAGACGGTCGAAGTCCGCGATGTTCTGCAGCCCCTTACGGACGTCATCCGTATGCGCGTCCCATTCGACCACGAGCAGATAGCCCTCGGGGGCGGCCTGCAACAGGTCCAGGGCCCTCAGGGTCGCCGCGCGCACGTCCATCCGATCGGCCACGACCACCGGCCGGGCGTTCGAGGCGGGCGCTTCGTCCAGGCGGGCGTAGATCGGCCGCTCATGCGCCTGGCTGAGAGCGTCGAAGCTGGTCCCCCTCGCGGCCAGTTGCTCGCCGATCTTCTGACGGCCGGCGCCGAACAGGACGTCCACCCCGTCGCCGAAACGCGGCGATAAGGCCTGAGGGAAAATTTCGCCCCACTTGCCGCGATCGTTCGAGTGGGCGTAGGTCGCCGCAGGCGTGGCGTCGGCGATCGACTGGCTGGAGATCACGCCGGTGCGCAAGCCGCGTTCCTCGGCGTACTCCAGCAGGGTCTTGGTTGGGGCGCCGTCCTGACGGCCGCGCACGGCGTCGGCGGTCTGGCTGATCACCCCGTTGCGCGTCTTCACCCCCGTCATGATCGAGGACATGCCGTTGGCCGAGTCAGAGACGAACTGATCGACCGGCGAGGTTTCGCTCAGCCCCAGGTGGGGCCATTGCTGGATGTGCAGCTTCATCGGCTCGCCGTGGGCCATCAGGCTGGCGGCGTTGAGCGAGGAGACGCCCGCCGCGTCGGCCAGAAAGAGGATGACGTTCTTCGCCCGTCCCGGAGCCGCTGCACTCTGAGAAGGCGCGTGAGCCTGCGCCGAATCCTGCGCCCATGCCGGCGCAGCGAAAGCGGCGGCGGCCAGCGAGGCCGAAAGCGCGGAAACCAGCAGCCGGCGCGCGAGGTTCGTCATGGGAAGATCCTGTCCTGAATGAGATGAAGTTGAGGACACGGGGGCGCTACTTCGCGCTGCCCACGCACGGCGCCCCGTCAGGCCCGACATCGCCGTCGCAAAGCCGCAACGGCGGCAAGGTCTCGACCGCTTCGCGCAGGGTCTTGGTCCCGTCCGCCGCCCGGACGACGTCCACGGCGTCATAGAGGACGCCCGACACCGTATAGGCGCGATAGCGCAGCCGCCCCGCCTCCACGTCGATGGTCTGATACATCTGGGTGTCGGCCGCCACGCGATCCGGCTGTGTCAGGGCGCGGTCGTTCAGTCCGTACATCTTCGGCCCCGCGACAGAGACGACATAGACGGGGCCCTGGGCCGCGCCTTGCGCACGTCGGGCCTCGCCCGACGCCTTGCCGCCGCCATCGGTGATCCGGCTGTAGCAGTGATCGTGGCCCTGAAGGACCATGTCGACGTTGCGCGCGCGGTAGATCGGCTCCCAGGCGGCCTTCAGGGCCTCGGTGTCGTTGGGACGGGCGCAGGTGTAGATCGGCTGGTGCTGGATGACGATGTTCCAGCGGGCCGTGCTCGACGCCAGGGTCCGGTCCAGCCAGCGGGTCTGGGTATCCAGCGCATCCAGACTGGTTCCCGCCGTGCCGTCCAGGACGATGAAGCGCACGCCCTGATAGTCGGTATAGTAGCTGGTCTCGACGACGCCCTCGGCGCCGTTCTCCGGCAAGGCGAACTGGGCAGCCCACAGCGGCCCGAGCCGGCGTCGGCCGTCATCGTCGTCGCTGTATTCATGATTGCCGGCCGCCGGTATCTGCGGAACCATGGCGTAGCCGTATCCGCCGGCCGCCGTCCACTCGGCCCACTCCCAGTCATGCGATCGCCCGGTCAGATCGCCGGCATGGACCACCACGTCCGGCGAGGTGCGCATCAGACCCGCCCGGATAGTGCGCGCGCCCTTGGACAGGATGCTGTTCTGGGTATCGCCGAAATAGAGGATGCGGAACGGCGCCGCATCATCCGCGGCGGTCCGGAAACTCAGCCATTCGGACCAGCCGTCGGCGCCCTTGACCCGATAGAGGTAACCCGCGCCCGGCTTCAGGTCCGTGAAGCGGACGGCGTGGTAACGCCCCTGCCCGCCCCGCACGACGCCGTCCGTCGACAGGCCGTCGACGGTTCGCGCCCGGCTCTCGAAGGCTGGGCCGTCGATCGCTTCCACAATCTCGGCTACGGCGTCCGCCTGACGGACATCGGTTCGCCAGGCCACGGCCATCTCGCGCGCCGCATCTGCACCAGGGCTCAGAACCACGCGGTCCGGAAGACCCGACGGCGCCCACGAAGGACGCGCGACGCCGGCCACGTTCTGCGCAGCCGCCGGAGCAGCCAGGCCGAGGGCCATGACCAGTCCGGCCGAAAGGAAGAGGGTTCGCTTGAACATGAGACGCCCCGGTCAAATGAGCGGCCGCGCGGGCCGAGGAAGTTTCTGTTGAAGGAGAGCGCGACCGTTCGCCGCCAGAAAGGAGGAACGGCGAACGGTCGCTCAACCGGCCCTAGAAGTTCAGGCGCAGACCGATCATGTAGCGGGCGCCGAAACGCTCGTACTCGGAGACGCGCCAGGTCTCGCCCTGGTAGCGAATACCCGGCTCATTCAGCAGGTTGTTGGCGTCGAAGTAGATTTCGGCGTTGTCGTTGAAGGCGTAGCTGGCGCGGAAATCCAGGCGACCGACCTCGTCCCAATAGCCGTCGCCCAGGATGTCGCCGTCACCGAGGCTGTCGAGCCATTCGGTTCGATACTGCCAGCTCAGGCTGGTCGAGAGACCATAGCGTTCATAGGACAGGGCGGCGTTGTAGATCAGGTCCGACGCGCCCGGCAGCGGCACCTTGCGGCCATCCGGGGCCTCGGTCTCCGAAGTGTTCAGGGTCAGGTTGCCCCGCACGCCGAAACCAGAGGCCCAGTCCGGCAAACCGAAACGGTCCGCGAAAGGCTCCAGCGTCTGCGAGACGGCGACCTCGAAGCCGCCCAGATAGCCGCTGCCGCCGTTGTCCGTCGTGGCGTAGGCGTATTCGGAACGATCCAGTCCGGGCTGGTTCAGGACATCGCTGCCGAAGCGTGGATACTCAATGCTGAACAGGACGTCGCTGAGGCGTTTGTAATAGGCGCCCACCGAGAAGAAGGCGCCGGTCGGCAGATACCATTCCAGATAGGCGTCCACGCCGACGGCCTTTTCCGGCCCGGCAGACGGATTGCCGCCGCTGATGATCTCGTCCTCGTCGCTGACGCTGTAATTGGGACGCAGCAGGGTGAAGTCGGGGCGCGCCGCACCGGTGTTGGCCGACAGACGCAGCTTGAGCTGGTCGCTGATGTCCCAGTTCAAGTGTGCGCTGGGCAGAACCACGATGTTGTCGTCGCCTACCTGCACCTTTTCGAAGCCGCCGCCCTTGTTGACCAGGGCCTCGCCTTCATTCTCCACGCGCTCGGCGCGAACCCCGACCAGGATGTTGCCCCAGTCGAAATAGGTCGTCGCCATGGCGTAACCCGCCAACACGCTCTCGGAGACCTTGTAATTGTTGGTCTCGGACGTATTGGCCTGAACCCGGCTCAGGCCGCGTCCGTGCAGGTCGTTCCAGATCGCCTTGGCGCCGCTTTCGGAGAAATAGCGGAAGGCGTAGCCCAGCGGCAGATCGCCCTTGTACGGATCATTGATGGCGAAATCCGCCGGGGACGGGAAAGCCACGCCGGCCGCCGTCAACATGGCCGGAACGATCTCCAGGGTCTGACGCATGTCCTCCTTGGAGCGGTCGTCGTACTGGGCCCCGAACTGAAGCTCGGTCGAACGGCCGAACAGGCTCAGGTCGCGCGTGACGTCCACGCGGGCGCTGTAGGACTGGCTGTCCTGAAGACGGGTCGTGGAGCGCAGATAGACGAACTCATAGTCCTGTGGATCCAGCGAACGCTTGGAAGCCCCGCGCGAGAAGGTTCCGTCAGGATTGACGATGGTCTCAAACAGTTGGACGCCGTGCTGCTCACGGTTGGTGAAGTCGTAAACCACCGTGGGGCGCAGGCTGTAATCCACCTTTCCGCCGGGACGCGGGCTACGCCAGGACGAGTTGAACGACGGTCCGCCTTCGGCCTTCGACTGCGTATAGTTCAGGCGCCAGGACACGCCCCAGTCGCCAAACCGCTGCTCGCCGCCCAGAGTGTTGGTGAAGATGCTTTCCTTGGTGTGGTTGACGTTCAAGCTGCTGTCGAGCTCAACGCCGTAGATGGTTCCCTGAACCGCCGTATTGCCGGTGCGGACATCGGCATAGCCACGGGTCACCGCAGCTAGATCCGTGCGCACGGCGCTGTCGTCCAGGTCGAACTCGTGCGCATTGCGCATCTCGTCGTCGGTGAATTCCGTATAGATGCTGCTGAAGAAGAAGCGATGCTCGTCCGACGGGCGGTAGTCGAAACGGCCGGCATAGGCGGTGTTGCTGCGCGTCAGCCGATAGAGCTTGTTCTGGTGGGCGTCGGCCCAGGTTCGGGCCTCGGCGCCGGGTTCGCGATCTTCCGAGGCGACTTCCCAGTCCGTTTCGAAATTGTCGGTGATCATGTTGCGCTCGTAGCGCGAGGCCGACAGGGCCACGCCGAACCGGCCGTCGGCGAAGGTGTCGGCGATGAAGCCGCCCACGTCGTACTGACTGCGCCCACCCAGGTCGTTGTAGCCGTAGCCCAGGTTCAGCGAGGCCGCGAGATCGGGATAGTCGAAGGCGCCGCGCGTGGTGATGTCGATGTTGCCGGCCAGCGTCTCGCCCGACATGGCCGCCGTCACCGCCTTGCGCACCGCCACCGTCTTGGCGATGGCCGCAGGGATCGTGTCGGTCCGCGCGCTCTTGCCCCCCGGCGCGATCACATTGACGCCGTCGAAGGAGATGGTGCTCCAGCGAGACGGCGCGCCGCGCAGACTGATCGAACGCTCCTGGCCCTGGTCGCGCTCGACAGCAACGCCAGGCAGGCGGCTGAGGGCGGCGGCGATGTTCTGGTCCGGGAAGTGGCCGATGGCGTCGGCTGAGACCACGTTCACTAGGGCCGTGGACGAGCGTTGGATCTGCAGGGCCGCCGCTTCAGACTCAGCCTGTGGGCGGCGTCCGACGACGACCACGTCCGCGACCGACGCCGCGCCCATATCCATCGATAGAGCGGCCTGTACAGAAGTTACGGCATCGACGGCGATGCCCACCTCCATGCGGTGCGTGGCGCGACCGATATAGTGAATGGAGACGACATGACGTCCGATCGGCGCACGCTGGAAGGTAAAGCGACCTTCACGATCCGTGACGGCGACGGCGTCCTGCCCCTCGATCCGAACCTCAGCGCCCACCAAATAGCCGCCGCGCTCGGCGTCCGTGACGACGCCTGTCAGTTGGCCCGCATCGACGACAGCAACGGCGACGGGAGCGCCCTCATCAGCAATGGCGACGGCAGGCGCTAAACCCAGGCCAAGCCCAACCGAAGCCGCGCCGCAAAGCAGCATCGACTTGAAGCGAGTGTTGTTCATGTTCGGCATCCCCCGAGGACAGTTGTCTTTCGGGGCGTCGATCTAGCGCCATAGCTGAGTTGGCGGGATTATAGTTTCGAGGCCGTTTCATGCTGATTCAGATTCAATTTGTAAGTGCAGAAACTGAGTACACTTCTTATTGAGAGTTATTTTCATGAAAATTGATGCGAAATAGGCCAATTCTCGTCAGTGCATGGAATAGTTCAACAGCGGCTTGGAAGCGCCAACAGCCGCCATTCGCTCAGTTCCGAAAACACGACACCTACGAACTGCTTGTTCCGGTTGAAGGCATTCATAGCCGCGATCGAGCTCGCAAAATCTACCAAATCCTTTGGTTCGAACTCCGCGCTTGCAACAGCCTGGGCCAGCGCAGCTCGATACATTTCGAGCCAGAAGCAGGACGACCTTGTCGAGAGGCCTGGAGATCATCCCGGCGTTCGGCCTGGGCAAGTTCCAGTTGGAAGCGTCCGGGTTAGGCCCAGACAGCAGAAAGCCCCGTGGCGTTAGCCATCGGGGCTTTGTAAGCTTGGGTGCGGGAGTAGGATTTGGGCGATACCTCACACTTAACTTCCTCGCCTGAGCTTCGCCGACAGACTCTAAAACTGGGCCGATGCGGCCGCGAGGTCCGCCAGGAATCTGGCGCGTTCGCTATCCTTCCTAGCCGGATCAGGCAGGCGCAGCAGATAGGCGGGATGCACCGTAAGAAGCACACGCGCGCCGTCTACCGTCGTCATGACCCGGCCGCGCTCGGCCTGCACGGCAGGCTTCCGGCCAAGCACCGCCAGACCCGCCGTCGCGCCCAGCGCCAGGATCAGCCGGGGCTTCACCAGACGCCGCTCGTGATCCAGCCACCAACGGCAGGCCTGGACCTCGGCTGCATTGGGAGTCTTGTGCAAGCGACGCTTGCCGCGCGGCTCGTGCTTGAAGTGCTTCACCGCATTGGTGAGGTAGAGATCGCGTCGGTTCAGTCCCGCCTCTTCAAACGCCGCGCCCAGAAGACGGCCCGCAGGTCCGACGAACGGTCGCCCGACCAGATCCTCCTGATCCCCCGGCTGCTCGCCCACAACCATCAGAGCAGCGCGCTTCGGCCCCTCGCCGCAAACGCCCTGGGTGGCGTCACGCCATAGCGGACAGCGGCGGCACCCCTGAACGCCGCGCGCCAATTCATCCAGGCTTTCGGGAGCCAGATCGTCAGTCGCCGCGCGATCGACCACCGGCGCGCGGACGCGCTGGAACCTATCATTGGGTCGAGACGTGGGGCGGGTCACCATGGCTTCGGTGCGAACCGACGCGGCGGCCATCAGTTCCGGGATCAGCGTCGCCTCAGGCAGGTTCTTCCAATAGCGCTTGGGCATTTCCGACTGCATCGCCTGAGGCCGCAGCCGCGCCGGATTGAAGGTCGAGGCGTAGTAGGTGCGCCAGAGATCCTCCATGGCGTCCTCGGTCGGGGCCTGCGCCAGCTCGGCGGCGGGGCGGTAGGCCAACGCCTCGCCGTTCCAATGAGCTGAGCCGTCCGGCGTCAGGATCGTCCATCGCATGGCGCTGAATCGACGGACAAAGAAAGGAGCCGTCGCCTGCAACACGCGATGCGCCGGCTCGAACCAGGCGACCCAGTGTTCGCCTGCCTCATCCTCGGCCTGTCGGAAGCGGACGAAGGCCTTCATCTTGTGGGCGGCGCGGCGCACCGCCTTCACCCGATCAGCCGCCTCGGCCACGTCCCGATCAGACAGGACGTTCAGCAGGTCAGGCTGATCCTTCAAGCGCCATAGCAGGCGATACATCAGATCCAAACGACTCTCGGATCGATGCTGGATCAACTGCGTCGCCGTCTCCATGAAGGCGCGCGGGGCGTTGAATGCACCCTCGACTTCGGGAAGAGCTGCCGCCTCGTCGAACAGGTCGCCGCGCGAATGGCCCACGACGAACCGCACCTGTGCCGGCTCGACGCCCGCCAACCGCAAACGCCGGGCCGCCTCGCGCCAGCCGTCGAAATCAAGCGGATCGGCCAGGACAAGGGTACGCATCAGAACAGGCTCAACTGTTCGGCCTTGCGCCGGGGGGCCAGGCGCGCACGCAGGTCCGCCGCATCGGTCAGGCCGCCGGGCGTCCAGTCCAAGGCGGTGATCCACGGCCGTACCGCCTCGATAGAGCGCGTCAGCCGCCCCACGTCCTCCAACCGCAAGGTCCGATGGCGTCGCACAGACAGGATGCGGTCAACCGCCTTCACGCCTAGGCCCGGCACCCGCAGCAGCGTCTCACGCGCTGCACGGTTCACGTCGACGGGAAAGGCCTCGCGCCGTCGCAGCGCCCAGGCCAGTTTGGGATCGACGGCCAGATCCAGCATTCCATCATCCGTCCCCTCCCCGATCTCGGGCGCGGTGAAGCCGTAGAATCGCATCAGCCAATCGGCCTGATAAAGCCGGTGTTCGCGCATCAGCGGCGGCTTGGTGGGCGGCAACAGGCTGGAGCCGTCGGGAATGGGGCTGAAGGCGGAATAATAGACCCGGCGCAGGCCGTAACCGCCATACAGGGCGGCGCTGCGCGCCATGATCTCCGTGTCCGGCGCCCCGTCGGCGCCGACGATCAACTGGGTCGACTGTCCCGCTGGGGCGAAGGCGGGCGGGCGTTTTCGGTCGTTCTTTTCGGGCCGGGCTGCTTCCAGCTTCAGCCGCACCTGCCCCATGGCCTTGCGGATTGTCCGCGCGTCCTTTTCGGGAGCCAGTCGGCCCAAGGCCTCGTCGCGAGGCAGTTCGATGTTGGCGGACAAGCGATCGGCATAGAGGCCCGCCAGCTCGACCAGCCGCGCGTCCGCCTCCGGGATCAGCTTCAGATGGATGTAACCGCGAAAGTGGTGGTCTTCGCGCAATCGCCGCGCGACCTCGACCAGTTGCTCCATGGTGTAGTCGCCGTTGCGGATCACCCCCGACGACAGGAACAAGCCCTCGATATAGTTGCGCTTGTAGAAGGCCAGGGTCAGGTCCACGACCTCCCGCACCGTGAAACGCGCCCGCTCGACGTTCGATGACACCCGGTTGATGCAATAGGCGCAGTCGTAGATGCAGAAGTTGGTCAGCAGGATTTTCAGCAGGCTGACGCACCGGCCGTCCGGCGTATAGGCATGACAGATGCCCATGCCCTCGGTCGAGCCGATCCCGCGACCGCCCAAGGAATCTCGTTTGGCCGAACCCGATGAGGCGCATGAAGCGTCATACTTCGCCGCATCCGCCAGCACCGCCAGCTTTCGTCTCAAATCAATCTGCGCCATTTGTTCATGATATGTTCCAGTTGTGGAATGATCCAGCTTGGCTGGAGCGATTTCTCAGAACGCCAGCGGTGCGGTCTGCCAGGTCACGCCGACAGCGGCGACCAGAGCGCCGGTCAGGGCGACCCGCCGCTCCCAAAGAGCCGGCTCATCCGGCGCCGGACGCCGCGCCATGGCGAAGGCCGCGACGGCGATCAGCGTCAGACACAGAAGGCTGAAACCCAATCCGATCCAGCGACCGGCGGCCGCCTCGGTCGAGGACCACACGTCTGCGGCGCTGGCCAACAGGTAAAGCCCTAGAAAATGCGCGGCCCAGATCAGCAGCCCCGCCGTCATCGCCAGCCAGCGCCTCATGCGCCGGAGCCCGGAAACAGTCGGATCAGCAGCACCATGATCACCGCCTGCGCCGCCGTATAGGTCATGAAGAGGCCGATCAGGTCTACCGTCGACGGCCGCTCGGCCGACAGCCGCCTGAACGCCCGTCGCAGCAGGATGTAGAGTCCCATTAACATCCCGATCCCGGCAAACGTCGCCGACCACCCGAGCAGGGCGAAGACGGCGGCGCCCTGGCTGGTGGCGTCAGGCTTGAGCCCAGCGGTCCACCAGGCTTGGAGTTCAAGCCCTATCGCCGTCGCGGCGGCGATGGCGCTGATGACCAGAAGAACCGTAGCGAGCGTCTCCGCTCCCTTCCCGGTCCGGCGCAAAACGTGCGGCGCCGCTGCGGCGCAAAGCCCCCCCAGGGCCAGAACGCCGAGGTGCAGCATCATCGACGCCGTCTCCGGCGGCGCCTGCCACAGATCCGGCCGCCGGCTCCACAGAAAGACATAGGAGAAGCCCGCCAGCAGGCAGACCATGCCGCCGACAATCAGCACGATCACCATGGCCCACCAGCCGTGGCTGGACGGACCCGAAACATAGTTAGGTACGCGGACGCCCGCTCCGATGTCGGTCGTCTTGCGGCTGTGCGGCGCGTCCAGGAACCAGCACCAGCGCATGATGCAGTAGATCGCCAGCACGCCGCTGACCACGGCGGCGACATAGGCCTGGATGGTCAGGATAAGGAAGAAGCCTGCCGTGAAAAGGGCGCCGAACACGTGCCAGGGTGACGGACGCGGGAGGCGCAAGACATACTGCGGCTCAGCGTTCAGAGGGCTGGTGACCAGGGTCTGGCGCTCGCCTCCCGCCGCGCCGGGCAGGAACCAGCGCCCCTCCTGCACCTCCTTCGTCAACCCCTTCTGCTCCCAGAGCGGATATAGGCTCTTCACCACGGGGACGGAGCGCACGGAATAATAGCCGCTGGGCAGCCATTCCAGACCGGGGCCGTCGTGGATGTTGCCCGCCTCGCGCGGGCCGAAGGGGCGGAAGTTGCGGATCATGTCGATGACCCAGAGCAGGACCGCCAGCCCGAACAGGAAGGCCCCTATGGTCGAGATGAAGTTGGGCAGGTCCCAACCGCGTCCCGGCAGATAGGTGTAGACCCGGCGCGGCATCCCCATCAGCCCCGTCAGGTGCATGGGCAGGAAGGCGATGTTGTGCCCCGCGAACATCAGCCAGAATATCCATTTTCCCATGCGCTCGCTCAGCGGCCGGACGCTGGACATGGGCAGCCAGTAGTAGATGGCCGCGAACATGGGAAAGACCATGCCGCCGATCAGGACGTAGTGCAGGTGGGCGACGATGAAGTAGCTGTCGTGGGCCTGCCAGTCGAAGGGCACCATGGCGACCATGACCCCGGTCAGCCCGCCCATGACGAAGATGACCAGACCGCCCACGGCGAACAGACCCGGCGTGGTGAAGCGCATCTTTCCGGCCGCTATGGTGGCGATCCAGGCGAAGACCTGCACCCCGGCAGGCACGCTGACCGCCATGGAGGCGGCGCTGAAGTAGTTGATGCTGATCTGCGGCATGCCGGTGGTGAACATGTGGTGCGCCCACACGCCGAAGCTGATGAAGCCGGTCGCCAGCATGGCCATGACCACCAGGGGATGGCCGACCAGCTTCGTGCGCGCCATGGCGGGGATGATGGTCGACATGGCCCCGGCCGCCGGCAGGAAGATGATGTAGACCTCCGGGTGGCCGAAGAACCAGAACAGGTGCTGCCACAGCATGGGATCGCCGCCCTTTAGCGGGTCGAAGAAGGGCCAGCCCAGCGCCCGTTCCAGCTCCAGCAGCAAGGTCGCCAGGATCACCGAGGGAAAGGCGATGATGATCATGCAGGCGAAGATCAGCATGGCCCAGGCGAAGACCGGCAGCTTGTCCAGCGTCATGCCGGGCGCGCGCGTCTTGAGCACGCCCACGATGATCTCGATCGCTCCGGCAATGGCCGAGATCTCGATGAAACCGATGCCCAGCAGCCAGAAGTCGGCGTTGATTCCCGGCGAATAGGTCATGCCGGTCAGCGGCGGATACATGAACCATCCCCCGTCCGGCGCCAGGCCGAAGAACAGGGAGCAGAAGAAGGCCAGACCGCCGATCAGATAAGCCCAGAAGGCATAGGCCCCCAGACGCGGAAACGGCAGGTCGCGCGCCCCCAGCATCTGCGGCAGCAGCAGCACGCCCAGCGCCTCGACCGCCGGCACGGCGAACAGGAACATCATCACCGTGCCGTGCATGGTGAAGATCTGGTTGTAGGTATCCTGCGGCAGGAAGCCCGTCATCGGCAGGGCCAGCTGGGTGCGCATCAGCAGCGCCAGCACCCCCGCCAGCACGAAGAACAGCATGGCCGCGCCGACGTAATAGACGCCGATGATGTTGTTGTTGATCGCCGTGATCCACTCGCCGGGACGGCGCGGACCGCACCAAGCGGCTTCCAGCTGCTCCAGCTCGCCGTCCGGACGCAGCTCTGCGGTGGGAAAGCGACCGTATTTGCGGACATCGAAGCCGGTTTCCGACGTCATTTCAGACTTTCCAGATAGGCGGCTAGGTCGCGCAGCTCGCGCCCGGTCAGCACTGGATAGGACGGCATGCGGTTGCCCGGCTTGATCCCTTGGCTGTCGGCGATCCACCCCGCCATCGTGCCCTGATTGTTGGGCAGGATGCCCGCGCCCAGCGTCTGGCGCGAACCGACGTGGGTCAGGTCCGGCCCGGCCAGGCCGTTGGCCTCCGTTCCGCGTATGGTATGGCAGGCGCCGCAGCCCGAGGCACCGAACACCGCCGCGCCTGGCAGGGCGGACG
>NZ_DAMCNG010000063.1:0-13694 GCF_032107865.1 Brevundimonas sp.
GCGCCTCGACGCCGATGTCGGCGTGCGGATCATCCGCGACCGGATGCGGGGCCGGTTCACGACGCGGGCCGCGCGCCTTTTCGGCGATGCGGCGGCCGCGCGCGGCGGAGCTTCTGCCCTTGGGCGTTCCCCCGCTCACACCGACACCTGGGTGCCGAGCTCGACCACGCGGCCGGGCGGAATACGGAAGAAGTCGGTCGGATTGGCGGCGTTTCGCATCAGGAAGATAAACAGCTTGTCCTGCCACAGAGGCATGCCCTGGCGGGCGGAGGGAACGACCGAGCGTCGGCCGAGGAAGAAGCTGGTCGACATGATGTCGAACTTCAGCCCCTGCTTGCGACACAGGCCCAGGGCGCGCGGCACGTTCGGCGTCTCCATATAGCCGAATGTCAGGGTCAGTCGCTTGAAATCATCGCTGATCGGCTCGACCGCCACCCTCTGCAGATCCGGCACGCGCGGCCGGTCCGAGGTGTGAACCGTCAGGATGATGTTCTTCTCGTGCAGCACCTTGTTGTGCTTGAGATTGTGCATCAGGGCCACCGGCGCCACGTCCGGGTCCGAGGTCAGGAAGATGGCCGTGCCCGGCGCGCGGTGCGGCGGACGGGCGCGCAGCATCTCGATCAGATCGTTCAGCGGCAGACTGTCCTTGCGCGTCTTGTCCGCCAGGATCTGGGAGCCGCGCACCCAGGTCCACATCAGCATGACCAGGGCCCCGCCCAGCACCAGCGGCATCCATGCGCCCGCCGGGATCTTCAGCAGGTTGGAGGTCAGGAAGACCGCGTCGATGAAGCCGAACGGCACCAGCGTCAGCAGGATAGCCCACCACGACCACTTCCACTTGTGACGCACGACGGTGAAGGCCATCAGGGTGTTGACCATCATGGTCCCCGTCACCGCCACGCCATAGGCGGCCGTCAGATTGTGCGACGACTGGAAGCTGACCAGGACGAACAGCACCCCGACCAGCAGCAGGCTGTTGATCGCGGGCACATAGATCTGGCCGGCCTGGGTCTCGGAGGTGTTGCGGATGTCGATACGCGGCAGCAGGCCCAGTTGGACCGCCTGCTGCGTGACCGAGAAGGCGCCCGTGATCATCGCCTGGCTGGCGATCACAGTGGCCGCCGTAGCCAGGATCAGCATGGGCCAGTAGGCCAGCTGCGGCACCATGTTCCAGAAGGGGTTGTCCGCCGCGCCGGGGTGCGACAACAGGAAGGCGCCCTGGCCCAGATAGCAGAGCGTCAGACACGGCAGGACGATGAACAGCCAGCTTTGGCGGATCGGCGCCTTGCCGAAATGGCCCATGTCCGCATACAGCGCCTCGGCGCCGGTGACGGCCAGGAAGACGCTGCCCAGGATGACGAAGCCCAGGAAGCCGTCGGCGATCAGCAGCTTGATCCCATAGTAGGGCGACAGGGCCTTCAGGATCGACAGGTCGTCGAAGATATGGACCACGCCCAGCAGGCCCAGCGACAGGAACCAGATCAGGGTGATCGGGCCGAAGAATTTGGCCAGGCCGGCCGTGCCGCGCGACTGGACCAGGAAGAGGGCGATCAGGATGCCCGCCGCCAGCGGCAGGATGAAGGGGTCCAGCCGCCCGTTCAGGCCTGGCGCCTCCTGCAGGCCTTCGACCGCCGACAGGACCGAGATGGCGGGCGTGATGACGCCGTCGCTGTAGAACAGGGCCGCGCCGCAGACGCCCAGGACGAACAGCCAGGCGCTGCGTCGGCCGATGGCGTGCTGGGCCAGGGCCATCAGCGACAGGGTGCCGCCCTCGCCCTTGTTGTCCGCCCGCATCAGGAACATGACGTATTTGAACGTCACGACGACCATCAGCGCCCAGAAGGCCAGGGACACCACGCCGATGATCGCCAGATCGCCGCCGACGCCCTTCTGGGCGTGGGCCGTCGCCTCGCGCAGGGCGTAGATCGGGCTGGTGCCGATGTCGCCGAAGACCACGCCGATGGCGCCCAGGATCAGGGCGCGATGGCTGGCCTTGCCGCCGCCGTGACCGTCCGCACCGCCGGAAGGCGGAGTCTGGGCGTTGGCGGGAGAGGAGGCGTTGGCGGTTGGCGCGGCGTCGCCGCGGGGCGTATCCCCGACCATGCAATGTTCTCCGGGTCGCGCGAGGAGGCGCGCGCCCATCAAGAGCGGCGGGCCTTTAGACCTTTTCCGTCAGCGGTTCAATCGCGCCCCGTTTCCGGGCGCGCGGCGGACGACAGGATGCGACGGTCGTCCTTGGCCTGAAGCAGCACCACCACCCCTTCGTCGATCCCTGCGTCCTGGGGCAGGGGGAACAGCACCGGCCGTCCGTTCCAGTCGCCCAGACGGCGCACCTCGCGCACCACATTGACGTGAGTCACGGCCCGGCCGCGGTTGTCGCCGCCCTTGACCTCGACCGTCTGCTGCCCCGGCCGATAGACGACGGCGACGACTTCGGCCCCGCCGCGCGGCGGGCGGCCCGAACCGATGCCGACGCGGTCGCCGGTCTCGCGGAACTCGATCTCGGGCGGCCAGCCCCGGCCTTGCGCCTCGGCTTCGACCGCCGCCTTCAGCTCCGGCGAACGGGCACCCGAGACATGACGGCGTCCGTCGATCACCACCTGAGGCGTCGAGACGTTCCGCAGCTTCAGGGCCTGGCGATAGGCGCGCTGACGCTCGGCGAATTCCGGCCGAGCGAAAGTGTCGGACCAACCCAGATAGTCCCAGTAGTCGACGCCGTAGGTCAGGACGATCACGCCCGGATCCTCGGCCACCGTCTCGACCGTACGGTTGGCGTCGGGACATCCGGCGCAGCCCTGGGCGGTGAACAGCTCGACCACCACCGGCTGGACGGGCGCGTCCCGCTCGCGCGACGGCGCGGCGGCGACGACCAGCAGGCCCACCCCTGCGACCGCCGCCGTCATCCCATACCTGAACAGGCCCCGTGCCATCATGGCGGCGATCCTATCCCTTCGGCCCGATAACGCCGCTCATAAATGCGTGAGCGGCGCGTCGGGCGCGACGAGCGTTACAATCAGTCCATCAGTTGCTGGCTGAGATAGACGTAATGGCGCGCCCAACGGCGGGCGTTGGCGACCGGGTCGGCGTCGTTGGAGTGACCGCCGGCCGTATCCTCGAAATAGAGGTGGTCGTGGCCCTGATCGCCCAGGCGCGCCGCGAACTTGCGGGCGTGGCCGGGGTGGACCCGGTCGTCGCGCGTGTTGGTGGTGATGTAGACGCGCGGATATTTCACCTCGGGCCGCAACTGCTGATAGGCTGAGTAGCGGGCGATGAATTCGGCGTCGCCCGGAATGCGCGGATCGCCGTATTCGCCCATCCACGAGGCGCCCGCCGGCAGCTCCTGATAGCGCAGCATGTCGATCAACGGGCTTTCGATGACCGCCGCATTGAACAGTTCCGGATGCTGGGTGATCGACACCGAGGTCAGCACCCCGCCGTTCGAGCGGCCGTAGATGCCCAGATGGCGCGGGCTGGTGATGCGCCGCTGCTCCAGATCGCGGGCCACGGCGGCGAAGTCGTCGAAGGCGCGCTGGCGGTTCTCGCGCAGGGCCGACTGGTGCCAGCCGGGCCCGAACTCGCCGCCGCCGCGGATGTTGGCCTGGACGAAGACGCCGCCGTTCTCGAGCCACAGCTTGCCCATCTCAGGCTTGTAGGCGGGCGGGAAGCTGGCCTGGAAACCGCCGTAGCCGAACAGGATGGTCGGGCCGGTCCCGTCCATCGCCAGGTTCTTGGGCCGGGTGACGAAGTAGGGGATCTTGGTCCCGTCGGTCGAGGTCGCCTCGAACTGCTCGACCACATGGGTCGAGGCGTCGAACTTGGCGGGCGCCGATTTCAGCTCGGTCAGAGCGCCGGTCGAGACGTCCGCCAGGCTGAGCGTCGGCGGCGTCAGGAAGCCTTGCGTCGAAACGAAGACCTGACCCTTGGCCTTGGAGCTGTCGCCCAGGCTCACGGCGCTGTTGGCCGGCACGGCGAGTTCGGTCGCGGTCCAGCCGTTCGCGGACGGCGCAAAGCGCTTCAGCGTGCCGACGACGTTGTCGGCGATGACGGCGACGATGCTGTCCTCGAACACGCTGACGTTCTGCAGCGACTGTCGCGGGCCCGGCGTGAAGATGGTCGCGGACTTCGCGTCGATGCGGATGCTCTGGCGCACGTCGCCCAGCACGCCCATCGGCAGGGCCAGAAGCGAACCGGCGGCGTAGTCCTGACCGTCAAAGCTCCACGCCTGATCCGGCGAGAAGATGAGGCTGCCGTCCATGACGCCTTCAACCGCAACACGTTCCGGCAGGTTCAATTTGTGCGGCTTGCCATTGGCCCCCAGCGCCCAGATTTCCGAGCGGAAGGTGTCCAGCGGGCGGCTGAACAGCACCGCCTCGACCGCCCCGGCCTTGTCGCGGAAGACCATGGGCGAGACGCCGTAGCCGCCGTCGGACTGCTGGCCGCGATAGACCTCGGTCGCGTGCGCCAGCGGGTGGCCGCGCGTCAGGGATTTGACGATGTAGGGATAGCCCGACTCCGTCAGGCTGCCGGGACCAAAGTCGGTGGCGATCAGCAGGGTGTCGCGGTCCAGCCAGCTGATGCGGTGCTTGCCCTCGGGGATGACGAAGCCGCCCCCGTTTTCTGGAGTGACGAAGGTTTTCGTCGTCAGGTCGAACTCGCGCACCGTCACGGCGTCCTTGCCGCCGTCCGACAGATTGATCAGGCAGCGGGTCTCGTCCGGCGCCAGGCAGTTGGCGCCCTTGAACACCCAGTCCTTGCCCTCGGCCTTGGCCAGGGCGTCGATGTCCAGCAGGGTCTCCCACTGCGGCTGGGCCGTGCGATAGGAGGCCAGCGTCGTGCGGCGCCAGACGCCCTTCGGATTGGCGGCGTCCTGCCAGAAATTGCCGAGGCCCTCGCCCAGGAAGCTGACGCCGGGGATGCGGTCCGTCGCCGTCAGAATGGCTTCGGCCTGCTGACGGAACGGCTCATAGCGGCGGTCGCCGGTCAGGGCGGCCAGAGCCTTTTCGTTCGAGGCGGCGACGAAGGCGCGGGCCTCGGCCCCGTCCACCTCTTCCAGCGCCAGATGGTCGTCGGCGGCCTTGACCCCTTCAGGCGACAGGTCGCGCGGGAAGTGCGGCGGCGGATTGGTCGCGGACGCGGCGACCGGGTCGGATGCCGCCCCCTCAGCCAGGGCGGGCGCGGCGGCCAGCATCAGGGCCGGCAGGGCGACGGACAGGAACAGGGACTTCATCATGATCTCGGGCTCCGTCGGTTACGGCTGGGCCGGCTGATCCATCAGCCGACGGGTCAGATAGGTGTATTCCAGCGCGATGCGGCGGGCCGTCTCGCGCAGGTTGGCGCCGGCCGCGTGGCCGCCGTCGGTGTTCTCATAGAAGAGCACCGGATAGCCCAAATCCTCCATCCGCGCCGCCGCCTTGCGGGCGTGGCCGGGGTGGACGCGGTCGTCCTTGGTCGAGGTGTGGATGAAGACTTCCGGATAGGGCTGGCCCGCCGCCAGCTTCTGATAGGGCGAGTATTGCTCGATCCAGGCGCGCTGTTCCGGGATGTCCGGATTGCCGTACTCACCGATCCACGAGGCGCCGGCCAGCAGCTTGTGGAAGCGCAGCATGTCGAACAGGGGCACTTGGATGACCGCCGCATTGATCAGGTCCGGGCGCTGGGTCAGCATGGCGCCCATGAACAGGCCGCCCTGCGAGCCGCCCATGATCCCGAGGTGCGGCTGAGAGGTGATGCCGCGCGTGATCAGATCCTGAGCCACGGCCTGGAAGTCCTCGTGGGCGCGCTGGCGGTTCTCCTGCTGGGCCGCCTGGTGCCACTTCGGTCCGAACTCGCCGCCGCCGCGCGTATTGGCGATGACATAGACGCCGCCGCGCTCCAGCCACAGCTTGCCGACCGTCGGCGAATAGCCGGGCAGCAGCGACGACTGGAAGCCGCCGTAGCCGTAGAGAAGGGTCGGGTTCGAGCCGTCCATCGCCATGGCGTCCTTGTGGACGACGAAATAGGGGATCATCGTCCCGTCAGCGCTGCGCGCCTCGAACTGGTCGACGCGCATGCCGCTGGCGTCGAACTTGTCCGGCAGTGCCTTGGTCAGGGCGACCGCGCCGGTCGCCGCATCGGCCAGATAGAGGCTGGACGGGTTCAGATAGCCGGTGACGCTGACGAAGATCTTGTCGTCGCGCTCGGACGCCGAGCCGACGCCGACCGAGACGTTCTGCGGCAGGTCCAGGCGCGTGCGGCTCCAGTCGGCCGGGTCATAGACATAGACCGAGCCGCGCACGTTCTCGTAAAGGGCCACGACCAGCTTGTTGCGGGTGGCGTTGACGCCTTCGATCGCTTCGCGCTCGCCGGGACGGATCACCAGTTGCGCCGAGGCCTTGGGATCAGCCAGCCAGGCCTGCAGATTCCAGGCGATGACGTCGCCGGTCTTGAAGTCCTGACCCGACGGCGCGGTCCAGTCCTGGTCCGTCGTCACCACCAGCTGGCCGGCGACCAGGGCGTTGATATTGCCCTTGAGCGGCAGCTCCAGCTTGGTCGTCGAGCCGTCGGCGTTCAGACGCCAGGTCTCGCTCTCATAGAAGTTGATCCCGCGGTTCAGCAACACCGCCTGAACCACGCCGTCCGCGTCGCGCAGGGTGTAGCCCGAAACCGCAACGTCGGTCTGCTGGCCGGCGAAGACCTCGACCGCCTGATCGACGCTCTGGCCGCGCTTCATCAAACGCACCGTGCGCGGATAACCCGAATCCGTCAGCGAACCTTCGCCAAAGTCGCGCGAGATCAGCAGCGTGTCCTTGTCAATCCAGCTGGCGTCGCCCTTGGATTCCGGCAGGTTGATGCCGCCCTCCACGAAGGCCTTGGTGACGCTGTCGAACTCGCGGATCGTCACCGCGTCCTTGCCGCCGTCCGACAGGGAGATCAGGCAGTAGCGTTCCTCGGGCGGCAGGCAGGTCGCGCCCTTGTAGACCCAGTTGGCGCCCTCGGCCGCCGACAGGGCGTCGATGTCCAGGATCGTCTCCCACTGCGGCGCGTCGGTGCGATAGGACGCCAGCGTCGTACGGCGCCAGATGCCGCGCACATGCTCGGCGTCTTGCCAGAAGTTGTCGACGTGGCCGTCGTGGGTGAAGCCGGGCGAGGGGATGCGGTCGCGCGACTGCACCAGGTCCAGCGCCTGCTGATGCAGGCCCTCATAGCGCGGATCGCCCTGCAGCACGCCCAGCGAGGTTTCGTTGTGCGCCTTGACCCACTCCATGGCGCGGTCGCCCTCAACCTCCTCCAACCAGATGTAGGGGTCGGTCGCGTCGCTGACGGCGAAGCCCGGAGCCGTCGAGGCGGCGCTTGCGGATACGGTGGCTTGGGCCATGGCGACGGGTGCGGCTCCGGCGGCGAGAAGAAGGGCGGCGACGGACGCCAGCGAGCGGATGGTCATGAGTGTCCCCCAACGGACGAATGTTTCGCGCGGCACCTTGGCGAGGGCGGGGGCGAGGGGCAAGCGTCTGTAATCTTACGGGCTTGTAATCTTTTGCCGCAGGACGCGCTTCAGTCGCCGTCGTCGGGGATGCACAGAATCTGACCGCAGGCCTTGCAGTGGACGGCGTCGGGATCGTGCTTCTGAAGCCCGCAGGTGGGGCAGGGGAACTTCACCTTGTGCGGCCGGATCAGGGTCTGGGCCAGGCGGATGAACAGGGTGATGCCCACCAGCATGACGACGATGGAAATCACCCGTCCCCAGTTGCCGGGCAGGGTGATGTCGCCAAAACCCGTCGTCGTCAGGGTGGCGACGGTGAAATACAAGGCGTCCAGATAGCCGTTGATGTGCTCGGCCTTGCCTCGGAAATAGGCGTAGACGAAGCCGGTCGTCACGAAGACGAAGGTGACCAGCGCCGTCAGGGCGCGCGTAACCTCCTCGACCCGCGTGTCGTCGAAACGGCGGCCGATGGTGCGCCAGAACAGGTCGCTGTTCAGCAGGCTCCAGAAGCGCAACAGCCGCAGGAAGCCCAGATTGGCCAGCCAGGCCGGGAACAGCAGGGTCGCCAGGACGAACAGATCGACCCAGACGATCGGCCGCTTCAACCAGGACCGGATGTCGGAATAGGCGTAGGCGCGCGCCGCCAGATCCAGCCCCAGGACGGCGGCGATCAGGTAGTCCAGCACATAGAAGGCCCAGCCCGCCTCCTTCAGGATCGGCGTGGCCAGGAAGAAGCCGATGATGATCAGATCGATGACGATGACCATCAGGCGGAACTTCACCGCCGCCGGCTGCGAGCCGTGATAGAGGTAGCGCAAACGCGCCCTCAGCCGCAGCCCGTCGGATTTGGCGGTTTGGCTCTGGTCAGACGTCATCGCCGCCACCGATACATGAACCGGCGAAAAATCCTATATGAAGACGATCATGAGCCAGTCCGCCCGCCCCTACATCCGCATGAACGGCGCAGGAAACGCCTTCATCGTCGTCCAGGCCTTCGAAGCGCCCTTCCACCCGACCGAGGACCAGGTGCGCGCCCTGGCCGATCCGGCGGCGGGCCTGGGCGGCTTCGACCAGTTGATCGGCGTCGAACCGTCCGAGACGGCCGACGCCTTCATGCGTGTCTGGAACGCGGACGGCTCCATGGTCGAGACCTGCGGCAACGCCCTGCGCTGCGTCGGTTGGCTGCTGTTGGAGGCGACGGACAAGGAAGAGGTGGTCATCGACACCCTGGGCGGACCGACCACGGCGCGCCGGGCGGCAGGCCGCGTCGGATCGGGAGGTTCCGAAGGGCCGACGACCGCGGCCATCCACGAAGTGACCGTGGATATGGGCGCGCCACGCCTCGACTGGACCCAGGTGCCTCTGTCCGAGGAAATGGACACGCGCGGGATCGAGCTTCAGGTCGGGCCGATCGACGCCCCGGTGCTGCACACGCCGGGCGCCGTCTCAATGGGCAATCCCCACGTCGTCTTCTTCACCGACCGACAGGATGACGCCTTCGTGCGCAGCTCCGGCTCCCTGATCGAACACCACCCCCTCTTCCCCGAAGGGGTCAACGTCGGCTTCGCTGACGTGCTGGCCCGCGATCACATTCGGTTGCGGGTGTGGGAGCGCGGCGCGGGCCTGACCCTGGCGTGCGGCACGGGCGCCTGCGCCGCCCTGGTCGCCTCGGCGCGACGCGGCCTGACCGACCGAAAGGCCGCCGTGACAGTCGACGGCGGCGAACTGATCATCGATTGGGACGAGGCGTCCGGCCACGTTTTCATGACCGGCCCGGTCGAGATCGAAGGAACAGGACTCCTGCCTGCCGGGTGACGGAGAAACCACGCAATCGGCCTTGACCCAGCGTCAGCAGTTGTCCCCGCCCATCCCACGATCTAGGAACGAAGTGCGCCTGCCCTTCCCGAGATCGAAATGCCCGAATTGACCGACAAACAGACCTTCTCCGACGACGACGCTCTGGAGTTCCACAGCGCTCCGATCCCGGGCAAGATCTCCATGGCCCCGACCAAGCCGATGGCGACCCAGCGCGACCTGTCGCTGGCCTATTCGCCGGGCGTGGCCGTGCCGGTCCTGGCCATCGCCGAGGACGTGGACAAGGCCTACGACTACACCGCCAAGGGCAACCTGGTCGCCGTCATCTCCAACGGCACGGCCATCCTCGGCCTGGGCAACCTGGGCCACATGGCGTCCAAGCCGGTGATGGAGGGCAAGTCGGTCCTGTTCAAACGCTTCGCCGACGTCGACAGCTTCGACGTCGAGGTGAAGACCACCGACCCGGACGAGTTCGTCACCGTGGTCAAGAACATCGGCGACACCTGGGGCGGCATCAACCTGGAGGACATCAAGTCCCCGGAATGCTTCGAGATCGAGGCCCAGCTGCAGGATCTGCTGGACATCCCCGTCTTCCATGACGACCAGCACGGCACGGCCATCATCTCGACCGCCGGCCTGATCAACGCGGCCCATATCGTCGGCAAGAAGCTGGAAGACCTGAAGGTCGTCCTGTCGGGCGCCGGGGCCGCGGGCCTGTCGTCCATCGCCCTGATGAAGGCCGCTGGCGTCAAGGCCGAGAACACCGTCATCTGCGACCGTCAGGGCGTCATCTACAAGGGCCGGGACAATGTCTCGCAATGGCAGGCGGCGCACGCCACCGACACGCCGCTGCGCACCCTGGCCGAGGCCATGGTCGGCGCCGATGTGGTGCTGGGCCTGTCGGCCAAGGGCGCGATCTCCAAGGACATGGTCGCCTCCATGGCGCCCAATCCGATCATCTTCGCCATGGCCAACCCGGACCCGGAAATCACCCCGGAAGACGTCAAGTCGGTGCGTTCGGACGCCATCATCGCCACCGGCCGTTCGGACTATGTGAACCAGGTCAACAACGTCCTGGCCTTCCCCTATCTGTTCCGCGGCGCCCTGGACGTGCGCGCGCGCCAGATCAACCATGAGATGAAGATCGCCTGCGCCCAGGCCCTGGCGGCCCTGGCCCGCGAGGACGTGCCGGACGAAGTCGCCGCCGCCTATCGCGGCCGCAAGCTGAAGTTCGGCCCGGAATACATCATCCCGACCCCGTTCGACCCGCGTCTGATCTGGTACATCCCGCCCTTCATCGCCCAGACGGCGATGGAGACCGGCGTGGCGCGCAAGCCTATCGCCGACATGGACGCCTATCGCATCGCCCTGCGTCAGCGGGTCGATCCGTCCGCCGCCCTGATGCAGAAGATCCAGGCCAGCGTGCGCTCGGGGCCGAAGCAGCGCGTGGTCTTCGCCGAGGGTGAAGAGCAGTCGGTCATTCGCGCCGCCTGGGCCTTCAAGCAGGCTGATCTGGGCGTGCCCGTCCTGGTCGGCCGCGAAGAGCTGATCCGCCAGAACGCCGCCGAGGCCGGCCTCCACTTCGACGACCTGGGCATTCAGGTCATGAACGCCCGCGTGTCCGAGCGGAACGCCGAATACGTCGAGTGGCTGTACGCCCGCCTGCAGCGCCGCGGCTACCTGCGCCGCGACGTGCAGCGCATGATCAACCAGGACCGCAACTACTTCGCCGCCGCCATGGTCGCGCGCGGCGAGGCGGACTGCATGGTCACCGGCGTGACCCGCAACTTCAACATGGCCCTGAAGGAGGTCCGCCGCGTCCTGGACGTCACGGACCGCATGATCGGTCTGTCGATCCTGCTGGCCAAGGGCCGGACCCTGTTCGTGGCCGACACCTCGATCCATGAACTGCCCAACGCCGCCGAACTGGCCGAGATCGCGGTCAAGGCCGCCGCCACGGTCAAGAAGCTGGGCCGCAAGCCGCGCGTGGCCTTCCTCAGCTATTCGACCTTCGGCGACCCGCCCGGCGATCGCGGCGAGAAGGTGCGCGAAGCCATCCGCATCCTGGACGCCATGGACGTCGACTTCGAATACGAAGGCGAGATGCCGCCGGAGCTGGCGCTCAACCCCGAGGCGCGCGCCAACTATCCCTTCATGCGCCTGACCGGAGACGCCAACGTCCTGGTCATGCCGGCCATCCATTCGGCGGCCATCTCGACCCGCCTGGTCCAGTCGCTGGGCGGCGCCACGGTGATCGGCCCCCTGCTGGTCGGCCTCGAGAAGTCGGTGCAGATCGTGCCCCTGGGCGCCTCGGTCGGCGAGATCATCACCGCCGCCACCTTCGCCGCCTACGCCGAAGGGGTGGAGATCGAGGACTGATCGTCCGCTCTATCGCGACCACGTTGAGAGGCGGCCTTCGGGCCGCCTCTTTGCGTTCCAGCTCAGGGCGTTCCAGCCTCTAGGAATCGAGGTTGAGGCGACGGCGCTCCATCGTCTGACGCCCCCACTCCATCGCGCAGAACACAACCGCCACAACGCCCAGCCAGGCCGCGATGACGAACATGGCGGCATAGCCCTGACGCTCAATCAATTCACCCAGGGCGCCGCGCCCCAGGGTGCCAATCAGCAGGGCCAGCGAGGTGAAGACGGCGAACTGCACCGCCCCGAACATCTTGTTCGACAGGGCCGACAGATAGGCCACGAAGGCCGCGCCCGCGAAGCCGCCCGCGATATTCTCGCCCGCAATTGCCATCATCAGCCGCGCCAGGGGCTCGCCCACGCCGAAGGCGCCGAACAGCTTGTAAAGGCCCGTCACGCTCATGAAGCCGCCGATCACCGGCGCGCCCATGGCCAGATCCATCATCAACAGATTGGTCGCCGCCGACAGGGCCGCGCCCAGCAGCAGACTGGCCATCCGCCCGATGACCAGCAACGCCCAACCGCCCAGGGCGATGCCGACAATGGTCATGACCACGCCGAAGGTCTTGGACGCCAGGGCGATCTCGGTCTTGGTGTGGCCCAGCGCCCCGCCCGTGTCCCCCATGTAGAAGGGGAAGGCGAACGGCCCCCAGACGCCGTCGGTGATGCGATAGGTCAGGATCAGCCCCAGCACGATGACGGCGCCCCAACCCAAACGCCCCATCAGCTCGACCAGGGGCGCCAGGATGGCGTCGTAGAGGGTGTCCGCGAAACTCGAACCCTTAGCGCTCGACGGCGACGATGACGGGGCCGACTTGCCGCCGCGCCAGACGATGATTCCAGCCAGGACGGCCGGCAGGATCACCGCCATGCCGACGATCCACGGCCCCCAGACGGCGGTGAATTCTCCGGCGCTGGGCGCGGGCTTGACCGTCAGGGCCGTGACCATGAAGCGCACCAGCATGAAGGCCGCCCAGGCCCAGGCGACCAGCGTAATGGCCAGGGCCGCCTTGCGCAGGCGCGGCGAGCCGATGCGTTCGCGCGCGATGGCGGCGCGCGGCGCGGCCTTGGGCTCGGGCGCGATCAGCGTGCCCAGAAGGCCCAGCCCCATCAGCCCGGCCCCGATGACGAAGGTCGCCGACCAGCCCAGTTGATCCGCCAGCACCAGGGCGCCCGCCCCGCCGACCAGCGCCGCCGTGCGGAAGCCCAACTGATAGACGGTCGACAGCAGGTCGACCGGCGTCCGCTCGTCGGCCACCTCGATCCGCCAGGTGTCGATGACGATGTCCTGGGTCGCCGAGGCGAAGGCGCCCAGGGCGGCGGCGCCCGCCAACACCACGATGGCCCCCGTCCCCGGATGCGACAGGGAGATGGTCATTAGCGCGCCCGCCAGCACGATCTGGCACAGGATCAGCCACGACCGACGCCGGCCCATCCGACCGATCAGCGGCGGCGTCAGTCCGACCGCGGGCGACCACAGGAATTTGAAGGCGCCGAACAGCCCGACCCACGACAGGACGCCGATCGTCGCCACCGATACGCCCGCGTCGGACAGCCAGGCGTTCAGGGTGCCGAACAGCATGGCGAAGGGCAGACCGGCCGAGAAGCCGAGCAGCAACATGGCCAGGGTGCGCCGCTCGCGGAACGCCGCCTTGAGCACGCCCAGCCCTTTGGGCGACGGCTGCAGCGCCGCGACCTCGGAAGCGGGCGTCTTGGAATCGGTCATGCGTGGCTCCGGCGGGGCGCCGCCGGGCGATACGGACGACGGACTACTGGCAGATCAGGAAGCGGCGACCTTGGCGCGGTTGGCGGCGTTCGTCCAGCGGGCCAGGGCGACGCGCAGCGCATCCGCCTCCAGCGGCTTGGCCAGATGATCGTCCATCCCGGCCTCAAGGCAGGCGACGCGATCCTCGGTGAAGGCGTTGGCGGTCAGGGCGATGATCGGCGTGTGATCCCCGCGCGCCCGCAGCGCCCGCGCCGCCCCCGGCCCGTCCAGGCGCGG
>NZ_DAMCNG010000064.1:0-13588 GCF_032107865.1 Brevundimonas sp.
GGCGTCGCTGACCGCGTCAAAGGTCTCGGCCGTGGTCGGCGGCGCGGCCACGACGACGGGCGAGCCCGGCGCGGCGGTCGGTGCAGCCTCGCGGCTAACGCCGACGCGAGCGGTGCGGATCACTTCATCGCCGCCGGTCTGGACCACGCCCTGGGCGCAGGCCGCAGTCCCCCCGGCGAGCAGAACGGATGCGGCGGCGGCGGCGAGGAAGCGGGAACAGATCATCATCGCCTTCTTCTTTAGGACGGGACGGCGCCCGACCTCAACGCACAGGCGGCGGATTCTCGCCCAGAGCGTCCATGCGATCCTCGGCCGGGTCGTCCAGCAGGCCGGGTTCGGGCGCCACGATGGTCTCGGCCGTATCCGACGCCCGACGCACCTTGAGCACCGCGCCTAGGGCGAAGACGGCGGCCCCGACCCAGATGAAGGCGAAGGAGGCGATGCGCAGGCTCCCCAGGGCTTCGCCCTGCATGGCGCCGATGAAGAAGACGATGGTCGGCGCCAGGAATTGCAGAAAGCCCATGCTGGACAAGGGCATCCGCCGCGCCGCCCAGGCGAACAGAGCCAGCGGGATGACCGTCGCCGGTCCCGCGAACAGCAGCCACAGCGTCGCGGCGGGCGAGGCGGTGAAATGGCCCTGGCCCGTCGCTTCGATGAAGACGACCCAGGCCAGGCCGGGCAGGGCCAGCAGCAGGCATTCCATGAACAGGCCGGTCTGGGCGTCGACCGAGACCCGTTTGCGGATGATGCCGTAGCCGGCGAAGCTGAAGGCCAGCAGCAGCGACACCCAGGGCATATGGCCCAAGGCGATCGCCTGCAGCACCACGCCCACCGCTGCCAGGACGATGGCGATGACGCCGAAACGGTCGATCCGCTCACGGAACAACCACGCCCCGGCGGCCATGTTCAGCAGCGGGTTGAGGTAATAGCCGAGCGAGGCGTCCAGCGTCCGGCCGTTGTTCACCGCCATGACGTAGGTGGTCCAGTTGGCGGCGATCAGCACCGCCGACAGGGCCAGCCAGCCCAGCACCTTGGGCTGGCGGAAGACGGCCATTACCTGGGTCCACTGCCGCGACAGCATGACCAGGATCAGGGCCCAGACCAGGCCCCACAGGGCGCGGTGGCCCATGATCTCCCAGGCGTCGGCCCCCTGATGCGCCATCTGCTGGAACACCAGGGGAATGAAGCCCCACAGCAGGTAGCAGAGCACCCCCGCCGCCAGGGCGGCGCGGGCTTCGGACGCTGGGGGAGCAGGGGAGGCGCTCACACTGGAACCTTTCGATCCCCGCCGCATCGGCGATGCGGCGGGATCATGGAGTGCTCAAACGGCCCTCAAGCAGCCCCGCACCGCGTGCGGGGCGTTAGGGCCTCTTAGACCGTCAAAGTGCGGTAGCCGCTCTTGGGCGAGATGACGCCGGTCTCGTCCAGCAGCTGGGCGATCTGCACGGCGTTCAGGGCCGCGCCCTTGCGCAGATTGTCCGACACCACCCAGAACGACAGGCCGTGCTCGACGGTCGGATCCTTGCGGATGCGCGACACATAGACAGCGTGATCGCCCGCAGCATCGACCGGGGTGATGTAGCCGTCGTGTTCCTGCTTATCGACGACCAGGATCCCAGGCGCCTCGCGCAGGATTTCGCGCGCTTCATCCGGTTCGATCGGGCGGTCGAACTCGACCGTCACGGCTTCGGAGTGGCCGACGAAGACCGGCACGCGCACGCAGGTCACGGTCAGCTTGATCGACGGGTCGAGCATCTTGTGCGTCTCGTCCCACATCTTGGCTTCCTCATCGGTGTAGCCGTCGTCGCGGAACGAACCGATGTAGGGGATGACGTTGAAGGCGATCTGCTTGGGGAATTTCTTCGGCGTGGCGTCGCCCAGGCCGTAGATGGCCTTGGTCTGGTTCCACAGCTCGTCCATGCCTTCCTTCCCGGCGCCCGAGACGGACTGATAGGTCGAGACGACGACGCGCTTGATCTTGGCCGCGTCATGCAGCGGCTTCAGCGCCACCACCAGTTGGGCGGTCGAGCAGTTGGGGTTGGCGACGATGTTCTTCTTGGTCGCCAGCTTGGCGTCGTCCGGGTTCACTTCCGGCACGATCAGCGGCACGTCCGGATCCTGACGGAAGGCCGAGGAGTTGTCGATGACGATGGGACCAGCCTTGCCGATCTTCTCGGACCAGGCGCGCGAGACGTCGCCGCCGGCGCTCATCAGCACCAGGTCGACGCTCGAGAAGTCGAACTGCTCGATGTCCTGGCATTTGATGGTCTTGTCGCCGAAGGAAACCTCGACGCCTTTGGATTTTCGGGAAGCGATCGCGTGCATCTGTTCAACGGGGAAGTTCTCTTCCTCGAGAATGGTCAGGATTTCCCGACCGACATTGCCGGTGGCGCCTACGACGGCGACGCGATAGCCCATGATGAAATCATCCTTTGTTCGGGGGCGTTTGGGAGAAACGCTTCTGCATTTGGGTCTTTCGCAGTCGCGAAGCAACCAGAATCCTCCAATTCGTCGCCCGAATCCGCGACCGCCTTCCCCCGGCCCCATCCGAGGGCTATCTGCTGGCCATGACCTCCCGTATCCGCAACGCTTACGACATCCGCGTGGAAGAGGGCGTGATCACGCCCGAACCGGCCCAGGCCGCCCTGATCGGCGCGCTTGAACGGCTGGAGACCGACCTGTCGAAGAAGGGGCTGTTCGGCGCCCTGCCCGAGGTCAAGGGCATCTACATCTGGGGCCCGCCGGGACGCGGCAAGTCCATGCTGATGGACCTCTTCTATTCCTCGACGCCCGAGCAGAAGAAGGTCCGCGCCCACTTCCACGCCTTCATGGCGCGCATCCACGACCTGGTGAAGCAGTGGCGCGACGGCACTCCGCGCAGCCGCAAGGACGTGTTCGGCACCGCCAAGGGCGACGACCCCATTCCGCCGATCGCCGCCCTGATCGCCTCTGAAGCGCGCCTGCTGTGCTTCGACGAGTTGCAGGTGACGGACATCGCCGACGCCATGATCCTGGGCCGGCTGTTTGAGGCCCTGTTCGAGAAGAAGGTGGTGCTGGCCGTCACCTCGAACCGCGCGCCCGAAGACCTCTATAAGAACGGCATCAATCGCCAGCTCTTCCTGCCCTTTATCGACATCATCCGTCAGCGTTGCGACGTGGTCGAGACGGCGGGCGCCCGCGACTTCCGCCTGGACCGCATGGCGGGGGCCAAGGTCTGGTTCTCGCCGCTGGACGCCGAGGCGCGGCAAGGCTTCGAGACCTTGTGGTCAGACCTCAAGGGCGGCGAGCCGGAAGAGCCCATCGCCCTGCCGGTGCTGGGCCGCGAGGTGAAGCTGGAGCGCACGGTCGGCGCCATGGCGCGCGCGACCTTCAACGAGCTGTGCGGCCGCCCGCTGGGACCGCAGGACTATCTCGCCGTCGCGCGGCGCTTCCACACCCTGTTCCTGGCCGACGTGCCGCTGCTCAGCCCCGCGAACCATCATGAGGCGCGCCGCCTGGTGACGCTGGTGGATGCGCTCTATGAGGCCAAGACCCGCCTGGTCGTCCTAGCGCAGGCCGCGCCCGAGGCGCTCTATACCGAAGGCGTCGGCGCCTTCGAGTTCGAGCGGACCGTGTCCCGCTTCAACGAGATGCAGAGCGAGGCCTGGCTGGAGCAACGCGAGGAAGCCGAGGCGGCGTGAACCCTTGTCCTCCGCCTGAATGAGCGGGTTCAGAATGCCGCACGAAAAAAGGGCCGCATCCGAAGATACGGCCCTTTCCAATTTAGACGCCTAAGCGCTCAAGCAGCGAGCCGCCGCGCGGCTCGCGTTAGCGCCCTTAAGCCAAGGAAGGCTCAATGTCCTTACAGGCCTGAATCAGGCCCTGGACCGAGGCGACCGACTTGGCGAACATCGCCTTTTCGTCGTCGTTGGTGGTGAACTCGATGACCTTTTCAACGCCATTCGCGCCGATCAGGGCCGGGACGCCGACATAGAGGTCCGACAGGCCGTATTCGCCCGACAGCCACACGGCGCACGGCAGGACGCGCTTCTGGTCCAGCAGGTAGGACTTGGCCATCGCAATCGCGCTTTCGGCCGGGGCGTAGAAGGCCGAGCCGGTCTTCAGCAGGGCCACGATCTCGCCGCCGCCCTTGCGGGTGCGCTCGACGATGGCGTCCAGGTCGGCCTGGCTCAGGAAGCCGGCGGCGACGGCGTCCGGCAGCGGCAGGCCGCCGACCGTCGAGTGGCGCACCATCGGCACCATGTCGTCGCCGTGACCGCCCAGGGTCCAGGCGTGGATGTCCTGCACCGAGACGCCGGTCTTTTCAGCCAGGAAGTAGGCGAAGCGGGCCGAGTCCAGCACGCCGGCCATGCCGATAACCTTCTCCTTGGGCAGACCCGAGAACTTCTGCAGAGCCCAGACCATGGCGTCGAGCGGGTTGGTGATGCAGATGACGAAGGCGTTGGGGGCGTGCTGCTTGATGCCCTCGCCGACGGCCTTCATGACTTTCAGGTTGATGCCGATCAGGTCGTCGCGGCTCATGCCCGGCTTGCGCGGCACGCCGGCGGTGACGATGCAGACGTCGGCGCCCGCGATGTCGGCGTAGTCGTTGGCGCCCTTCAGGGCCACGTCCTGACCGAAGACGGCCGAGGCTTCGGCGATGTCCAGAGCCTTGCCCTGAGGGGTGCCTTCGGCGATGTCGAACAGGATGACGTCGCCCAGCGCTTCGCGCGCGGCCACGTGGGCCAGGGTTCCGCCGATCATTCCGGCGCCGATAAGGGCGATCTTCGCGCGAGCCATTCAGGTCTCTCCAGTCGATATTGCGTGTGCGAAACGGTAGTCGCTGGAACGGCGGTCTAGACCTGTCGGCGGATCGCGGCAAGCGTTCCGCGTTGCGCCTTTCGTCGGGGCCTGCGAGGCTGCGGCCATGGCGAAACCCACGGACGCTCCCCCGATGACGGACGCCGCCTATGAGGCGCGCGCCCTGGCCGAGGCCCTGACCTGGCGCGACCGCCAGCTGAAACGGCCCGGCCTGTGGGACAAGACCACCCGCGCGACCCAGGACCGCATCAACCGCGTCATTCCCGAGCGCGTGCACGAGATCGTGACCGGCGCCATCCAGCAGATGACGCGCGGCCTGCTGGCCGGGTCAGAGTGGACCACCGCCCGCCCCTTGGCCGAAGGCGCCCTGCAGGAGCGCGAGGCGAGGGTCCGCACGCGCGTTGAGCTGTATCGCACCACCGCCAGCGTCGAGGGCGGGGTGGCGGGCGCCGGGGGCTTCCTGATGGCGGCGGCGGACTTTCCGGCCCTGATGGCGATCAAGGTCAAGATGCTGTTCGAAATCGCCGCCCTGTACGGCTATTCCGGCCGCGACCTAAAGGAGCGGGTGATCATCCTGCGCATCTTCCAGATGGCCTTTTCCAGCGCCCGGCATCGGCCCGAAGCTCTGGCCGCGCTGGAGGCCGCCATACACGCGCCGCATGATCCCGACACCCTGAAGGCCTTCGACTGGCGCAAGTTCCAGCTGGAGTACCGCGACTACATCGACGTGGCCAAGCTGGCCCAGCTGCTGCCCCTGGTCGGCGCGCCGATCGGCGCCGTGGTCAACTGGCGGCTGACCCAGCGCCTGGCCGAGACGGCGATGAACGCCTATCGCCTGCGCCTTCTCGCCGATCAGGACGCCGCATGAGCTTCGCCGCCGACCCCGCCTTCGAGGCCGCCTCCGTCTTCGCCGTCGACTGGCCCCTGTGCCAGGTGCGGTTTCAGGACGACGACCGCTTTCCCTGGCTGATCCTGCTGCCGCGCGTCCCCGGCGCGATCGAGCTGGAAGACCTGACGCCCGAGCAGCGCGCCCTTCTGAGCGAGGAGATCGTTCGCGCCGGCGCCCTGGTGCGCGAACTGGGCGCCCTGCGCGGCGCGGCGGTCGACAAGCTGAACGTCGCCGCCCTGGGCAATGTCACGGCTCAGCTTCACATCCATGTCGTCGGTCGCCGTCGCGACGACCCCCTGTGGCCGGACCCCGTCTGGGGGCGCCCTGGGGCGGTTCCTTGCACAACCGAAACGCGCGATGCGGCTCTGACGCACGTCGCTTCCTTCTGATCCGAGGCTTGAGGGCCGACTTTCGTTCGGAATCGCCCCCCTTCGTTGACACCCACCCGTCTGCGTCACTAAAGCCTGTTGCACTGCAATCCGGCCCTGAATTTCCTCGGGTTTTTTGAGAATCATTCGCATGTCGAACACTCCCCCGGCTGCGGGCGAAACTGGCGACCGGACGGGCCGCTACGTCCGTCACCCCAACGGGCACGTCGCACCGATGTCGCCCTTCACCGATATCTGGCGCTGGCACATGACCATGGTCGCGTCGATCCTGTTCCGCGTCACCATCGGCGCGGCCAGCGTGGGCGCGATCCTGCTGCTGGGCTGGGTCGCGATCGTCGCCTGCGGCCCGGACGCCTTCGCCTCGCTCGCCGCCTTCTCGGGCTCGCCGTTCGGCCTGTTCATCTGGTTCGGCCTGACGTGGGTTCTGTTCTCCTTCCTGCTGAACGGCGCGCGCCACCTGATCAACGACGCGGGCAAGGGGCTGGACCTCAAGTCCGCCAACCTGATGGCCCAGATCGCCGTCTGGGGTCCGATCGTCCTGGCCGTCCTGTTCTGGGTCGTGCTGTTCGCTACCGGAAAGGTTTCGCTGTGAGCGCCGCGCCCAAGTTCAAGAACAATGTGAAAATCTCCGAGCGCCACGGCGCCGGGGAGTGGAAGCTCGAAAAGCTGGCTCTGCTGGCCCTGATGCCGCTGGGCCTGTGGGCTCTGTCGACCGGCTTCACCCTGGCCGGCGCCGACTACGGCGCGGTCATCGCCTGGTTCGGCAGCACGCTGAACGCCGGCCTGCTGGCCGTGACGGCGGTGGTCTTCTTCCTGTTCGCCAGCCTGGCCTGGAAGGTGATCCTCGAGGACTACGTCCCCGGCTCCCCCCGCCCGGCCCTGATCATGGTCTCCAACCTGATCTTCCTCGTGCTGGCCGCCGCCAGCGTCTTCTTCATCGTGCGTCTGGCGCTGGGCTCGGCCCCGCTGCCGGCCGGAGTCTGATCCCGCCATGGCTGCATACGAGCTTATCGATCACGAATACGACGTCGTCGTCGTCGGCGCTGGTGGTTCCGGCCTGCGCGCCGCCCTCGGCGCCGCCCAACAGGGCCTGAAGGTCGCCTGCGTCACCAAGGTTTTCCCGACCCGCTCGCACACGGTTGCTGCTCAAGGCGGCATCTCGGCCTCGCTGGGCAACATGGGCGAGGACAGCTGGCAGTGGCACATGTACGACACCGTCAAGGGGTCGGACTGGCTGGGCGACCAGGACGCCATCGAATACCTGGTGCGCAACGCGCCCCAGGCCGTCTATGAGCTGGAACACTGGGGCGTGCCCTTCAGCCGCACCGACGAAGGCAAGATCTACCAGCGCGCCTTCGGCGGCATGACCCGCAACTTCGGCGAAGGCCCGGTGCAGCGCACCTGCGCCGCCGCCGACCGCACCGGCCACGCCATCCTGCACACCCTGTACGGCCAGTCGGTCCGTCGCGAGGTGAAGTTCTTCATCGAGTACTTCGCGCTGGACCTGATCATGCAGGACGGCACCTGCACCGGCGTCACCGCGCTTCAGCTCGACACCGGCCAACTTCACCAGTTCCGCGCCAAGATGGTGGTGCTGGCGACCGGCGGTTACGGCCGCGCCTATTTCTCGGCCACCTCGGCCCACACCTGCACCGGCGACGGCAACGCTATGGTGCTGCGCGCCGGCCTGCCGCTGCAGGACATGGAGTTCGTGCAGTTCCACCCGACCGGCATCTACGGCGCCGGCTGCCTGATCACCGAGGGCGCCCGCGGTGAAGGCGGCTATCTGACCAACTCCGAAGGCGAGCGCTTCATGGAACGCTATGCGCCGACCGTGAAGGATCTGGCCCCGCGCGACATGGTCAGCCGCTCCATGACCATCGAAATCCGCGAAGGCCGCGGCGTGGGTCCGAACAAGGACCACATCTTCCTGCACCTGGATCACCTGGATCCCAAGATCCTGCATGCGCGCCTGCCGGGCATTTCGGAGTCGGCCAAGATCTTCGCCGGCGTCGACGTGACCAAGGAGCCGATCCCGGTCCTGCCGACCGTCCACTACAACATGGGCGGCATCCCGACGAACTATCACGGCGAGGTGCTGACGCTGCGCGACGGCAACCCCGACAGCGTGGTTCCGGGCCTGATGGCCGTGGGCGAGGCGGCCTGCGTCTCGGTGCACGGCGCCAACCGTCTGGGCTCCAACTCGCTGACCGACCTGGTGGTGTTCGGCCGCGCCGTCGGCCTGCGCTGCGGCGAGGTCGTGGACAAGAACTCGGCCGTGCCCTCGGCTTCCAAGGCCCAGACCGACGCCCACCTGGCGCGCCTCGACCGCTTCCGCAACGCCTCGGGCTCGACCCCCACGGCGCACCTGCGTCTTGAGATGCAGCGCGCCATGCAGGCCGACGCCGCCGTCTTCCGCACCGGCAAGACCCTGGACGAAGGCGTCCAGAAGCTGCGCTCGATCGACGCCGCCGGTTCGGACATCAAGACCACGGATCGCGGCCTGATCTGGAACACGGACCTGGTGGAGACGCTGGAGTACGACAACCTGATCGCCCAGGCCGTCGTCACCATCGAAGGCGCGGCCAACCGCACGGAATCGCGCGGCGCCCACGCCCGCGAGGACTATCCGGACCGCGACGACGTCAACTGGATGAAGCACACCCTGGCGTGGAAGCGTCCGGGCGAAGGCGTCCAGATCGACTACCGTCCGGTGCACAAATACACGATGACCGACGAGGTCTCGTACATCGAGCCCAAGGCTCGGGTTTACTAAGGGGGATCGCAGATGGTTCAGCTCAACCTCCCGCGCGGCTCCAAGCCCACGACTGGCAAGGTCCACAAGGCCCCGGCCGGCGCCAAGAACGTCAAGACCTACAAGGTCTATCGCTACGACCCGGAAACGGACGCCGATCCGCGCTGGGACTCGTACGAGGTCTCGACCGACGATCACGGCCCCATGCTTCTGGACGCCCTGATCCACATCAAGAACGAGATCGACCCGACCCTGTCGTTCCGTCGCTCGTGCCGTGAAGGCATCTGCGGCTCGTGCTCGATGAACATCGACGGCCGCAACACCCTGGCCTGCACCAAGGGCTGGGACGAGTGCTCGTCGCACAACATCACCATCGCCCCCCTGCCGCACCAGCCGGTAGTCAAGGATCTGGTGACGGACCTGTCGCTGTTCTACGCCCAGTACGACTCCATCCAACCCTACCTCCAGTCGGACACGCCCGACCCGGAGAAGGAACGCCTGCAGTCGCCGGAAGACCGCGAGAAGCTGGACGGCCTGTACGAGTGCATCCTGTGCGCCTGCTGCTCGACCTCGTGCCCGAGCTACTGGTGGAACCAGGAAGAATACCTCGGCCCGGCGGCCCTGCTGCAGTCCTACCGCTGGATCTCGGACAGCCGAGACGACGCGACCCAGAAGCGCCTCGACGACCTGGAAGACCCGTTCAAGCTGTATCGCTGCCACACGATCATGAACTGCGCCCAGGTCTGCCCCAAGGGGCTGAACCCGGCCAAGGCGATCGCCGAGACCAAGAAGCTGATGGTTTCGCCGTCGCGCAAGAAGACGGCCGCCTGATCCAGCCGGTCCGAACGAAAAGAAAAGCCCCCGGCGCCGCCTGGTTCCGGGGGTTTTCCTTGGCCGGCGCGTAGCAAGGCTTGCCAACCCTGCATCCAGAGTTAAGACCGCTTCCATGCCCAAGATCACCTACATTGAACACGACGGAACCGAGCACACGGTCGAGGTCAAAAAGGGCCTGTCCGTGATGGAGGGCGCGATCCGCAACAATGTGCCGGGCATCGACGCCGATTGCGGCGGCGCCTGCGCCTGCGCCACCTGCCATGTCTATGTCGACGAGACCTTCGCCGCCGAGACCGGCCGCCCCTCAGCCATGGAGGAATCCATGCTGGACTTCGCCGAGAACGTCGAACCGAACAGCCGCCTGTCCTGCCAGATCCGCGTCACCGACGACCTGGACGGCCTGATCGTGCGTCTGCCGGAAAGCCAGCACTGAGATGATCGACGCCCGGCTGCTGGACGCGGTCGGGTCTCTGGCCGCGCGCCACGCCCGGCCGGACCACATTCCGCTGATAGGGATCGCCGGCGCGCAAGGCTCCGGCAAGACCACCCTGGCCCGTGTCGCCACCGAACGGTTGGGGGCCGCGCATCTGTCGCTGGACGACGTCTATCTGACCAAGGCCGAGCGGACGCAGAAGGGTCAGGCGGTCCATCCCCTGTTCTGCGTTCGCGGCCCGCCCGGTACGCATGACCTGAAACTGCTGGAGCAGACAGTGGAGGCCCTGCGCGCCGCCGGTCCTAATAGCCGCACAGCACTTCCCGCCTTCGACAAGCTGGCCGACGACCGCCGCCCCGAGACGCAATGGCCCATGTTCGCGGGCCGCCCGTCGGCGGTGCTGGTCGACGGCTGGTGCCTGGGCGCGACGCCGCAGGCCGAGGCTGACCTCTCTGCCCCGATCAACGCCCTGGAGGCGGAACCGGACGGGCAGGGGACATGGCGGCGCGCCGTCAACGCCGCCCTGGCTGGCCCTTATGCTGAAGCCTTCGCCCGCTTCGACGCGGTGCTGTTTTTGAAAGCACCGTCCTTCGACGCCGTGCTGGACTGGCGCTGCGAACAAGAGGCGGGGCTGATGGACCTGCCGCCCGCCGATCTGCCGCCCGCCAAGCGCGCCGAACTGGCCGTCTTCATCCAGCACTTCGAGCGGATCACCCGTCACATGTTGGCGGGCGGGGTTCGCGCGGACATCACCATAACGCTGGACCGTCAGCGTCGCCCCTTCTCACCTTGAGGGAGAAGGATGAAAGTCAGTCCGCCGGCATCCGGCCGTAGTTGACGGCGATACGGCCGATCAGGCCCTTGACGATCAAATCGACGGGCGAGCCCTCGCGGTAGTCGCCCGCCGCGACGAAGTTGACCCGGTCCTCCGAGATCAGACGGTGGATCTTGTCATGATCGCGCGGGGTGCTGTCGGGGTCGTAGACGGCGATGGAGAAGCCGCCCTTGGTGTGCATCATCTTCATAGTCGGCACGTCGGTGTCGCCGTCGCCCAGGAAGATCATCCGATCAAACGGGATGGGGCGCTCCTCGTCGGGGATGAAGCGATTGATGCGCTCATCCTCCCAGTGGTTGTGCACCCCCTTGTTGATGCGGAACAGATACTGGGTCTTGGTCGTGTAGTTGACGCCCACGGCCGGCCAGACGGCCACATCGTCCTCGTCATAGGCGTATTTCGAGGCGAAGACGTGAGTGAAGGCCTCGGCGATGGGGCAGCCCTCGATCATCTCGGTCAGGCCCGCCGAGATGATGTAGTGTTCGATCTCCAGCCCGAACTGGGCGCCGAAGGCGTTCATCCGGTCGAACCAGGAGCGGTCGCGCAGGCCCTCGAACAGGGCCACGTCGCGGCCGTGATCGCGCAGCGTCTGGCGCGTCACCGGCGCGCCCTGTTCGCGCGCGGCCAGCAGCATCATCTGCATATACATCAGGATGCCGTCGCCGTCCGAGGCGATAGTCCGTGGACGGACGGTCTCGTTCCAGAACTGGGCCGGCGTCATCCCGATCGAGGGGATGAAGCTGACCTCCTGCATGTTTCCTCGCGCCAGGGTGCCGTCGAAATCATAGATGACGGCGGTCTTGAGCAGGGGGCGGGTCGTGTCGGCCATGAGGACGTCCTGGAAGGCTTGGACACGCCCTCTAGCACGACTGGACGGCCAAGATCAGCCCAGCAGCAGTTCCGGCGCAGCGGTCGGCGCCGTCGCCTCGACCGGCAGGTGCAGGATGAAGGCCGCGCCCTTGCCCGGTTCCGACTGAACCTCGGCCCAGCCGCCGTGCAGTTCGACCAGGGCCTTGACCAGGGCCAGGGCCACGCCCGGCCCGCCGCGCTCACGCCGCACGAAGCGATCGAAGACGTGGGCCTGAAGATGGTAGGGGATGCCCCGGCCGGTGTCCTCGACGCGGATGCGGACCTCGCCCGGCCCGGCCTCGGCGGTCAGGCTGACCGCGCCGCCTTCGGACACCGCACGGCAGGCGTTCTCCAGCAGATGATCGACCGCCTGAGCGATGCGACGGGCGTCGGCGCGGATCGGCTTCAGGCCCGTCGGGCAGGCCAGGTTCAGCGTGGCGCCCCGGCCCTCGACCTTGGCGTGGATCTTTTCCGCCGCCTCGTCCAGCAGGTCGCAGACCCGCACGTCGCCCAGGGTCAGCTCCATCTCGCCCGCATCGATCTGGGCCATGTCCAGCACGTCGTCGATGGAGCGCGCCAGATGGCTGGCCGCCACGCGGATGGCGCCCGCGTGCTGGCGACTGCGCTCGGGCAGGTCGCCCATGGCCTCCAGCAGTTCGGAATAGCCGACGATGGTCGTCAGCGGCGTGCGCAGCTCATAGGAGACGCTGCCGACGAACTCGCGCTTCAGGGCCTGGCTCTCGGCCAGGGCGGCCTCCTTGGCGGCCAGGGCCTGTTCCAGCTCGCGCCGGGCCGTCACGTCGAAGAAGGCGACCAGGGTGGCGCCGTCGGGCAGGGGGCGGGTCTGCCAGGCGGCGATGCGGCCGTCCTCGGTGCGCCCTTCGCCCGAGATGGCCACGCGACTTTCCGGATCGGGGTCGGCCACCCGCGCCTTCAGCCCCAACCACAGGGCGGCGTCGGGCAGGACCGGGCGGCACAGGGCGGCCACGGCGTCGAAGTCGCCCGCCTCCATCAACCGCTCTCCGGTGACGCCCCAGAAGCTCTCGAAGGCTTCGTTGTGCAGCCGTAGTCGTCCGTCCGAGCCAAACACGGCCACGGCGTCGTTCAACTTGTCCAGCGTCGCGCGCTGGACCTGAATCTGGGCGTTGTAGCGGCTGCGCAGTTGCAACTCGCCGGTGATGTCCGAGAAGATCAGCAGGATGCCGCCCAACGGGTGCGGCTGGCGCACCACCCGTAGCGTCCGCCCGTCCGGCAGGGACCAGCTGTCGTCCGGCGAGGCCTGGGCGGCGCCGTAGAAGTCCAACTCCTCGGCCTTCCAGGCGGCGTAATCGACGACCTCGGGCAGCAGGCGCTTCTGACGCAGTCGATCCAGCAGTTCGGCGTGGGTCGGCCGCTCGTCCAGCCAGGCCGGATCGACCCCGAACAGCGACTGGAAGGCGGTGTTGTGGAAGGCCAGCCGCTTGGACGGGCCGAAGATGGCAACGGCGTCGGCCAGATGGTTCAGCGTCTCATCATGGGCCTCGACGTGACGACGCAGGGTGTCGCGCGTCTCCTCGGCCTCGGTCATTTCGATGGCGAAGGCGATGACGGCGCCGCGCCCGCCCGCCAGCGGCTCGGCCAGGATTTTCCACGCCCGGCGCCGCCCGCCCGCCGTGGTCCAGCGGAAGCCTTCCTGACGCGCATTCAGGCGCAAGGCCTCGGCCACCACGGCGTCGGCGCCCCGGTCGAAGCTGAGGGTCCGGCTGCGCGCCTCATCCAGCGTTTCGGCGCCCGTCTCCAGCAGCCAGGCGCTGTTGGCCCAGAT
>NZ_DAMCNG010000065.1:0-13586 GCF_032107865.1 Brevundimonas sp.
CGCGCCCGCCGCCGCCGCCCCGGCCGCGCCGCGCGCCGATCAGCCGCGCGAAGAGCGGGTGAAGATGACGCGCCTGCGTCAGACCATCGCCCGTCGCCTGAAGGAATCCCAGAACACGGCCGCCCAGCTGACCACCTTCAACGAGGTGGACATGACCAACGTCATGGCCCTGCGCGCCCAGTACAAGGAAGTGTTCGAGAAGCGCCACGGCGTGAAGCTGGGCTTCATGTCCTTCTTCACCAAGGCCGTGGTTCAGGCCCTGCACGAAATCCCGGCCGTCAACGCTGAGATCGACGGCACGGACATCATCTACAAGAACCACTACGACATCGGCATCGCCGTCGGCACCGACAAGGGCCTGGTGGTTCCGGTGCTGCGCGACGCCGACGCCCTGTCGCTGGCCGGCATCGAGAAGGGCATCGGCGCCCTGGGCAAGGCCGCCCGTGACGGCGCCCTGACCATGGATCAGATGCAGGGCGGCACCTTCACCATCACCAACGGCGGCACCTACGGCTCGCTGATGTCGACGCCGATCCTGAACGCGCCGCAGTCGGGCATTCTCGGCATGCACAACATCGTGCAGCGCCCGATGGCCATCAACGGCGAGGTCAAGATCCGCCCGATGATGTACCTGGCCCTCAGCTACGATCACCGCATCGTCGACGGCAAGGAAGCCGTGACCTTCCTGGTCCGCATCAAGGAACTGCTGGAAGATCCGGCGCGCGCCCTGCTGGACCTGTAAGGTCCGCGCGACGCGAACGACTGACGACGGCGGGCCTTCGGGTCCGCCGTTTTCAATTGCGCGCCTCGCAGGCGTGTTAGGCTGACGCCATGAGCCTGGTCGAGATCGCCCGCTATCAAGACGTCTATGAGGCCGATCTGGCCGCCGCCTTCCTGTCGTCGCACGACATCGAGGTGTCGGTGACCGAGCGGTTCCAGACCACGGTTGACCCCTTGATGCAGCGCGCCCTGGGCATCCGGCTGATGGGGCGGGCGGATCAGATGGAACAGGCGCGTGATCTGCTGGCGCGCGCGGGGGCGGGCGAGTTCGCGACGGATGAGGGCGATGATCTGGACCGGGCTGATCCGGCGTCACGAACGGCGTCGCGGGGGCTGGCGTTGGTGGTCGCCGCCACGGCGGGCGGTTTCGCCGGAACCAGCCTGCCGCGTCGTCTCAGCGGTCTGCAATGGGTCGGCCTGGCGCTGATCGCGGCGATCCTGCTGCTGTCCGGCGTCGCATGGCTGTGGGCGAGCGTGAACGGCGCAATGGGCTGACGGCTTGACGGGCGCGGCGGAAATGACAGAGCTTCTCGTCTTCCCCTGAAATGGAGAGTTTCGTTTGCGCTTCAATCTGATCCCTGCGTCCGGCCTGGGCCTGGCGGCCGTTCTCATGGCCTGCGGACCGGCTCCGGCGGAAGCGCCTGTCGCAGCGCCTGCCGTCGAGGCGGCTCCGGTGACGCCCGCAACGGCCCCCGCCGCCGAGAGAAGCGCCGACTTCCGCCGCACCGATCCGGCCCAGGCCGACCTCAAGCTGATCGAGGAAGGCGACGAATGGCGCGTGGTGATCCGCGCCGGGGGCGTTCCGAACGGCGGGGCCACGGCGGCGGATTGCGAGCTTCAGGCGCGCGGCGCCCAGGACCGCGACGACGTCATCCACGCCAAGCTGATCCCGTTCGAGGGCGAGCTGAACGAACTGCCGGCGGCCGACATCGGCGCCGATGCGCCGGTCGTTACGGTGCGTGTGGGACCGGAAGGCGCCTTCGTCGAGGACAGCACGGCCGCCGGTCGTTTCTGCGGCATGGGCTCCGACATCTCGGGCTTCTACAGCCGTACCCAGACGCCAGACTGAGTGCGCGTCAGGGGCTAGAGGCCGACGTCCCAGACGCCCGCGTCGCGCATGCGGCATTCGCGGGCCTCTGCGGCGCGGCCGCCCATGTCGTGGGCCATGCCGCGAATGGCGTCGGACACCGTGGTCTTGTGCAGACCGGGCGTCACCGCATGGATGAAGGCGCACCCCGCCAGGCGCAGCAGCTTGAAGCCGAAACGCGACGACGCGGCCATATGTTCGAGATAGGTCTCGTCGACCTCACGCGGGTGATCGCGGAACAGGCGGTTGAAAGCGTTCGACATGAAGACAGCCTAGCGTGTTCGCGCCGGTCCCTCTACCCGGCCGCCGCATTCTGGCCTAAACCCGCCGTAGCAACAGGGGGCGCTTCGTCACGCCGCTTCAACCCCGCGTGAGGCCCCTGCCGAGATCTAAAAGGACGACCGATGGCCGACGGCAAGACCACTTCCGCCCAAACTTTCCGCTGGGAAGACCCCTTCGACCTGACGGGCCGTCTGACCGATGAGGAGCGGATGGTGCAGGACGCGGCGCGGTCCTATGCGCGTGAGGCCCTGCTGCCGCGCGTCGTCGCCGCCTTCCGCGACGAGGTGTTCGATCGCGCGATCATGACCGAGATGGGCGAGATGGGCTTCCTGGGCGCCATGCTGCCGGAACAGTACGGCGGCTCCGAAGCGTCGCACGTCGCCTATGGCCTGATCGCCCGCGAGGTCGAGGCGATCGACAGCGGCTATCGTTCGGCCATGTCGGTGCAGTCGTCGCTGGCCATGTATCCGATCTACGCCTTCGGCTCCGAAGAGCAGAAGCTTAAATTCCTTCCGAAAATGGCGGCGGGCGAGCTGGTCGGCTGCTTCGGCTTGACTGAGGCGGACGGGGGGTCGGACCCGGCCTCGATGAAGACCACGGCGGTCGCGGTCGACGGCGGCTATCGTCTGAACGGCGGCAAATACTGGATCACCAACTCGCCCATCGCCGACCTGGCCATCGTCTGGGCCAAGTTGGACGGGGTCATTCGCGGCTTCATCGTCGAGCGCGACTTCGACGGCTTCACCACGGGCAAGATCGGCGACAAGCTGTCGCTGCGCGCCTCGGTGACGGGCGACATCGGCCTGAACGAAGTCTTCGTGCCGGAGGCCAACCTCCTGCCGGGCGTCCAGGGGCTGCGCGGGCCGTTCTCCTGCCTGAACAAGGCGCGCTTCGGCATCGCCTGGGGCGCGATGGGCGCGGCCGAGTTCTGCTTCCACGCCAGCCGCGACTATGTGGCCGAGCGCACCCTGTTCGGCCGCCCGCTGTCGTCGCGCCAACTGGTGCAGAAGAAGCTGGCCGACATGCAGACCGAGATCTTCCTGGGCTTCGAGGGCGCCTATGCCCTGGGCCGCCTGCTGGACACCGGCGCCTGGGTGCCCGAGGCCATCAGCCTGATGAAGCGCAACAACTGCGGCAAGGCCTTGGCCGTGGCGCGTGAGGCCCGCGACATGCACGGCGGGGCCGGAATCACCGGCGAACTGCACGTCATGCGCCACGCCATGAACCTGGAAACGGTCAACACCTATGAGGGGGCGCACGACGTCCACGCCCTGATCCTGGGCCGTGCGATCACGGGCGAAGCCGCCTTCTGAGACAAGCGTTGCAGAAAACGCGCGACGCGACGATCCTTTGCCGTTGTCGTGCGTTTGTCTCGCCTGCGGGGCGGCGATGCTCGCCTGTCTGTCGGCCGAAGGCGGTCGGCGCCTGAAGGAAACCGGAATGACGAAACACAGCCTGCTGGCCGGCGCCGCCCTGGCGATCTTCAGCTTCAGCGGCATGGCCCAGGCTGCGCCTCTTGGCGCGGCGATGGGGAGTGCAGCCTCGACGGCTGTCCAGTCGCCTGTCGCGGCCATGCCCTATGACGCCCGGCGCGGCGTTTTCACCTTCGCCGCAGGCCTGGAGGAAAGCCTGCCCGCCGTAGTCCAGGTGACGACCCTGGGCCAGTCGCGCGGCCCCAGTTCGGCGAACAACCCCAAGCCCTCGCAGGGCGGCTCGGGCGTCATTATCGACGCGCGTGAAGGCATCATCGTCACCAACCACCACGTCATCGAGAACGGCCAGAAGTTCACGGTCGACCTGATCGATGGCCGCCTGTTCGACGCTACCCTGATCGGCGCCGACAAGGCGACGGACATCGCCGTGCTGAAGATTGACGCCACCGGCCTGTCGCAGGTGACGACGGTGGATTCCGACACCCTGCGCAGCGGCGACCTGGCCTTCGCGGTCGGCTATCCCCTGGGCCTGGATCAGACCCTGACCATGGGCGTCATCTCGGGCCTGAACCGCTCGGGCATGGGCGACGCCATCGAGGACTACATCCAAACAGACGCGGCGGTGAACTCGGGCAACTCGGGCGGGCCGCTGCTGGACAGCCGGGGCCGCCTAATCGGCATCAACACGGCCATCCTGTCGGGCGGTTTCGGCGGCGGCAACGACGGCATCGCCTTCGCCGTGCCGACGCGCATCATGATGTTCGTGGTCGATCAGCTGCGCGCCACCGGCGAGGTCAAGCGCGGCCGCGTCGGCCTGGGCCTGGGCTCCCTGACGGCCGAGCGCGCGCGCGAGGTTGGGCTGAACATCGTGCGCGGCGCCGTGGTCTATGACGTCGAGCCGGGCTCGGCGGGCGAGAAGGCGGGGCTGAAGGCCGGCGACGTGCTGACGCGCATCCAGGACCGCCCAGTGGCCAACGCCGGTTCGGTCCAGGCCACGGTCGGCATCGCCCGCGCCGGAACCCAGATGCCGGTCGTCTATCTGCGTGACGGCCGTGAGGCCTCCACTCGGCTGACGATCGAGCCGTCCGATCCGGCGCCGGTGCGTGTCGGCGCGCAGGCGGCCATGGCGCGCGGCCTGACGGTGCGCAATCCGGCTTCGGGGCGCGGGGCTCAGATCGCGGTGGTCGAGGCCGGGTCTTCCGCCGCCGCCGCCGGCTTCCAGGCCGGTGATGTGGTGGTTCAGGCGAACGGCGCCGAGATCGCGGACATGAGGGATCTGGCCCAGCGGCTTCAGGCGGCGGGCGAGGCGGTCGTGCCGGTCATCGTGCTGCGTGACAATGAACGGGTCGAGATCGACCTGCCGGCCTGATCCCACTCATTTGAAGGCTTGTTGGAATCGCCCGCGTGACCCGGCGTCGCGCGGGCGAAGTCTTGTGCGTCGAATAGGGGAGCAGACAGCAAAACGCCCGCGCTGCCGGGGAGGGGGAGGAGGGGCAGGCGCGGGCGTCGCTTGGAGGAAGCATCGACCCGCCGAAGCCCTAAGCGGAAAAATCCAGGGGGCTGGGGGGGGCTGTTCAGGATCCGGGACTTTTCCGAACTCCGACGGGCCGATGATGCATGTGTGCGCGCCGTTCCGGGCGGGCGAAGGACCGAATGGGGGCGTTTTCGTGTCGCTTCGTATTTTCCCGATCGGTGAAGCTTAGACCTTGGACAGGATCAGGGTGGCGTTGGTGCCGCCGAACCCGAAGCTGTTGGACATGACATGCTTCAGTTCACCGTCGTGGCGTTGACGCAGGATCGGCATGCCCTCGAACTCGGGGTCCAGGTTCTCGATGTGGGCGCTCTCGGCCGCGAAGCCGTGCTTCATCATCAACAGGCAGTAGATGGCTTCCTGCGCGCCCGCCGCGCCCAGCGAGTGGCCCGTCAGCGACTTGGTCGAGGAGATCATCGGCATGGCGTCGCCGAAGACGTTGCGCACTGCGCCCATCTCCTTCAGGTCGCCGACCGGCGTCGAGGTGCCGTGCGGGTTCAGGTAGTCGATCTTCGGATTGCCGGCCATCTCCAGCGCGATCTTCATGCAGCGCTCGGCGCCCTCGCCCGAGGGGGCCACCATGTCGTAGCCATCCGAGTTGGCGCCATAGCCGGTGACTTCGGCGTAGATGGTCGCGCCGCGCGCCACGGCGCGTTCGTATTCTTCCAGCACCACGATGCCGGCGCCGCCGGCGATGACGAAGCCGTCGCGCGTCGTGTCATAGGCGCGGCTGGCCTTGTCCGGCGTGTCGTTGAAGTTGGAGGACATGGCGCCCATGGCGTCGAACATGTTCGACATGGACCAGTCGATGTCCTCGCAGCCGCCGGCGAAGACCACGTCCTGCTTGCCCCAGGCGATCTGCTCGGCGGCCGCGCCGATGCAGTGGGCGCTGGTCGCGCAGGCCGAGCTGATCGAATAGTTGATGCCTTTCAGCTCGAACCAGGTGGCCAGCACGGCCGAGGGGCCGGACGCCATGGCCTTGGGCACGGCGAAGGGGCCGACGCGCTTGGGCGAGCCCTTTTCGACCGTGGTGGCCGCCGCCTGCAGGATGACCTGGGTCGAGGGGCCGCCCTCGCCGACGATCAGGCCGATGCGTTCGTTCTTGATCTCGTCGGCGGACAGGCCGCTGTCCTTCAGCGCCTCTTCAAAGGCGATGTGCGCCCAGGCCGTGCCGTTGGCCAGGAAACGCGCGGCGCGGCGATCGACCAGAGGCGCCCAGTCCTCGGCCGTATGGCCCAGGGCCGGCGGCGCCCAGACCTGCGAGCGGAAGCCGTATTTGGCGTGGTCGGCGGCGTGCTGGACGCCCGACTTGGCGTCGCGCAGGGAGGCCGCGACCTGATCCTGGCCGGTGCCGATGGAAGAGACGATGCCCAGTCCGGTGACGACGACACGCCGCATGGTGTTTCCAATCCTACAAAGTCTGCGGACGCCGCGTTGGCCGCGGCTATCCATCAAGTGGGGTCAGGCGGCGTCCGGTTCCACCGGAGCCGCGCCGCCGAACAGGCCGACGCGCATATCGGCGCAAGTATAGATGACCTCGCCGTCGGCCTCGAGCACGCCGTCGGCGATGCCCATGACCAGCTTGCGGTTGATGACGCGCTTCAGGTGGACCTTATAGACCACCTTCTTGACGTCCGGCGTCACCTGGCCGGTGAACTTGACCTCGCCAACGCCCAGCGCCCGGCCCTTGCCGGGGCCGCCGATCCAGCCCAGGTAGAAGCCGACCAGTTGCCACATGGCGTCCAGACCCAGACAGCCCGGCATGACCGGATCGCCGATGAAGTGGCACTGGAAGAACCAGAGGTCCGGGTTGATGTCGAGTTCGGCCTCGACATAGCCCTTGCCGTAGTCGCCGCCGTCGGCGCTGATGGTCTTGATCCGGTCGAACATCAGCATGGGCGGGGCCGGCAGCTGGGCGTTGCCCGGACCGAACAGCTCGCCTCGGCCCGAGGCCAGCAGGCCTTCGTGATCGAACGACGACGGATATTGCGACTGGCTCAAGGGAAATCGGCTCCGAAAGGTGTTGCTGGCGGGTTACACGACCCTGAGGCCGCGCTCAACCATGCCGTCACTATATGAGATCAGGAGGTGCGGCCGGCGCCGGCGGGGCGGGCGGCGTTGCACAGAGCCCGTTCCTGCGTGCCGAAGACGGCGCGTTCGGCGACCCAGCCGCGCAGTTTGCGCGCTCGCACCCGGCACCAGCCGTCCTCGCACTCGTCCAGGGGGATCAGGGCGTTCGGCGACAAAAGGGCGCGGACGGAGGCGGTCTCGGACCGGCCCGTGCGGATCGGCACCGCTTCGTTCGAGCGGTTGAAGACGCTGCGGCGGCCCGAGGCGACGGTGCGGTGGATCCAGGCGACGGACCCTTCCGGGTCGCAGATCTTGCGCCATTCGCGCGTCTCGGCGATCACCTGAACCGGCAAGCCGGCGGCGCGATATTCCCACAGGATGCGGTAGTCGAGGCCCGGTCCCTGGCGCGCCCGCACCTGCGACGACTTCAGCGTCACCCAGCGCGGCACCTCCAGTCCCGTCGGGGTCGGGCGGCCGTCGGGCATGGTCGAGCCCGCCGCCAACAGAACGCCGGTCATGAGGACAGCGGCGAGGGCCGCGACGCGAGGCGCCCTTTTGAACCTGACCGCAGCTTTGCTAGACACCGAATATCGACCCGTTCCGAACGGGCGCCGCCCGTGGAAAACCCAGGTCCCCTATGTCTGCTCGCAAGCTTAAGGTCGTATTAACCAGACGCCTGCCTGACGCCGTCGAAACGCGGATGCGCGAACTTTTCGACGCCGAGCTGAACCTGACCGACCGGCCCATGTCGCGCGATGAACTGGCCGCGGCCCTGCAACGGGCCGATGTGCTGGCGCCGACCATCACCGACCACCTGGACGCCGAACTGATCGCAGGCGCAGGCCAGCAGTTGAAGATGATCGCCAACTTCGGCGCGGGCGTGGATCACATCGACATCGACGCCGCCGTCGGGCGCGGGATCATCGTCACCAATACGCCGGGCGTCCTGACCGAGGACACGGCCGATCTGGGCATGAGCCTGATCCTGGCGGTCAGCCGTCGCATCGTCGAAGGCGCGGGCGTGGTCGAGGCCGGTCGTTTCGAGGGCTGGAGCCCGACCTGGATGTGCGGCCGCAAGCTGTGGGGCAAGCGTCTGGGCATCGTCGGCATGGGCCGCATCGGCCAGGCCCTGGCCCGTCGCGCCAAGGCCTTCGGGATGCAGGTCCACTACCACAACCGCAAGCCCGTCCCGGACATGATCGCCGAGGAGCTGGGCGCCACCTGGTGGGACGATCTGGACCAGATGCTGGCGCGGATGGACGTCATCTCGCTGAACTGCCCGGCGACCAAGGAGACGCACCACCTGCTGTCGGCCGAGCGTCTGGCGCGCCTTCAGCCGCACGCCATCGTGGTCAACACCGCGCGCGGCGAACTGATCGATGAGGCGGCCCTGGCCGAGGCGTTGGACCGCCGCGCCCTGTTCGGCGTCGGTCTGGACGTGTTCGAGAACGAGCCAAAGGTGCACCCCGGCCTGATCGGCCGCCCGAACGTGGTGCTGCTGCCGCACCTTGGTTCGGCGACCATCGAGGCGCGTCAGGACATGGGCGACCGCGTGATCGCCAACATCATGACCTGGCAGAACGGCCACCGTCCGCCGGACCGCGTCATCCCGGCGATGCTCTAGTCGCCGCGTCTTGACCCGCAGACGGGGCAGGCCGGGTCCGCGGCGATCTTCGCCACCCGGCTGGTTCCGGCCAGACCGTCGTAGAGCATCAGGCGGCCGGTCAGCGGTTCGCCCGCGCCGGTGATTAGCTTGATCGCCTCCAGCGCCGCCATGGCGCCGATGACGCCGGCCAGGGCGCCGACCACGCCGACGCGGGCGCAGGTCTCGGCGTCGGGCGGGATCTCGGGCACCAGGCACTGATAGCAGGGCCGGCCCTCGAGCACCGCCACCTGCCCCGACCAACGACCCAGGGCGCCCGACACCAGCGGCTTGCCCGCCGCCACGCAGGCGGCGTTGACGGCCAGCCGCGTCTCGAAGTCGTCGGTGCCGTCCAGCGCCAGGTCGAAATCCTGCATCAGCGCCGCCGCGCTGTCCGGCGTGACGCGCTGGTTGAAGGTCTGGACGGTCACGTGCGGGTTCAGGACGTTGAGACGTTCAGCGCCCGCCTCGACCTTGGCGCGGTCGGAATCTGCGGTCGTGAAGGCGATCTGGCGTTGCAGGTTGGACAGGGCGACCGTGTCGTCGTCGATCAGGCCCAGCGTCCCGACCCCGGCGGCGGCCAGATAAAGGGCGGCCGGATTGCCCACTCCGCCCATGCCAACGATCAGGACGCGGGCGCGTTTCAGCGCCTGCTGGCCGGGGCCGCCGATCTCGGACAGCACCAGTTGGCGGGCGTAGCGCTCGACCTCTTCGTCGGAGAAGCGCACGGGGGCGAGAGGGGCGGAGGATTGGGTCACGCCGACTGTCTAGCGCAGTCGGGCGGATGCGTCAGGCGGGAACGGGGGCGGCCCTGACGGCGAGCGCCAGCAGGGCCTCGGCGCGGGCGGGGCTGAGCTGATCCAGGGTCTCGCCGCCCAGCAGCCGGGCCGCCTCGGGCGTCAGCTCAGCCAGGATCATGGGCCAATCGCCGAACCGGCGGCCGGCGACGGCCATGTCGGACAACAGGCGCAGGTTCTCGTGACGCGGGTCGATCCGCAGCCGGTCCATCAGGCGGTCGATGTCGGCCCGGCGGCCCTCGATGATCTGCAGAAAGCGACCGCCATGGCGCATCAGGGCGCTGGTCAGGCCGTCGCGGCGATTGTTGCGCTCGGACTCGCCGAGGATCTCCGCCAGGGTCAGAAGGCTGGTCGCCGCGCCGCCGACGGCGTCGCTGACATAGATGGCGCGGTGCAGGGGCAAGGGAACTCAAAATACAAGACGCGGCCTCCGCCTTGCGAATGGGTAAGGCGGCGGCTCAACCGAGGGCGGTTCACCTTTCATGGCGCGATTAAGAATTGCTTATGGCTAGGCTTTCCGGGCGGGGCCGCCGGTTGCGACAAAGCCTGATCTTGCGGCGGACGGCGTGCTTCGCCATGTCAGCGGCCATGAACACGAGCGCCTCAAACTTCCCCGACTGGCACGGCACCACCATCCTGGCGGTGCGCAAGAACGGCCGCACTGTCATCGCCGGCGACGGCCAGGTCTCCATGGGGCCGACCATCGTCAAGGGCGCGGCGCGCAAGGTGCGAACCCTGGCGAACGGCAAGGTGCTGGCCGGGTTCGCTGGAGCCACGGCTGACGCCTTGACCTTGATCGAGCGGTTGGAAGCCAAGCTGGAGCAGTATCCGGACCAGCTGGCGCGCGCCTGCGTCGAACTGGCCAAGGACTGGCGCACCGACCGTTACCTGCGCCGTCTGGAGGCCATGCTGCTGGTGGCGGACAAGGACACCATCCTGACCGTCACCGGGGTCGGCGACGTGCTGGAGCCGGAATACGGCGTGGCTGCCGTCGGCTCGGGCGGGAATTATGCGCTGGCCGCCGCCCGCGCCCTGATCGACGAGAACACCGAGCTGGACGCCGAACAGATCGCCCGCAAGGCGATGAAGATCGCCGCCGACATCTGCGTCTACACCAACGGCAATCTGACCATCGAGAGTTTGTAGGGCGCTATCGCTCGCCGCGCGGCGGCTCGCTGCTTGAGCGCCTGATGCGCGTATTTCTGGACCCCCTGAACCATGACCGATCTGTCTCCCCGCGAAATCGTCTCCGAACTGGACCGCTTCATCGTCGGCCAGGACGACGCCAAGCGCGCCGTGGCGGTGGCCCTGCGCAACCGCTGGCGCCGCAAGCGCGTGCCCGACGACCTGCGCGACGAGGTCACGCCCAAGAACATCCTGATGATCGGCCCGACGGGGGTCGGCAAGACCGAGATCGCCCGGCGTCTGGCGCGTCTGGCGGGTTCGCCCTTCCTCAAGGTCGAAGCGACCAAGTTCACCGAGGTCGGCTACGTCGGCCGCGACGTCGATCAGATCATGCGCGACCTGGTCGAGAGCGCCCTGGTCATGGTCCGCGACAAGCGCCGCTCGGGCGTCAAGGCCCGCGCCGAAGGTCAGGCCGAGGAACGCATCCTGGACGCTCTGGTCGGCCCCGGCTCGCAGCCCGCCACCCGCGACGCCTTCCGCAAGAAGCTGCGCGCCGGCGAACTGGACGACAAGGAGATCGAGATCGCCCTGGCCGATACGACCTCGCCGCTGCAAGGGCTGGACATGCCGGGCGGCGGCGGCAACGTCGGCCTGCTGAACCTGTCGGAGATGCTGGGCAAGATAGGCGGCGGCCGCACCAAGACGGTCAAGCTGACCGTGCGCGACGCCTTGGCGCCCCTCGTCACCGAGGAGAGCGACAAGCTGCTGGATCAGGAAAGCCTGACCAAGGAAGCCCTGCTGCTGGCCGAAAACGAGGGCATCGTCTTCCTGGACGAAATCGACAAGGTGGCGGCGCGTCAGGATCGCGGCGGCGGCGCCGACGTGTCGCGCGAAGGGGTTCAGCGCGACCTGCTGCCCCTGATCGAGGGGACGACCGTCTCGACCAAGTACGGACCGGTGAAGACCGACCATGTGCTGTTCATCGCCTCGGGCGCCTTCCACGTCGCCAAGCCGTCGGACCTGCTGCCGGAACTGCAGGGCCGCCTGCCGATCCGGGTCGAGCTGAAGGCCCTGACCCGCGACGACTTCAAGCGCATCCTGACTGAGCCTGAGGCCAATCTGATCCGTCAGAACCAGGCCCTGCTGGCGACCGAAGGGGTCGAGCTGGTCTTCACCGACGACGCGGTCGAGGCCATGGCCGACGCCGCCGTGGCCGCCAACTCCACCGTCGAGAACATCGGCGCGCGCCGTCTGCAGACGGTGATGGAGCGGGTGCTGGAAGAGACCAGCTTCAAGGCCTCGGATCTGTCGGGCCAGACCCTGACCTTCGACGGCGACAAGGTGCGTGAAAAGGTTGGCGACCTGGCCAAGAACGTCGACCTGAGTCGGTTTATCCTGTGATGGGCTGATCCGCTGTCGCGGCGATGCGGGCTCAGCCCCGCATCGCCTCCACCGCTTCCACCAGCCGCTCCAGATCTGTAGGGCTGGACAGGCGGTGGTCGCCGCCTTCGATCAGGTCGAGGCGCAGGTCGCCGCCGCTCAGGCGCTCGGCCAGTTCGACCTGATGGCGCCACGGCACCACGTCGTCGGCGCGGCCCTGAAGCACATGAACCGGTGCACTGATGTCGATCACACCGTCCAGCAGCAGCCAGTCGCGCGCCTCCTCGAACATCCGCCGGGTCAGGACGTAGGAGCCCAGACCTTCCTCAGTGATGACCGTCTCGCCTTCGCGCAGGATGGCCTGACGCTCGTGGTCGGCCAGTCCCGGCCACATCAGCTTTTCGGTGAAGTCCTGCGCCGGATTGACCAGCACCACGCCCTTGACCCGGTCGGGGCGCGCCAGCGTCGCCAGCAGGGCCACCCAACCGCCCATGGATGAGCCGACCGGGATCACCGGCCCCTGAAGGCTGTCGATCAGGGCGATTGCGTCCTCGCGCCAGCGGCCAATGGTGGCCTGGTTCCAGTCGCCTGAAGAGACGCCATGGGCGAAGTGGTCGTAGCGCACATAGTTCCAGCCGCGCTGGCGGGCGGCGGCGTCCAGGGCCAGGGCCTTGGTCCCCTCCATGTCCGAGCGGAAGCCGCCGATCCAGACCACGGTCGGGCCGCCGCCTTCGACCGCCTTGAAGGCCAGCGTCTCGCCGTCGGGGCGGTTCAGGGTCTGGACGTCGGACATCGGAAACTCCTCGGACTGTCATTCCTCGCGGAATGGCTTTAGCAGAGACCGGGTCTCTTCACAGGCCGCGAGAGCCCCCGCTTGTCCGCACCCAAAGCCCTCTTCGTCAGCTCCAACCGGATCGGCGACTGCGTCATCTCCTCGGGCGTGATCCGCGAGATCGCGCGCCAGCTGCCGGGCGTTCAGATCACCGTCGCCTGCGGCCGTCCGCCCGCCCCCTTCTTCCGCTCGGCGCCGAACGTCGAGCGCGTCATCATCCTCGACAAGAAGAAAGCCGCTGGACACTGGGTCGATCTGTGGAAGCAGGTGCGCGGCACGCAGTGGGACATGGTCGTGGACATTCGCGGCTCGGCGCTCGCCTGGCTGACCCCGGCCAAGCGCCGCGTCGTCTACAACCGCCGCTGGGAGACCGGCCTGCGCAAGGTCGAGATGGTGTCGCGCCTGATGGGGGCGGCTACGCCGCTGGACCCGGAAATCTTCCTCGACGCTCAGGCCCGCGCCGAAGCGGCCGCGATCATCGACCCGCAACTGGCCGCCGAGCCGGGCGAAGGCCCGATCATCGCGCTCGCGCCGATCGCGCACCAGCCGGGCAAGTCCTGGCCCGCCGAGCGCTGGGGTCAGTTGGTCGAGAAGCTGAAGGCCGAGCCGCGCTTTGACGGCTGGCGC
>NZ_DAMCNG010000066.1:0-13427 GCF_032107865.1 Brevundimonas sp.
GGTCAGCGACAGGGTGGGGTTGGGCCGCACGCGGGCCTGGCGCACGCGCGCCTCGGCCGCATCGACCAGGGCGCCGGATTCGGCGGCGGCGGGCGTCTGGTCCAGGCGGGCTAGGAGGTCCGTGTACGAGGGAGCGGGATCGGCGAAGGCCGGCCCTGCCAGCGCACAGGCCAAGACGGCGAGCGCGCAGCCGACCGCAAGGCGCGGCCGACGACGAGGTGTCGAAGACATGTAGGTATTTCCAGAAGTGAAACGGAAAAGGGCGCGCGGAAGCGCTGGCCTTTGCTCAGCCTCGAGGCGGCCGCTTCAGTCCGTTATTCGGGAAAGAGGCCGCGCCATCATTGAGGGGCGCGGCGTGTGTCGTATGACCGGACAGCTCAGCGCTGTCGATTTCGTCTGTCACGTGTCGCTCGCTGGCGGTGTGGTGACAATGACCATGGGAGCAAAGACCCATGTCGCCGCCGCTCCCATTGTGGTCGCCGGCCGAAGGATCGTGATCCAGGCTCTGATGAGCGGCCAGCGGCTCGGGCGCGCAGGCGGCGGCGTCGGTGACGGGAGCGACGAGAAAGGCGGCGATGACCAAGGTCAGCACCGCCGAAATCCTCGCCAAAGTCGCCATCGACCAGACCATAGTTCGGCTAGCTAACGGCCTGAGATCGGGATGGCAATCTGTTATAAAGTCCGCGAAAAACGAGCGTTACGGGCTATTTCGATGGCGACGGAACAATTGTGGGGGGCCTGAGGCGAGCTCCGACCTCTCCGAGGCGCCCAGAAGTCGTTGTCTAACCGGATGTTGCGAACGGATGGATGCGCCCTCACGCGGCGAGCGTCGCCCGTCATCATCGCTTGCCTTGCGGCGGCGATCTCAGGCCCGGATCATGCAAAATGAGGCGCCGAGACGCGAAGACTTGAAGCATAGCGCGACGGTAGCCGGCGAGATCATGTCGCGCCATGCTGTCGCAGACGCCTTGCAGCGACAGTATTCTGTGGCTTTTTGTCGTGTGCGGGTGAAGATGGCTTCCTTGGCGGGCTTGCGTCCCGGTTGACCGATAGAGATTTCGCCTTGTCGCACGGCCCGAAACGCAGGAATCGCCATTCGCCCGAGGCTTTTTCGCGCATCGGAAGAGGGAGGGTTCGAAGCGGAAGGCTGCGTCCTTTCGTCTGGATTCTGGTCGGTCTGGCCATGCTGGTCTGGTCGCTGCTCGCTTGGCTCCTCTACAGCTTCACCGACCCTGTGCTGGCCTGGCTCGCAACCTCTCTCGAACTGGTTGTGAACCAGGGACAAGATGCCGCGAGGACCTTGGGCGGCGCGCCTGCCGGCGACGTTCTGGCGGCGCTGGACACCAGCCGTTGGGCGGGCCAGTTGCTGGGGATGGTCAAGGGCGCCGGCAAGGCCGCTGTTGTCGTTGTCTGGCTGATCGGCCTGCTCATTCTGGCGATTCTGCCGCTCGGCTTGTCCCTGATCGGCCGCTTCTATGTTCGGGGCCGCAGGTGAAATCCGGGTGTGAAGCCGCGGGACTTCAGGCGCCGCGGTCGCTGGCTCAAGCTGTGTCTCCGTGAGGCAGCGTCCGCCCGGCGCCTGATAGCGGCGCAGGTGGAATTCAGGGAGGATCGCCAGCAGATGCTCGATAATGTCGGCCTGAATCTCTTCATCGTCGGTCCAGGCTGATGTGGTGGAGAAGCAATGGATTTCCAGCGGCATGCCCTGCGCGGTCGGTCCGCTACGAATGAAAAGGCCGCAGGGAAGGATTGAGAATCCATAAGATGTCGTTGATCTCAGCCTGAGCGAGGGCGCTGCATCGCGACCATTGGCGTTCAGGGTCGAACACGCCGCTCCGGGCTTGCTCTAAGGCGAAATGGTCGGCTCCGCGGATGGATCGCAGGCATCGCGCCGCTCGCCTCCTTCGCGATGCCTGCCGTCGCCAGTTCCCCGGGTCAGCGATAGACGAGACCGCCATCGGTCAGAATGGCCTGGCCGGTGATGTAGTCGGAATCGTCGCTGGCGAGGAAGGCGACAAGCGCGGCGACGTCTTCGGGTGTCTGCGCGCGGCCCAGCGCGATGCCTTCGACATATTTCTTGTAGGTCTCGCCCTTCGGCGCGCCCGTTAAATCCGAAAAGCGCTCATCGATCTCAACCCACATGTCCGTGCCGACAATGCCGGGGCAATAGGCGTTCACCGTGATGCCGTGAGCGGCGTATTCCTTGGCCGCGGCCTGGGTCAGCGCGCGGACTGCGAACTTGGTCGCGGAATAGACGCCGAGCATGGCGAAGCCGTCATGACCAGCGATCGAGGACGCGCTGATGATCTTGCCTTTGTGTCCGCGGCTCTGGAACTTCTTGGCGGCGGCCTGGATGCCCCAGACGACGCCATCCACATTGATGCGGAAGATGCGGTCGAGATCCTCGGGTTGCACATCGGTCAACGGTTTCACCTGGGCGATGCCGGCGTTGTTGACCATCACGTCGAAGCCGCCGAGCGCCTTCTCGGCATGGTCGACGGCGGCGTAAACCTCGTCGCGGTTGCTGACGTCGGCGACGAAGGTCGTCGCCTTTCTGCCCAGCGCCTCAATCTCCCTGGCCACACGTTCCAGCTTGTCGGCCTTGATGTCGACGAGTGCGAGATTGGCGCCATCCTGCGCCAGACGCAGCGCGATGCCGCGACCGATGCCCTGGCTCGCTCCAGTGACCAGAACGGATTTTTGCTTGACCGTCATGAGCCTTATCCTTTCGATCTGTTACAAAGGGTCTGTGCGGCGAATAGTTTCAGCTTGCGATGGCTCGATGACACCGAAGCATGTTCTCCGCTTTGATCCAGATCTATCGACAGTCAATATGTCGCAGCTGCTCTTTGACCGGAGAGAACATGCGATTTGCTGGGGCGCCGTCGCCGGAGCGGGGGCTAGCCGTCATGGGCTGAGGTAAGAACGCCCTTTAAACGCCACGGTGCGATTGCAGCGTGATCGAAGGCCGAACGGTCATCCAAAATGGGCGAGGGCGGCTCTCCGGGGAAGGTCCGAGCGGTCTTCCGGTTCAGGCGCCTTGTTGGTGCAATATTGTCCCGATAGATGCCGGGTGGGCAGCTTGAGGTGGGGGCTGAGAGGAAATCGCCTTGTCCTGTATCGCCGCTTTCGCCGATCCTCTCACACCGGAAGCCCTCATCGTTGGCGCGGCGCGGTGCTGGCGGGATGCTTCCGATCGTCGTCTCCCTGTCATGCCGGCCCTTTACGCCCGGCTTGAGATACGCGGAGCGGCGCTTCTGGCTCCCGCCATCGCTGCTCTTATGGCGATGTACGAGGCTTGGTCGGGCCAATGCTTCAATGCGGGGGAACAGGCGGCTTCGGCGCTGACTGAGGACGAACGGACCCTGTTGGTTTGTCTGGACGCGGCCGCGCCGCCTGCTTTGCTCAATCCCTTGCGACCCGGGCTTGAAGAACCGCTTCGGATCGCGCTCCGTTCGACACGGATACTCGCACGGGGCGTGTTCGGTCGGGATCTCAGCGGGCCATCAGTCGCGCCCGTGCCGTCCCGGGGCGCCCCGCGATTTTTACATGGCGCCACGGCGTACCGTCCGGCTTCACGGGACTTGTGATCGACTGGATCGCCATTAGGCGCAGTGGAGGGGCGCCGACGCTTTTCGTTATCCGCGCAAGCGCATGCGGGTCAGCGTGGGCCCTCTGCGCTCTTTTGCGATGACCTTTACGTCGGCGGAGCACGAGCCGCGATCCCAAGGCTGGAGGTTGGGATATTGAAGCTAGAGGTCGCGTCGACAGAATATGGTGTTCGGGCGCCGCCGCTTACGTCACCGCACCTTTTTCGCCTCCTTCATCATCATCCAGGCGATGTCTGTGAGTTGATCGCAGGGCAGACGGGTAGACGGGCCGCTGAGGCCCAGGGCGGCGCGGACCTCGCCGTTCTCCCGCCAAGGCACGGCGACGCAGTGAAGATCCGGTTGATGATCTTCGAGATCAAGGGCGAAGCCGATCCGCTCGATCTTGCTGATTCTCGATCGGAGGTTCGGGCCGAGGGCGTCAGGACGGACCACCGATACGCGCTTGTTGAGCCCGCGCATGAAGGCGAGGAAGACAAGGCCGATCGCCGAATCTTCAAGTCGCTCGCGTTCGCCTACGCGGCACGTGGTGCGCAAAGTCCGGTCGGATTCGATCGCGTCGAGATAGTAGGTTTCGTCGCCATTTGGCGCTGCAAGATAGACCGTCTCGCCCGTCTTGCTTGCAATCGCCTCCAAGGCCGGTCGGATGCGAATTCGCAGCGCCTCATTGTCTCCGCCGAGGCGCGCGAGATTCAAGAGGCGGCCGCCCAGGTAATAGCGCGTGTCGCCGATCCGGCGACTGACATAACCTAACCGGTTCAGCGTTTTGAGGATGGGGTGCGCCGTTGTCCTGCTCAGTCCGGCTCGCATGGCGATGAGGTCGAGCGCGGCCGCACCACCCTCGCGCGCGATGATATCGAGGATCGCCGCCGCGCGCTCGATCGGCTGGTTCGAGGAAAGCTCGGCTGGCGGAGCCAGGCTCGTAACATCGGATACTTCCATGACTCATACTTAGCGCGTTTGAGGCCGAGATTGTTCAGAATTGCCGGTCTTCTATCGGGGGCCGTGCCGGCAGTGCTGGCAGGCTCGGCCCCGCAGCGCATGGAGCAGATGAGGCGCTGGGATATCGGTGAGTGATTCGGCGCGAAAACCCGCACGATGATCATGTCGCACCCAACGACGATGTCTGCGTGCTCCTGCTCCTTGCCGAGTGAAGAACGTGGCGAATGATCGACCGTAACCCTGCTCCAAATTACAGGAATTTTTCCGCGACTTCTCGCTTTCCCCAGGGCTCGACGTGCGTGATCTTGTCGGTCTTCGGATAGTAAAATCCGGAGGCATTCAGGTCAGACTTGCCGATCTGGACGCCCACTGAGAATTCCTCTCCATCTCTCACGCGCTTCCTCCTTCTCGGCAGGCTTTCACAACGGCAATCGTGGTGGCGCCGTTATGGAGACAGGACGTATTCTAGGCGATCGATCAGTGCTTTTCGTCGATCGGGAGCCGGCTTGTCCAGATTTTGCTGCTTCCATCGGACGGCGGGGAGATTCCGGGCCTCGGGTATCCCCATGGAATCCCAGTCAGGGTTTCCGCGCCTGAAGCCCAGGAGAAAACGCCGGTGCTCTTCTGACATCTCGCCGACCATTGCCGTGATGATCGCTTCGCGGGCGGCTTCCAGATCGGTCAGTTCGACCGGTTTCGTCGTCATGCCGACAAATCCCCGCTCGAACTCTTCCGTCAGCGGTTTACGGCCCGGAACAAGGATTTCCGCGATGGGCCGATTATGGCTGACGACATAGACCAGAAAGGCCCGGCGCAGCTCGTCGCTGATTCCGTCCTTGGCCAGGAGATCGCGCACATCGAAGAGGTCGCGAGGGTGCTGGCGATCAAGCGCTGCGACGATCTTGCCGGCATAGAGATCCGCTGACGATACGACCTGCATCTCGGCATAGCCGAACATATCCTCGACGATCGGAACGACGGCTGTGATGACGGGGGCGTAGACCGTGCCGCGAAGCACGAGATGTTCGACCACTTCCTGCGCGAGTTCATGACGGCGATTATGGCTGCGACGAAGCTGTGCGATCTTCATGACCATCCTTTCCCGGAGCCGATCCCGGCTCTTCTGACGTGGCGTCAGCGGCTGATGGAAAGGAGGAGCTGAGACAGCGATGCCAGGGAGCCGATGAGCAGCCCGGCGCCGAGCGCGACGACGCCGAACAACAGCACCGGCCACGCGATCCGCCATCCCAGGCTCAGCCGGTTCCATGGCTTGCCTTTGACGGCGAAGGGTCTTGGAGGAACGATCGCCTTCCACCCTTCGCGAGGACCGTTCTCGTCAGGGCGGTCGCCGTCGGTCCATCCCGAATCCGTCGTCCCTACGCTTTGGGGGGTGCCGTTCTCATGGTCCCGAAGCAGATAGGCCGCCGACAGACTGTCGGAGACGCCCAGCTTTGCGCGCGCGCTCTTGAGATGATCGTGGATGGTGTAGATGGAGAGGTTCAGCGATCTCGCAATGTCCTTCGGTCGCATCGGCTGGACAAGCAATCGAAGGATTTCGCGCTCCCTTTCTGTCAGAGTCTCAACGCCCATGCAGATGAGATAAGACTTAAGGTGCGATTATAACAGCATATCCGACAAGAATGGGTGCGATTGTCTGAAGGGATGTGTCGTGCTGGCGTCGGTCTGCTGAAGATCGTTTCTCGGGGTCTTCAGCAGCCTCCCGTCGCGGAGCGCGTAGTGTCGAGCGGTTCCGTCCTGGCGCGCCATTCCCGCCGCAGGCTCGAAGGCTGGGTTCCGAGGAAGCGCTTGAAGTGCGTCGACATATGGGCGTGGCTCGGGAAGCGCAGCTCGTGGGCGATGTCTGAAATCGTCCGATCGGTGGTGACAAGATATTCGACCGCGCGATCGAGTCGCCTCCGAAGGAGAAACCGATAGGGCGGCATTCCCGTGGCGGCTTTGAAGCACGCGCTGAAATGATTGGCGCTCAGGCCGGCGACCTTGGCGAGGCTGCCGAGGGTGATGTCGTCGGAAATGTTCGTATCGATATAGTCTAGGACCCGGCTGAGCCGCCGCGGATCGAGGCCGCCCTTGGCCGGGCGCTCGGCGCCCAGCGGCCGACTATAGTTCCGAAAGAGATGGACGAGCAGCAGCGTCGCGGCCGCCTGGACGACGAGTCCGCCCGAGGGTGAGGACTGATCGAGTTCGCGTCGCAGCCGATGGCCGACGGCTTCGATCTCCAGATCACGCACGCCGATGACGGTTTCGATGTCGGCGTCCGTCTTGCCGCCGAAAGCGCTTCCGACCTGCTCGACCAGGGCGCGGTCGAACGCCATGACGAGAATGCGCTGGTGGCCCGTCCATCGCTGATAGAAGGGCCGATTTCCCGCGTTGATATGGATGCCGCCGGCGCGGACCTCGGTTTGCTCGAGACGGCCGCTGTCAGGTCGACGCCATTCGAACAGGAAGGGAGCGCCTTCGTGGATCACGGCGGTCATCTGCGGCGCACCGAGCTGGCAGCCCGGGTTGGGCGCAAGCGTGCCCTGGGCGATATGGAAGCCGTCGAAGCTCAGTCCTTGACGGACCTCGAACAAGGGCGGGGGATCGTCCGCGAAATCGATCAGAACTGGTCGTCTCGGAACCATGGCGTTTATCCCGCCCAGCCGGGACCGCGCGTACCGCGGCCGCGTCGCGGCGGCGGAATCGCCTTGCCAGCGAGCTGGGCGTCATTCGCGAAACGGATTGATCCCTTCATCGGGCCAGCCGACCTCCCTGCGAGCCTCGCTTATCCATCTGAAACTAACGACTAACAGGACTATATTTTCAATACCGATGGTAGCAATCGGGAAGGGCGCTCAGCACCGCTGATAATCCCGAAGCGGGAAGATCATCTCCGTTTGGCATGGCGATCACCCGCCCAAGCTTCCCGAAACGGGCGCGATTGTTGTGCGCGGGGTGCGCAGGCGGTGCGCGACGCGACCCGCGCAGCCGACAAACCACAAAGTCCGCAAGGATTCCGGTCGCCGTTCGTCTGAGGTAGGATCAGGAGGCGCGGTGGTCCGCGCGTTGGTGTCCGCCCGCATGGTCGACGACCCCACATTGAAAGCGTGGTTCGCCCAGCAGATTTTTCCGCTGGAGGCGACGCTCATGCGTTTCTTGCGGCGACACTGGCGTCAGCGGGGCGAAGCCGAGGACCTGCGCCAGGAGATATTCATGAAGGTCTATGAAGCGGCGGCCGCCGAGCTTCCGCTGCATCCGCGAGCGTTCCTGTTCGCGACCGCGCGAAACCATCTGGCCGATCGCGCACGGCGGGAGCGCATCGTCTCCTTCGACCTCATGGCGGACCTTGATGCGCTGGGCCTCAGCGACGACCTCCCGACGCCGGAACGCGATGTCGTCGCGCGCGATGAACTTCGGCGGATGCAGAGCGCGGTCGAGCGATTACCGCCCCGGCTGCGCGAGGTTGTGAAACTGCGTCGTATCGAAGATCTCAGCGCGCGCGAGGCCGCCGAACGAATGAATGTGACGGTGACGACGGTGAATGAACAACTCGCCCGCGCCATTCGCTTGCTGGCCGACGGATGGAATGGCGGCGCGCGCACGACGCGGGCGGGCGATCGCCGTCGGGAGGCGCGACTGTGATGACTCGGCGCGAAGAGATCGAGAACGAGGCGGCGCTGTGGGTGGCGCGGCGCGCGGACGCCGAGACCCGAGAGGCCGAGGCGGACGCTTTCGCCGCGTGGATTGCGGCGTCGCCCGACCATAAGCTCGCCTATTGGCGGCTTGAGCAGGTCTGGGAAGAGGTGGACCGACTGAAGGCTCTGCGCAAGCCCGGGACCCGTCCCGCGCGCTCTAGCTCGCCCCGCCTGTGGTGGATCGTCGGTCTGGCGGCCCTGCTGATAACCGGCGTCTTCGTCGGCGCCCGCGAGATGTCCGGCCACCGGTTCGAGCATCGCGAGAATGTCGAGACGGCGAGCGGCGAGCGCCGCCTGATCTCGCTCGCGGACGGCAGCGCCGTGGAGTTGAATACCGCGACGAAACTGCGCGCTGACGTGTCGCGCGAAGCCCGCGAGGTATGGCTGGAGCAAGGTGAGGCCTATTTCGAGGTCGCGCACGATCCTGGGCGCCCCTTCGTCGTTCATGCGGGGGCGCGCACCATCACCGTTCTCGGGACGCGGTTCAGCGTGCGCCGCGACGGCGACAGGGTGACTGTGGCGGTGCGCGACGGGCGGGTGAAAGTCGCTTCCGAAGGCGCGGGCGCCGCGCCGCCGCCGGCACTGCTGACGCGCGGCGAGATGATCGTCGCCGACGGTCCGTCCATCTTCGTCGCACCGCCGTCGGAAGAGAAGGTCGAAAAGGCGCTGAGCTGGCGGGCGGGGCTGATCACGCTCGACCAGGCGACGCTCGCCGAAGCCGCCGCCGAGTTCAACCGCTATAACGCCAAGCCCATCGTCGTCGCGCCGGACGCCGCCGACCTGCGGATTTCGGGCGCGTTCGAGGCCCGCAACACGGCCGCGTTCGGCCGTCTTCTGCGAGAGGGCATGGGTCTTCAGGTCGACGACGGCAAAGATCGGATGATGATCTCGCGCTGATACGAGCGACGTTCCAAGGGGACGCGCTACCCGTTCCCGCGGCATCCAGGACTGCTGGCGGCTCAAGAAGGGCTTATCGATCCCGCCTCTCGGAAGGCGCGCCGTGCGGGACCATATTTCACCCTTGAAGAATGCTATCACAATGCCTAAAATGATAGCATCGCTGGCGTCCATAGGAGTTTTGCTATCATGGCTGCTGTCACCATTCGCAATCTCTCGGAGGAGACCCATCGCGCCCTCAAGCTGCGGGCCGCCAGTCATGGCCGTAGCGCAGAAGCCGAAATCCGCGACATTCTTGAGAGGGCTGTTCGGCCCGCCAAACGCGTCCGTCTGGGGTCGGCGATGGCTGCGGCCGGGCGGCAGGCAGGCGTCACCAACGCTGATGTGGAAGCGCTCGAACAGCATCGCGATCGCAAGCCCGCGTCCCCGATGAGCTTCGAATGATCCTGCTCGACACCAACGTCATCTCCGAGACGATGAGGCCGGAACCCCATCCCGACGTCGTCAGATGGCTCGATGAACAAGCCGCCGAAACCCTATACCTTTCCAGCGTCACGGTTGCGGAAATGCTGTTCGGAATCGGTGTGCTGCCGGCGGGACGTCGCAAGGACAGGCTCGCGGCGGCTGTCGACGGGATCGTCGCTCTCTTTGGCGACCGCATCCTTGCCTTTGACCTCGTAGCGGCCCGCCATCACGCAGCGCTTGCGGTCAAGGCGCGCACGGCGGGCAAGGGCTTTCCGACGCCAGATGGGTATATTGCGGCCATCGCTGCTGCCCACGGTTTTGCTGTCGCCACACGCGACGTCAGCGCGTTCGCCGCCGCGGGTCTGCCTGTCATGAATCCCTGGGCGTCACCCAACTGAACGATCGATGTCGCCGGGATCGCGCTGGGACGTCGTCCCTGCGGCCCGGTTCCGGCTCCCCATGACCGCTGGCAGGAGACGAACAGTCTCGCGGTTTGCTGGGCAGGCGCAGAGATCGAGCCGAAAAATTCTCCGAACCCGTCGCAAGGTTCTTGCCTGCAAATCGTCTGAATTCCTGAAGCCGACATAACGGCTCGGAGGGGACGACATGAAGAGACTCGCGATTCTGCGCGGGGCCTTGGCGGGCGGCGTATGCGCCTTGGCATTGGCGACGGCCGCGCATGCCCAGGCGCCGCGCCCATTCGATCTGCCGGCTGGCGATCTGAGCGTCACGCTCGAAGCCTATATCCGCCAGTCCGGCGCTCAGCTCATCTACCAGCCCAGCGATGTTCGCGGCCGTCGCAGCGCGCGGGTGTCGGGCTCGCTGACGCCCGAAGAGGCGCTCGACCGCCTGCTTGCCGGGACGGGTCTTCGCGTCGCGCGGGATTCGACGGGGGCCATGATGATCGTTCGCCCCCAGCCCGGCACGGCCGGGGAGGGCGCGACCGGCGACGCGACCCAGGTCGGTGACATCGTGGTTACGGGCAGCCGCATAAGGGGAGCCCTTCCGACGGCTCCAGTGCGTCTCGTTACCAGAGAGGAGATCGACCGATCAGGATTTGGGCAAACCGGTGAGATCGTCCGAAGCCTGCCAGAGAACTTCTCAGGCGGCCAGAACCCCGGTGTGCTTGGCGCAACCGCTGGAAACATCAACAACACTAACCAATCGAATGCCTCCACGGTGAACCTGCGTGGGCTTGGCACGGACGCAACTCTGGTCTTGGTGAACGGACGCCGCCTGTCCGGGGATTTTCTCTACCAGGGTGCTGACATTTCCGGCATTCCGCTTTCCGCGATCGACCGGATCGAAGTTGTGACCGACGGGTCGTCTGCGGTTTATGGATCCGACGCCGTTGCTGGCGTAGTCAATTTTATCTTACGCCGGGATTTCGACGGCGTGGAACTCGCCGGTCGGTTCGGCGGCGCGACCAACGGCGGCGGCTTTCAGCAGACCTATACCGCGCTTGGCGGCGTGTCTCGCGACAGCTGGCACGTGCTGGCGAATGCGGAATACTCGAAGCAAGACGCGATCAAGGCGTCTGACCGCGACTTCACGGATGAGATGCCACCCGATGTCGACCTGTTGCGGGCGGAGGAGCGCACCTCCTTTTATTCGAGTCTCGGCGCCGACATAACAAGCCGCATTTCGGCGACGCTTGATGTGCTCGCGAGCGAACGGAGGGCGACGAGCATTTCGCAATCGACGCTGGCCGCGCCACAGTATCAAGTCGACGTGACGACGCCGGCTTATAGTGTCGGCGGGTCGGTTGATTTTACGCTCAGTGACACATGGAAACTCACAACGACAGGCGTTCATTCCTCCAGTGAAAGCAAGTTTTGGCAGGTATCTCCAGCTATCCGAAGCAATACTCACCTGGAGAACTCGACACAGTATTTCGAGATCACGGCCGAAGGCGTTGCGCTCAGTTTGCCAGGAGGTGACCTACGCGTTGCCGTAGGGGGCGGATACCGTGACGAAATCTTCGATCAGGGCAGCGAGACAAGCGCGACCGTAGTCAGTGGGTCGCGCAACGTGAGCTACCTCTTCGGCGAACTTTATGCGCCGCTGATCTCTCCATCCGCGACTCGCGTGGGCCTCAATGAACTGGCGGTCAGTATGTCGGCCCGTGTCGAAGACTACAGCGACTTCGGATCGACAACGAACCCGAAAGTCGGCTTGCGGTATGTCCCAATTCCTCAACTATCGCTGCGAGGGACGTGGGGAAAGTCATTCAAGGCGCCATCGTTCACGCAGATGATCAGCGGTCAGCCGATCTCACTCTATAATGCTAGCACGTTTGGGTGGACCGGCGGGGGAACAGCGCTTTGGGTAACAGGCAGCAATCCCAATCTGCGGCCAGAGGAATCAACATCCTGGACGCTCGGTGGCGAGTATCGACCCTGGCAGACAAGCGACGCCACATTCTCCGCGACCTATTTCGACATCGACTATACTGATCGAGTGATCGTTCCGATCTCGCCATCGTCGCGGGCCTTGGTCGACGCGCAATTCGCGCCGTTCATCCAACGAAATCCCACGCCGGAGGAGCAGGCCGCCGTGATCGCGGCGGGCACAAGCTTCAGGAACTCGACGACCACTCCTTACGACCCGTCGAATGTCGTCGCCATTCTCTTCAACAATTATGCGAACGCCACATCCCAGAAGATTAGCGGGGTCGACCTATCCTACCGCCAGTCGTTTGAGCTGCCTTTGGGGGAGGTCTCTGCGTTCGCGAATATGACTTGGACGGAGGTGGTCCAACAGACCATCCCAGGCACCCCGGAAGCCACCAAATCGGGCACAATTGGGAACGTACCTGATCTCCGAGCCCGCGCGGGACTGACCTGGTCGAAAGGCGGGCTCTCGGCAACGGGAACGATCAACCATGTGTCTGACAGCACCGATACGGGGGTGGTCCCTGCCGTGGGGATCGGATCTTGGACGACATTCGATGCAAATGTCTCGTACACGTTCCAGCAGAGCGACGGCCCTCTCTCCGGCGTTCAGATCGCCTTGTCGGCGATAAATCTGTTCGATCGAGCCCCCCCTACGCCGCCAGTCCGTCGCGTCTACAGCAGGGTCTCTATTTCGATTCCACAACCGCATCCGCAGTTGGTCGGTTCGTAGCGCTCAATATCCGCAAGCGCTTCTAGGCAAAGGAAGCGGGCAGTCGTGATCACGAGACGATCGCTGCTCGCCCCATCTATTTCGAGGTGTTAATGTCGCGCTTCAATCGGTTCGCCTGTCTCGCCGCCGCTTCAGTGGTAGTGGCCAGCGACGCGAACGCACAGACTATTCCTTCCCCAACGATGCTGGTCGAAATCGGGGATATCAGCAATCCGGTCATCTCACCGGACGGTGGGCGTGTTGCGTTTCGGGTCGAGCGAGCCTCAATCGAGCGCAATTCATACACTTCCGGCTGGTATGTCGCGTCTCTTCGAACGCAGACCGGGGCGGTATCGGTAGGTGACGGAGGGGAGCCGCTACGCGACTCGTCCGGCTATTCGATCGGCGACACGCCCCAATGGTCGCCCGACTCTATCTGGATCTATTACCGCGCCCTGCTGAACGGAGAGGTTCAGGTTTGGCGCGCTGCGGCCGACGGAAGCCGTGTGGAGCAGGTCACCAGCGACGAAGCGGACGTCGATGCTTTCCAACTCAGCCGAGACGGGCGACGGCTCCTGTATTCCGTCGGCGCGACTCGTCGAGAGATTTCAGCGGCAGAAGAGAAGGAGTACGACGCTGGCATTCTAATCGACGGGACGGTGCCTGTGGATCGGCGTGGAAAAGGGACCCCGTTAGCGGTGTGATCGGCGTCGAATAA
>NZ_DAMCNG010000067.1:0-13260 GCF_032107865.1 Brevundimonas sp.
CTGGCTGCTGGGGATCGGCCACTTCGTCTTCCTGGGCGTGGGAATGGACATGCCGGGCGCCCTGGCCCTGATCGCCCTGCTGGTCCTGCTGTTGGCCCGCCCGCTGGCGCCGGGCGCGAAGACGACGCGCCTGGTCCTGCTGGCGGCGGCCGCCTGTCTGATCGCGGGTGTCGGGCTGAATATCTCGGCTCAGCTGCTGGCGCCGTCGCCCGCCGTGGCGGAGACCTTGCCGTAGAGGGGTGCTGGCGTCGGCGCGCGCGAGCGTTTATCGCAACGGATCATGAGCGATCCCGTCCTGGTCACCGGCTCCGCCGGCTTCATCGGCTTCCACACCGCCCGGCGCCTGCTGGAGCGGGGCGAGAGCGTGATCGGGCTGGACAACCTCAACGCCTATTATGATCCGGCGCTGAAGCAGGCGCGCCTGGCCCAGCTGCAGGCCCATCCGAACTATCGCCATCACACGCTCGACCTGGCCGACCGCGACGGCGTCGCCGCCCTGTTCGCCGAGCACACGCCGCGCCGCGTGGTTCACCTCGCCGCCCAGGCGGGTGTCCGCTACAGCCTGGAAGCGCCCGAGACCTATGTCGATTCCAACGTCGTCGGCTTTCTGAGCATCCTGGAGGGCTGCCGGGCGGTGGGGGCGGCCAATCTGGTCTTCGCCTCGACCAGTTCGGTGTTCGGCGCCAATCGCGCCCTGCCGTTCTCGGTGCGCCAGCCCGCCGACCATCCGCTGACCGTCTATGCCGCGACCAAGCTGGCCAATGAGGCCATGGCCCATTCCTATGCCCATCTGTTCGGCTTTCCGGCGACGGGCCTGCGCTTCTTCACCGTCTATGGGCCGTGGGGCCGCCCGGACATGGCCCTGTTCAAATTCACCCGCGCCATCCTGAAGGACGAGCCGATCGACGTGTACGGCGAGGGGCGGATGAGCCGCGACTTCACCTATGTCGACGACATCGTCACCGGCGTGATCGCGGCGCTGGATCGTCCCGCCGCCATCGATCCGACGTGGGACGCGGCCGCCCCCAATCCGGCGACCAGCGGCGTGGCCCCCTGGCGCATCCTGAACCTGGGCGCGGGCCGTCCCGTGCCGCTGATGCGCTACATCGAGGTGCTGGAGACCAAGCTGGGCCGCAAGGCGAAGCTGAACCTCATGCCCATGCAGGACGGCGACGTCGCCGACACCGAGGCCGACGTCACGGACACCTTGGCCGCCCTCGACTACGCCCCCACGACCCCGGTGGAGGAGGGCGTCGCCCGCTTCGTCGACTGGTACTGCAACTTCTACCGCGAGAACTGAGGCGCGGCAGGGGGCGCCTGGAAGGCGTTCGAACGTCAGCGATTTCGTCTAGATGCCCTGGTGGAGCCGAGGGGAGTCGAACCCCTGACCTCGTCATTGCGAACGACGCGCTCTACCAACTGAGCTACGGCCCCGACCGACAGGCAGGCGCGGGACATAGAAGCGCGCAGGGGGGCGTGTCAACGGGCCGCGCACGAATCCTTGGCGATCGGCGGCCGGGCCGCTAGAAGCGGCGTGAACGAAGCAGGAGTTTCTTATGGGTTTCGCCCTTGTCTGGCTGGTGAACGCCGTCGTCACCTTGATGATCTGGTGCATCATCGCCTCGGCGATCCTGAGCTGGCTGTTCGCCTTCGACGTGATCAATCCGCGTAATCGCTTCGTGGGCCAGATCGCCTATGTGCTGGACACGGTGACGCGCCCGATCCTGGGGCCGCTCCAGCGGGTGGTGCCGTCGCTGGGCGGCATCGACATTACGCCGATCATCGCCTTGCTGGCGCTGCAGTTCCTGAGCGTGCTGTTCAACCGGACGGTCGCGCCGATGCTGATCATGTCGCTGGGCTGATCCACGGCAGCGTCGAGGAGGGGGCTGCCGGGCGTTGAGCCCGGATCACGGCCCCCCAGGAATCCACACCTGGAGCCCAATCCGCCCTTGCGTGGCGCGAGCGGGCTCCTAAGGTGCCGACGACTGGTCCCTCTTGGACCGCCTTTTTCGCGTAATTCATGACCACGATCAGGACAGTCGCCGTCATCGGCGCCGGGCAAATGGGTTCGGGCATCGCTCAGGTGGTGGCCGCCGGCGGCTATGAGGTGAAGCTGTACGACATTGCGCCGGACCGCGTGACCCTGGCCCTAGGCGAGATCGCGGCCAGCCTGGCGCGTCGCGCCGCACGCGGCCTGTCGACCGAGGCGGAGGCCCAGGCGGTCCTGCAGCGCATCGCCCCGGCGACCAGCCTGGCGGAGGCGGCCAAGGCCGACCTGGTCATCGAGGCCGCGTCCGAGGAAGAGGCCGTCAAGAAGGGCGTCTTCACCGAACTGACGCCGCTGCTCGGACCAGACACCCTGCTGGCGTCCAACACCTCCTCGATCTCCATCACCCGTCTGGCCTCGGTCACGGATCGGCCTGAGCGCTTCATCGGCCTGCACTTCATGAAGCCGGCGCCGACGATGAAGCTGGTCGAACTGGTGCGCGGCATCGCCACCTCGGCCTCGACCTTCGAGACGGCGGTCGCCTTCGCTGAAAGCCTGGGCAAGATCATCACGGAGTCCGAGGACTTCCCCGCCTTCATCGTCAATCGCATCCTGGTGCCGATGATGAACGAGGCGGTCTATGTGCTGTACGAAGGCGTCGGCGACGTCGCCTCGATCGATAAGGCGCTGAAGTTGGGCGCCAACCATCCGATGGGGCCGCTGGAGCTGGCGGACTTCATGGGGCTGGACGTGGCTCTGGCGATCATGAACGTGTTGTATGACGGCCTGGCCGACAGCAAATATCGGCCCTGTCCGCTGCTGGTGAAATATGTCGAGGCCGGTTGGCTGGGCAAGAAGAGCGGGCGCGGCTTCTACGACTATTCCGGCGAGACGCCGGTCCCGACCCGCTGATGGCCGTCGCCTTTCCCTCCCTGCCGGGCCTGAAGCGCGTGGCGCCGCGACGCGGCGCGGGCGCCCTGATTCCTGCTGCCCTGGCGGCGGCGGCCTGGCCGCCGGTGATCCTGACCCTGTTTATCTGGCCACCTGAGAACTGGTGGTCGGGCGTGGATACGGACTGGCGGCTGGTGATGCTGGCGGTCGGGCTGATCGCGGCGCCGGTGGGGCTGTGGCTGCTGATCGACAGCCATGGGAAGACCGGACGCCCGTCGACGCGACTGGGCGTGGTGTGCCGTTTCACCGTGTTCGGCGGCCTGCTGGCGGCGGCGATGCAGACGATCATGGCCGTGGTCATGGCGGGTCTGGCGGGCATCGCTTCGCAGAACCCGGTCCAAAGCCTGGGCGCGATCGAGACGGCCCTGCTGATCTACGGCGTCGGCGGCCTGCCGCTGGCGGTCATGATGGGCGTCAGCTACGCCCTGTGGGGCGGTCTGTGCGTGGCCTATCTGGGATTTGTCCCGGCGCCGGTGGTCAACAACCGCATGGGCGTCCTGTCCGAGCGGGACGTTACGGGGATTTAACGTGAACCCAAGCGGCCGTCCCGCCTAAGCCTCGACCTCTTCACGCACAACAAGGGGCGAGCATGAGGGATCAGGTCGAAACGGTCCAACCGAAGCCGGTGGCGACGGATCAGCGGATCGTGACGCTGGACGTGCTGCGCGGCGCGGCGGTGCTGGGCATTCTGGCGGTCAATGCGGCGGCCTTCGCCCTGCCGCTGGTGATCCTGGAGTCGGCGCCGGATCAGTCGCCTTTTCCCGCCGTGGTCGGGGCTTCGGGCGCGGCGCAGTGGGCGGTCGACGTCTTCTTCCGCCAGAAGTTCGTGACCCTGTTCTCCATGCTGTTCGGCGTGTCGATCTTCTTGGTCGGCGGCGAGCGGGGGGATGAGGCCAAGGGCCGCGTCCTGCGCCGTCGCCTGATGTTCCTGGCCCTGTTCGGCCTGATCCACGGCTTGGCCTTCTGGTACGGCGATATCCTGTTGCTCTACGCCTGGTCAGGACTGTTCATGATGCTGATGCGGTCGATGCCGGCCAAGTCGCTGATCTGGATCGGCGCCGGGGCGACCGTGCTGCTGGCCACGCTTCAGGCGGGCCTGATGATGGCGATGGCGCATTTCCCGGAGGCCATGAGCGAAGGCGGTCCCGCCGACGGGGCGGTCGCCGCCTCCATCGCCGCCTATCAGAGCGGCTGGGCCGGCACGGCGCTGGAGAACCTGAAGGCCTGGGCCTTCGCCCAAGGCGCCAGCCTGTTCATGTATGTGTTCTCGACCGTTCCGTTGATGATGCTGGGCCTGGGGCTGTTCAAGGCGGGTTTCTTCCATGGCCGCGTCCCGACGCGCGTCTATGCGATGCTGATGGCGGGCGGCGCGGCGGTGCTGGCGCTGTTGGGCGTGCTGGAGTGGCTGGAGATCCAGGCCGGTCCGGGCGTTGAAGCCACCGGCGGCTGGGCGGCGGTCGTCGCCTCCTATCCGATCATCATCACCCTGGCCTACGCCTCGGTGTTGATCCTGGCGACGACGCGCGGCGTGGTCTGGCTGCGCAAGGGGCTGGCGCCGGTGGGGCGGATGGCCTTCACCAACTATCTGACCCAGACTCTGATCATGACGACGATCTTCTACATGCCGTGGGGGCCGCGCCTGTTCGGCCAGGTCGACTATCCGATGCAGTGGGCCATCGTCGTCGGCGTCTGGGCGCTGCAACTGATCTGGTCGCCGCTGTGGCTGTCCAAGTTCACTATGGGGCCGTTCGAGTGGCTGTGGCGGCGCCTCAGCTATGGGCGCGATCTGCCGTTGCGCCGCGCGGCTTGAGCGGGAAGGGGCGGCGGCGAGTTGCGGCGACGGAACTGATGGCTTAATCGCCGCCTCATGACCGACGAAGCCTCCAACCGCCCCGAAGCTCGCGCGCCGCGCGGGTTCGCCGACCGTCGCGGCCGCGACCTGACCGCCGAGCGCCGCATCGTCGCGCGCGTGTCCGAGGTCTATGAGCGCTGGGGCTTCGAGGCGCTGGAGACCCCGGCGTTCGAATACGCGGACGCCCTGGGCAAGTTCCTGCCCGACGCCGACCGTCCGAACGAAGGCGTCTTCGCGCTTCAGGACGATGACGACCAGTGGATGGCCCTGCGCTACGACCACACGGCGCCTCTGGCCCGTTTCGCCGCCCAGAACTGGGAGACCCTGCCCAAGCCGTTCCGCCGCTACGCCTATGGGCCGGTGTGGCGCAATGAGAAGCCCGGGCCGGGCCGTTTCCGCGAGTTCTGGCAGTGCGACGCCGACACCGTCGGCTCGGACCGGCCCGAGGCCGACGCCGAGATCATCGCCATGGGTTGCGAGGGCCTGCGCGCGGCGGGTCTGGCGGCCGGGCAGGCGGTGATACGCGTCTCCAACCGCAAGTTGTTCGACGGCCTGTTCGACGCGGGCGGGATCGTCGATCCGGCGCAGCGGCTGACCGCCCTGCGCGCCGTCGACAAATACGACCGTCTGGGCGTCGAGGGCGTGCGCCTGTTGTTGGGCGAGGGGCGTCTGGACGAGTCCGGCGACTATACCAAGGGGGCGAATCTGCCCGCTTCGGTGATCGGGGCGATCGAAGCCTTCTTGGCCTCGGCCGAGACGCCGGGCTTCAGCCGTGCGGGCGTGCTGGACGCCGTATCGGGCGCGGCCTTGGGCGTTGCGGGCGAAGAGGCGCTGAAGGAACTGGCCGCCATCGACCGCGCCCTGACCGCCATGGGCGTGTCGCAGGACGACGTGCGCTTCGACCCGACCATCGTGCGCGGGCTGGAATACTACACCGGCGCGGTGTTCGAGGCCGAGCTGCTGTTGGACACCAAGGACGAGAAGGGGCGCGCGGTGCGCTTCGGCTCGATCGGCGGCGGCGGGCGCTATGACGATCTGGTGTCGCGTTTCACCGGCCAGTCGACCCCGGCGACGGGCTTCTCGTTCGGCGTGTCGCGTCTGGCCTCGGCCCTGCGTGCGGCGGGGCGCGGGGCTGAGGACGCCACGCGCGGGCCGGTGGTGGCCATCGTCTTCTCTGAGGACGACATGCAGCACTATCTCGACGCCGTGTCCGAACTGCGCGCGGCGGGTATTGCGGCCGAGCTCTATCTGGGGCGGGCGGGCATGAAGGCGCAGATGAAATATGCTGACCGTCGCGGGGCTCCCGCCGCCGTCATCCTGGGCGGGGACGAGATCGCCGCCGGCCAGGTGACGATCAAGGATCTGGACGCCGGACGCGCCCGCGCCGCCGCCATCACGGACAACGACGCCTGGAAGGCCGAGCGGCCGGGGCAACAGACCGTGGCCCGCGATCAGCTGATCGCGGTGGTTCGCTCCATTATCGAATAGGCTTCGATAAAAACCATGACGAAGACGTGACTTATCAACGTTCAGTTACGAAAGAACGCTCTTTCGATAGAGGCTTGATTGACTTGACCCCCTCGATGGCGTCATTTGGTCTCACTCAAGAGGCGCAGCGCTCAGCCGCAGCGACATCTTGAAGGCGTTTCGGGGAGGAAACGTCCGCTCCTGAGAGAGCGAGAAGGCCCGCTGCGATGTATCCCCCGCAGCGGGCTTTTTCATGCCCGGAGTTCGGGAAAGATCGAAGACTATTCGAGAATGGCGGGGGCTGGTGTTGATGAAACTGGCCGCATGAAAAAGGGCCGGAGCGGCGACGCTCCGGCCCTCTTCATTTAGCAGGCGCTGCGCCTTACCAGATACGGACGCGGTCTTCCGGCGCCAGATAGTATTTGGTCCCCGGCTGGATGCCGAAGGCGTCGTACCAGGCGTCGATGTTGCGCACCGGGCCGATGACGCGGAACTCGGCGGGGCTGTGCGGATCGGTGGCGATCTGGTTCTTCAGGGCGTCCTCGCGGTACTTGGACTGCCACACCTGCGCCCAGCCGTAGAAGAAGCGCTGGTCGCCGGTCACGCCGTCGATCACCGGGGCGGGCTGGCCCTTCAGCGACAGGTGGTAGGCCTCGAGACCGACCGCCGTACCGGCGGCGTCGCCGATGTTCTCGCCCATGGTCAGGCCGCCCTGGACGTGGAAGCCCGGCAGCGGCTCATAGCTGTCGTACTGGGCGCCCAGGCGCTTGGTCAGGCTCTCGAAATTGGCCTTGTCCTGATCGGTCCACCAGTTGCGCAGCACGCCGTCGCCGTCGGACTTGGAGCCCTGGTCGTCGAAGCCGTGGCCGATCTCGTGGCCGATCACGCCGCCGATGCCGCCGTAGTTGACGGCTGGGTCCGCATCCGGGTCGAAGAAGGGCGGCTGCAGGATGGCGGCGGGGAAGACGATCTCGTTATTGGCCGAGTTGTAATAGGCGTTCACCGTCTGGGGCGTCATGCCCCACTCGTCCTTGTCGACCGGCTGGTCCAGGCGCGACAGGCGGTAGTTCCACTGGAACTGGCCCATACGCTGGCTGTTGCCGAACAGGTCGTCGGCCTGGATCTCGAGCGCGGAATAGTCGCGCCACTTGTTCGGGTAGCCGATCTTGACGGTGAATTTGCGCAGCTTCTCCTGAGCCGCCGCCTTGGTCTCCGTGCCCATCCAGGTCAGGTTGTCGATGCGGTGCGACAGGGCGGTGCGCAGGTTGGCGACCAGTTCTTCCATCTTGGCCTTGGATTCGGCCGGGAAGTATTCGGCGACATAGAGACGGCCCGCCGCCTCGCCCAGGGCGCCTTCGGCGAAGCTGATGGCGCGTTTCTCGCGGCTGCGTTGTTCGGGCTGGCCGGCCAGGTCGCGCGAGTGGAACGCCCACTGGGCGTCCGAGAAGCGCTGCGACAGCATGGGCGCGGCGTCGTCCGTGGTGTGGAAGGCCTGCCAGGCCTGCAAGGTGGCCACCGGCGTCTCGGCGAAGATGGCGGCCATCTTCGGCATGGCCGTGTTCTGGCGCACGATCACGCGATCGACGGCGCCCAGTCCGGCGGCGTTGAAATAGCCGGCCCAGTCGAAGCCGGGCGCCTCGGCGGCCAGGCTCTGGATGGAGTAGGGGTTGTAGGTCTTGTCGCGGTTGCGGTTCTCGATCGGGGTCCAGTGGGCCTCGGCGATCCGATCCTCCAGGGCGACGACGGCGGCGGCCGAGCCGGCCGGATCGCTCCAGCCGATGTTGGTCAGCATCTGCTCGATATAGGCTTGGTACTTCTGCTTCTTGTCGGCGAAGCGGGCGTCCAGATAGTAGTCGCGGTTGGGCATCCCCAGGCCCGACTGGCCGGTGGTCACGGCGTAGCGGGTGGGGTTCTTCTGATCGATGGTGATGCCGGTGCCGAAGAAGGAGCCGCCCGCGCGTCCCTGGGTCTGACCCATATAGGCGGCGATCTTCTCATGGCTGTCGGCGGCGCGGATGGCGGCCAGATACGGAGCCAGCGGCTGGGCGTCCAACTGGTCGACGCGAGCCTGATCGATGAAGGCGCGGTAGGCGTCGGCGATCTTCTGCTCGTCCGAACCGGCGGCCAGATCGGTGCGCGCGGCCAGGTCCGTCACCAGCTTCTTCATGCGGTTGTCGGACAGTTCGCGCAGCAGGGCGAACGAGCCGTAGGAGGTGCGGTCCGACGGGATGGTCAACTGGTCCAGCGCCGCGCCGTTGGCGTAGCGGAAGAAGCTGTCGCCCGGATCGACCGAGGTGTCGCGACCGGTCAGGTCGAAGCCCCAGGTTCCGTATCGGGGCGCGTCCGTGCCCTGCCAGCCCGAGGCGCCGCCCTGGGCGGCCGGGGTCTGGAACAGCTCGAAGACGGTGCAGGCCTCGTCGATGCAGGCGTGGTCGTCATGGGCCAAGGCGGCGGCCGGCGCCAGAAGGGCGGCCGCAGCGACCCCTGCGAACAGTTTCTTCATTCGTCGTTTCCTCATCTCGGGCCCTAAGGGGCGCGCTGCCCAAAGCCTAGCGGCAGGGGGCGATCATGCGGTCTTAAAAAATTTTGGCGCGCCGCGCGAGGGCGGATCGGATTCCCTGTTTTCCCCGTTCGGCCGCCCAATGATGCAGAAAGGAAATAGACTGAGGCATATAGCCAAGCTTTGAGCCGCAGAGCTTTGCTGACCTTGCGGTATCAGTAGAACTCCGTAGTCGTGTTGAACTCCTGAGCGTGGTGCGGCAAAGTTTTATGCCGCCCGTGACCCATTTTGGTCATTGTTCGGTGATGAAAGTTCACCACTTCCTCCCAAGGAGCGTTCTCCGCCTTGTTCCAGGTTCGCGTCAGGTCGACGGCGAGCCGCGATGGGGCGAACGCCGCACATAGATGAGTTTAGAGCCGCCGCCGATGCGTGAATCTTCCCAGTCCGCCCCTGCCGTCGCCGAAGCCGAAGTCCAGCCTCGGCTGAACCGCCGCCAGGCCGCCAAGGTGCGCACGCGTCAGAAGGTTCTGGACGCCGCCCGCACCCTCTTCGCCGAGCGCGGCTATGACGCCGCCACCATCCGCGACATCGCCAAGGGCGCCGGCATGTCGACCGGCGCGGTCTTCGCCAACTTCCAGGACAAGGCCGAGCTGTTCGAAGCCGTCTTCTCCGAAGAGATGGAAGGCCTGCTGGTCGATATCCGCACCGCCGCCGCCGAGGGCCGCGTTCTGGACCGCCTGTCGAACGGGCTGACGGCGGGTTATCACCGCTCGCTGGACCATCTGCCGCTGATGCAGGCCATGGTGGCGCGTTCGTGGTTCCAGCCGGAAGACGCCGATCTGCGCTCGCGCGCCTTCGTCCGCCCCCTGGTCGAGGCCGTGGCCGAGATTCTGCAGGCCGGCGTGCGTGAAGGCGAGCTGCGCCAGGACGTGGATCTGCCCATGTTGGCGCGTCTGATCTGGGACGTCTTCATCAACAACTTCCGCTTCGCCGCCTATGACAACTGGGGCATCGAAGAGCTGACGCCGCATATCCGCAAGCAGCTGGAGCTGATCCTGGCCAGCCAGCTGGCGCGTCAGTAAGGCCTCAGCCAGAACAGATTGAGGGCCGTACGCCGAAGGGGCGTGCGGCCCTTTTTCTATGCGTCGATCAGATCGGCTCCCGGTTTCTCGCGCCCCGATGGAACGGCGGTCTTGCTGGCGTGTTGCAGTCCAAGGCCAAGCTGAACGATGGGAGGGCGCCATGTCGTCCATTGAGCGCGGACGGGGCTTCGGCAGCGTCCTTGTCAGGCTTCTCGGGATCGTCATCGCCCTGATCGGGCTGACGCTGACCATAGGCGGAGGCCAGCTGATCATGCTGGGCGGGTCCGCCTACTATCTGATCGTCGGTCTGTTGATGATCATCTCGGGCGGGCTGCTGGCCTTGCTCAGACCGTTGGGCGCCTGGCTCTACATCGCCATCTTCATCGGCACCGTCGTCTGGGCGCTGTGGGAGGTCGGGCTGAACGGTTGGGCCCTGGTCCCGCGCGTGGTGGCGCCGCTGGTGCTGTTGATCGCGGTGGTCCTCAGCTTCCCGGCGCTGAAGCGCGACGGGGGCGGCGGCAAGCTGGCCCTGGGCGGACTGGCGGCCATCGTCGTCTTCGGCCTGATTTCCGGCGTGGTGGTGGCCCAGGCGAACAAGGCGCGGGTGCTCAGCCCGGTTCCGGGCGCGGCGAACGGCGGCGTGGGCGACCCGGCGGTGCTGAAGGTCGGCGCCGATTGGCCTGCCTGGGGCGGTTCTGACAGCGCCCAGCGCTATTCGCCGCTGAGCCAGATCACCAAGGACAATGTGAAGGGGCTTCAACGCGCCTGGACCTTCCGCACCGGCGACCTGCCGGACGAGCGCTGGGGCGCCGAGACGACGCCGCTGAAGATCGGCGACACGCTTTATCTGTGCTCGGCGCGTAACCGCCTGTTCGCCGTCGATGCGGCGACCGGAAAGCAGAAGTGGACCTATGATCCCAAGGTCGCCGACGACCAGATTCCCTATACCGCCGCCTGCCGGGGCGTGGCCTATTATGCGGCCCCCAACGTCGATGCGGCCCAGCCCTGCGCCACGCGCATCATCGAAGGCACGCTGGACGGGCGCCTGGTGGCGGTGGACGCGCGTACGGGCGTTCCCTGCGCCGGTTTCGGGACCAACGGCTCGGTCAGCATCAAGCACGGCATGGGCGATCCCTATCCGGGCATGGTGTCGATCACCTCGGCGCCGGTCATCGTGCGCGGGGTGGTGGTCACGGGTCATCAGGTGCTGGACGGCCAGAAACGGTGGAACGCATCGGGCGTGATCCAGGGCTTCGACGCGGTGACGGGCCAACTGCGCTTCGCCTGGGACATGATGCGGCCAGACATCACCACCCTGCCGCCGGAAGGCGAGACCTATACGCCGGGCACGCCGAACATGTGGACCACGGCCACGGCGGACGAGGCGCTGGGTCTGGTCTTCCTGCCAATGGGCAATTCGGCGGCGGACTATTATTCGGGCCTGCGTCGTCCGGCCGAGAACGAATACGCCACCTCCTTGGTCGCGCTGGATGTGACTACGGGCAAGCCGCGCTGGCATTTCCAGACGGTGCGCAAGGACGTCTGGGACTATGACCTGGGCTCACAGGCGACCCTGGTCGACATGCCGATCAACGGGACTGTGGTTCCGGCGGTGATCCTGCCGTCCAAGCAGGGCGACCTCTACATCCTGGACCGCCGCACCGGTCAGCCGCTGCACAAGGTCGAGGAGCGCCGCGTGCCCCAGGGCGGCGTCGAGCCGTCGCAGCGCAGCCCGACCCAGCCCTTCTCCCTGTTCCATACGCTGAGGAAGGCTGACCTGACCGAGCGCGACATGTGGGGCATGTCCCCGATCGACCAGATGGTCTGCCGCATCCAGTTCCATCAGGCGGCCTATGACGGCTATTTCACGCCGCCGACGTCGGACCGGCACTGGATTCAGTATCCGGGCTACAACGGCGGCTCGGACTGGGGCGGGGTGGCGGTCGATCCAGCGCGAGGCGTGATCGTCGCCAACTACAACGACATGCCCAACCACAACCGTCTGGTGCCGCGCGCCGAAGCCGAGCGTCTGGGCTGGTTCGCGCGCGACGATCCCCGCTACATCGAGCGCGAGAAGGAGGCGGCCAACCGCGGCGGCAACCTGTCGAAGTCCAAGGCCGAGGGCGCGGGCGACCCGCAGATGGGCGTGCCCTACGCCATCGACGTCAATGCGGGCTGGCGGGTCAAGTTCACCGGCCTGCTGTGCAAACAGCCGCCCTACGGCGGGATGCGCGTCATCGACCTGAAGAGCGGCCGCACCCTGTGGGATCGTCCGTTCGGCACGGCGCGCAAGAACGGGCCGTTCGGCGTTCCGTCGATGCTGCCGCTGGAGATCGGCACGCCGAACAACGGCGGCTCGGCGGTGACGGCGGGCGGACTGATCTTCATCGCCGCCGCGACGGACGACCTGATCCGCGCCATCGACATCGAGACGGGCAAGACGGTGTGGTCGGACGTGCTTCCGGCGGGCGGCCAGGCCAATCCGATGATCTATGAGCAGAACGGCCGCCAGTATCTGGTCATCATGGCCGGCGGGCATCACTTCATGGAGACGCCGCGCGGGGACTATGTGATCGCCTATGCGCTGCCAGAAAGCCGTTGAGGCGCGGTTCTCCCTCCCCTTTGATGGGGAGGGTGGTCGCGTAGCGACCGGGTGGGGAGGGCCGTACGATATGAGCGGGGTGTGGTCTGCCTAAGCGCCCCACCCGGCTTCGGCTGCGCCTCAGCCACCCTCCCCATAAAGGGGAGGGAGAAGGTGCATTACGGCCGCGTCTGGCCCTCGCCGCGCACAACATACTTATAGGTGGTCAGCTGCTCCGCGCCGACTGGCCCGCGCGCATGCAGCTTTGAGGTCGAGATGCCGATTTCGCCGCCGAAGCCGAATTCGCCGCCGTCGGCGAACTGGGTCGAGGCGTTGATCAGCACGATGGCGCTGTCGACGCCATTGGCGAAGCGTTCGGCGGCCTTCTCGTCGGTGGTGACGATGGCCTCGGTGTGGCCCGAACCGTAGCGGCGGATGTGGTCGACCGCGCCGTCCACGCCGTCCACCACGCGCACTGACAGGGTGGGGGCCAGGTATTCGGTGGTCCAGTCGGCCTCGGTCGCCTCGCTCATGTTCGGGACGAGGGCGCGCGCTTCGGCGTCGCCACGCAGTTCGCATCCGGCGGCGATCAGGTCAGCGGCGACGGCGGGCAGCAGGCGCGCGGCTGCGGCGCGGTCCACCAGCAAGGTCTCGGTCGCGCCGCAGACGGAAACGCGGCGCATCTTGGCGTTCAGGGTGACGCGACGAGCGACGTCCAGATCGGCGGCGGCGTCCAGATAGGTGTGGCACAGACCCTCGAGGTGGCCCAGCACCGGCGCCTTGGCCTCTGCCTGAACGCGAGCGACCAGGCTCTTGCCGCCGCGAGGGATGATCAGGTCG
>NZ_DAMCNG010000068.1:0-9602 GCF_032107865.1 Brevundimonas sp.
CGTCGGACGCGGCGGCGGTTCGGCCTTTTCGGCCGTGCTGGGCCAACCTGCCGGGACCGTCGCGGGCCGCATCCGCGTCACCGAACAGGGCGAGGTCATCGCCAACAAATACGGCGAGCCGGAAGTCGCCCAGCGCAACCTCGACGCCCTCACCTGCGGAACGGTGCTGGCCTCGCTGGGGCCGCAGTCCGACGCGGACTACAGCGCCCAGCACGGCGCCACGGCCGCGCGCCTGTCGACCGCCTCGATGAAGGCCTATCGCGCCCTGGTCTATGACACGCCCGGCTTCGTCGACTATTTCCGCGCCGCCACCCCCATCGCCGAGATCGCCGACCTGAAGATCGGCTCGCGCCCGGCCAGCCGCACCGCCTCCCCCGCCATTGAGGATCTGCGCGCCATTCCCTGGGTGTTCAGCTGGTCGCAGTCGCGGGTCATGCTGCCCGGCTGGTTCGGCTTCGGCTCGGCGGTCCAGGGCGAAGACCCGGCCGAGCTGCGCGCCATGGCCGAGACCTGGCCCTTCTTCCGCACCATGGTTCAGAACATGGAGATGGTGATGGCCAAGGCCGACATGGCCATCGCCCGCCGTTACGCCGGACTGGTCCCCGACGCCGCCCTGGCCGAACGGATCTACGACGCCATCCACACCGAATGGGACCGCACCGTCGCGGCCGTCCTGTCGATCACCGGGCAACAGAGCCTGTTGGGCGCCCAGCCCGAACTGGATCGGCTGATCCGCCAGCGCATGCCCTATGTCGAGCCGCTGAACCATGTGCAGATCGAGCTGATCCGCCGCCGCCGCGCAGGCGACAACGACCCGCGCGTGCGCAACGGCATCCTTCTGGCCATCAACGGCGTGGCGGCGGGCCTCAGGAACAGCGGCTGATTACAGCCACCGCGTCCGCTTGAAGGTGACGTACAGGCCGATGCAGATGGCGACGATCAAGGCCAGCACCGCCGGATAGCCATAGGTCCAGCGCAGCTCGGGCATGTGTTCGAAATTCATGCCGTAGATGCCCGCCACCGCCGTCGGCGTCGCCAGGATGGCGGCCCAGGCGGCCAGCTTGCGGGTGATGACGCCCTGGCGCTGCTGCTCCAGCAGGTTGGACACTTCGAACACCGAGGCCAGGATGTCGCGCAGGCCCGCCGCGCGGCTGGCGACACGACGCACATGGTCGGCCACATCGCGGAAATAGGGCCGCACCTCGCGGTCGATGCAGGGCAGGTCCAGCGACTGCAGCTTGACGCAGACCTCCTCCATCGGCCCCAGCACCCGGCTGAACTTCAGCAGTTCGCGGCGCAGCTGGAACAGGCGGGTGATGTCGGCGCGCGACAGGAAGCTGTCGAGGGCGACCTGCTCCATCTCCAGCACCTTGTCCTCAATGGCGTCGATAATGGGGATGTAGCCATCGACGATGAAGTCCAGCACCCCGTGCAGGATGAAGTCCGGCCCGTGGCTCAACTGGTGCGGCGAGGCCTCCAGCTGGGCGCGCAGCTGGGTATGGGCGCGCGCCGAGCCGTGGCGGATGGTGATGACGTAGTTGGGGCCGACGAAGACGTGGGTTTCGCCGTACAGGATGCGATCGCCCTTGGCCTGGGCCGTGCGCGCGACGATGAACAGTTCGGAGCCATAGACCTCCAGCTTGGGGATCTGGTGCGCCGTCAGGGCGTCCTCGACCGCCAGGGGATGCAGGTGGAAACGGCGGACCAGGACGTCGAACTCATCGTCCGACGGCTCGTGCAGGCCGATCCACAGGTATTCGCCCTTGGCCAGGGCCAGGCCCTGATCCGTCAGCGGCGCGTCGCGCACCCGCTTGCCGTCCTTGTAGACGTAGGAGGCGACGACGCTCATGGGCGCTCCTTCCTTGCTGGGCCGCGATCAGAAGGCTCCGCCTTCTCGACCCGACGCAGCCTGTGACACAGCCAAGGCTTACGCCACCTCAACAGAAATAGAAAAGGCCCGGCGGATCGCTCCGCCGGGCCCTCTCCAGAATTAGCGGCCAACGGCCTCAAGTAGGCCGAAGGCCGATAGGCCCCTTAGGAAACCGGGAAGCCGCGCACCTTCAGCAGGGCCGCCACGTCCGGGTTGCGGCCGCGGAACTGGCGATAGGCGTCGCCGCGATCCGTGGTGTTGCCCGGCGCCAGGATGATCGACTTGAAGCGGCCGCCGATGTCCGGGTTGAAGACGTCGCCCGACTCTTCGAAGTAGGCCCAGGTGTCGGCGTCCATCACTTCCGACCACAGGTAGGAGTAGTAGCCGGCCGAATAGGCGTCCGAGGTGAACAGGTGATTGAACTGCGGCAGGCGGTGCCGCATCACGATCTCCTTGGGCATGCCCAGACGGCCCAGCGAGGCCTTCTCGAAGGCGTCGATGTCGGTCGGCGGCGTGGCCTGGGTGTGCAGGTCCATGTCGACCAGGGCCGAGGACAGGTAGCTGACCGTGGCGTAGCCCTGGTTAAAGGTCGAGGAGGCCTCGATCTTGTCCACCAGCGCCTGCGGCATCGGCTGCTTGGTCTCGACGTGCTTCATGTAGCCGTCCAGGATCGGGCGGCTCAGCACCCAGTGCTCGTGCACCTGCGACGGATATTCCACGAAGTCGCGCGGCGTGTTGCCGAACGACGGATAGGTCACAACCGACGAGAAGTAGTGCAGGGCGTGGCCGAACTCGTGGAACAGGGTCTCGGCGTCGTCCAGCGAGATCAGCAGCGGCTGGCCATCCGGCGCCTTGACGAAGTTGTTGTTGTTCGAGGCCAGGATCGGCTTCGATCCCGTCAGCTGCGAGAACGAGCGATAGGTCGTCATCCAGGCGCCCGAACGCTTGCCCGGACGGGCGAAGTCGTCGGCGTAGAACAGGCCGATCAGCTTGCCGGTCGCCTTGTCCGAGACCTCATAGGTGGTCACGTCCGGCTCGAAGGTCGAGACCGTGCCCTTGGGCAGTTGCTTGAAGACGAAGCCATACAGGCGCTCGGCCATGTAGAACGACGCCGCGCGCACAGCATGCAGTTCGAAGTAGGGCTTCAGCTCGTTCTGATCGAGGTCGTACTTCGCCTTACGCACCTTCTCGGCGTAGTAGAGGTAGTCCCACGGCTCGATGTCGTGACCGGCGATCGCCTTCATGTCGGCGACTTCCTCGGCGACGCGGGCCTTGGCCGGAGCCCAGACGCGCTGCATCAGATCCATCGCCGCGGCCGGGGTCTTGGCCATGGTGTCCTGCATGCGCCATTCGGCGTGGTTGCCGAAGCCCAGCAGGCGGGCGCGCTGCTGACGCAGGGCGACGATGCGGGCGATGGTCGCCTTGGTGTCGTTGGCGTCGTTGTTGTCGCCGCGCTTGGCGAACTTGGTCCACACCTGCTGACGCAGGGCGCGGTCGTCGGCGAAGGTCAGGAAAGGATCGACGCTGGAGCGGGTGTTGACGATGGCCCAGCCCTGAACGTTGCGTGTGCGCGCCGCGGCGGCGGCGGCGGCCTTGTTCGAGTCCGGCAGACCCTTCAGACCGGCTTCATTGGCGATGACCGTCCAGGTGTTCTCGTCGGCGACCACCTTCTGGCCGAAGCCGGTGAAGGCGTTCGACAGGTCGGTGTTGATGCGGCCCAGCTCGGCCTTGCCGGCGGCGTCCAGGGCGGCGCCGTTGCGCACGAAGGCGTCGCGGCTGCGCTCGGCTAGGCGGGTCTGCTGGGCGTTCAGGCTCTCAGCCACAGCCTTGTCCGAACCGCTCGACAGGATCGGCGTGCGTATGAAGCCCTCGCGGCGACGGTCCTCAGCCATACGGGCCACCCGGGCGGTCAGGCCGCCAGCCTCAGCGCCGTCGGCCACGGCCTTGATGCGCTGGAACAGCTTCTCGTTGAAGGTGATCTCGTCGCCAGCGGCCGACAAGATCGGCGACAGCTCGGTTTCCAGCGCATCCCACTGTTCACCGCCGACGTTCGACGTCATGACGCTGAACACGTTCAGGGCGCGGTCCAGCGGCTCGCCGGCCAGCTCCATCGCCACCAGGGTGTTGGCGAAGGTCGGGGCGTCCGGATTGTTGGCGATGCCGGCGATGTCGGCGCGTTGCAGCTCGATGCCTTCCAGGATGGCTTCGCGCATCTTGGGCGCGGTCACCGTGTCCCACGGCGGCACGCCCTCATAGGGGCCGGTCCAGGGCTGCAGCAACTCGGCGCGCGGGGCGGCCGTCGGTAGGACGGCGCGGGCGATGCGCGCTTCATCTGCGGTCGACAGGGAAACGGCGGTCGGCCCCGTCATTTCGGTCTCCACGGCCCCGGCCGAGGCGCAGCCCGACAAGGCGACGAGGCTCGCGCCCCCGATGAGAAGATGACGTCTGTGCATCCAGGTCTCCCAACCATAGCTGTTTCGGACGTCCTTCGGCGCAGCGGCCCCCGACGTCGCATAAATCCGGTTTAGTCCTAACTATTGGACGGCGAAACCCCGCGAGGCTAAAGGCCGCTGCATGGCGATAGGCGTTTTCGACTCCGGCGTGGGGGGCCTGACGGTCCACCGCGAACTCACGGCCCGCTTTCCGACGCGGGATTTCATCTATCTGGGCGACCAGGCCCATGCCCCCTATGGCGGGCGCAACGGCGAAGACATCGTCGCGCTGACGCGCGCCGGGTGCGAGCGCCTGTTCGAGGCGGGCGCTTCCGTGGTCGTGCTGGCCTGCAACACGGCCTCGGCCATCGCGCTGCGTCGCCTGCAGCAGACCTGGATTCCGGAGATGCGCCAGAAGCTGGGTCGCCCGGTCAACGTCCTGGGCATCATCGTCCCGACCATCGAGGCGGCCACCGGCCTGCCCTGGTCGTTCGAGGCCGAGCGCAACGGCCGACTGGAAGGCGAGAAGAAGCAGGCGATCGACATCACCGGCGTCTTCTGCACCGCCGCCACGGCCATGAGCCGGGTCTATGAGATCGAGATCGACAAGCGCCGCGACGACCTGGCCGTCTTCACCGAGGCCTGCCCCGGCCTGGCCGGTCTGATCGAGCTGGGCGCCCCGCCGGAGGAGCTGAAGGTGGTTGTCGACGACCACGTCGACGCCCTGCGCCGCCGCATCGGCCGCCACCCGGACAAGGCCATCCTGGGCTGCACCCACTATGAGATCGTGGCCGATCTGTTCGCCCAGGCCCTGCCGCCCGGCGTGCAGGTCATCAGCCAGCCCGCCGCCGTGGCCGACTCGCTGGAACGCTATTTCGACCGCCACCCGGAATACGACCTGGGTTCGTCGGCGCGCCGCGACTTCCTGACCACGGGAACGCCCGGCCCGCAGTCGGACCTGGTCGCCCAGTTCTGGGGCGCGCCCCTGACGTTCGATCCGGCCTGACACAGCCGCCCTACTCCGCCACGCGCGTCCCATTCCGCCTTTGGCCGAAGGTCGGAGCCCGCTCCTTCTGCTGCGCCCAATAAGTCGGGCCGTCGTCCGGTTTGAACATGGTGCGCGGCACGCCGTTGCGGTCCACCACGGCGAAGGTGTTGGTCGAGGCCTGATAGAACAGGGTGTCGCCGTTCGGCCGCTTCACGGTCTCGGTGCCGGACGGCGTTTCCTCGGTGAAGGCCTGAACCTTCTGCAGATAATCCTCGGCCGACTTGGCGCCGAAGGCGGCGCCGTTGCGTTCATACAGCCGCTGCACCTTGGCGTCGGCGGTTTCCCGCCGATTGGCCGTGACCGGCGGCTTGGCCGCTTCCAGCGGCGCAGCATCCGCCACGCCGTCTCGCGCCCCCTCTGAAACCAGGCCGACCGGTTCGGCCGTGCTGCGATCCCGCGTCTCGACCGCCGAGCCGCCGCTGTCGCATCCCGCCAGAACCACAACCGCCGCAGCCAGGGCCGCAGACATCCGCATATGCATGGCATCCCCTCCTGAAACCCGCCGAACACAGTTAGGCATACAATTTTTGTTCCGGCAATGTTCCATTGACGGAAACGTCAGCGACGTCGCTTTGTCTCGACGCCGTCACCCCGCCCGGCTACAGATTCCGTCATGACCGCACCCTCGCTTTCCGGCCGCAAAATCCTGCTGATCGTCGGCGGCGGCATCGCCGCCTATAAGGCGCTGGAGCTGATCCGCCTGCTCAAGAAGGCCGACGCCGAAGTGATGACCGTGCTGACCAAGGCCGGCGCCGAGTTCGTCACCCCCATGTCGCTGGCCGCCCTGACCGGCCACCCGGTGCGGCAGGATCTGTTCATGCCGGAAGACGAGACGGCCATGGGCCATATCGAGCTGTCGCGCTGGGCCGATCTGGTGGTGGTCGCGCCCGCGACGGCCGGGCTGATCGCCAAGGCCGCCAACGGCATGGCCGACGACCTGGCCTCGACCACGCTTCTGGCCACCGACAAGAAGGTGCTGCTGGCCCCGGCCATGAACGTGCGCATGTGGCTGCACCCGGCGGTGCGGGCCAATGTCGAGCGACTGAAGAGCTTCGACGGCTTTCACGGCATGGCCGTGGTCGGGCCGGACAACGGAATCATGGCCTGCGGCGAATTCGGGCCGGGCCGCATGGTCGAACCGCCGGTCATCTTAGACGCCGTCACCCGCCTGCTGGCCGGACCGGACGGACGCCCGCTGACGGGCCGGACCGCCGTGGTCACGGCCGGACCGACCTTCGAGCCGATCGACCCGGTGCGCGGCCTGACCAACCGCTCCAGCGGCAAGCAGGGCTATGCGGTCGCCGCCGCCCTGGCCGAACTGGGGGCGCAGGTGACGCTGATCTCCGGCCCGGTGGCGCTGGATGCGCCCGTCGGCGTGACCCGCATCTGGGTCGAGGCGGCTGTCGAGATGAAGGCCGCCGTCGAGGCTGCTCTTCCTGCGGATATCGCCGTGATGAGCGCCGCCGTCGCGGATTGGCGCGTGGACGGCGTGGCTTCCGGCAAGATAAAGAAGGCGCCGGGCGGCCCGCCGTCGCTGGCCCTGATCGAGAACCCCGACATTCTGGCGGGCGTCTCCGCCCCCGGACCACGTCGTCCGAAGCTGGTGGTCGGTTTCGCCGCCGAAACCAGCGACCTGGAGGCCAACGCCCGCGCCAAGCTGTCGCGCAAGGGGTGCGACTGGATCGTCGGCAACGACGTCTCGGACGAGGTGTTCGGTTCGGACGGCAACGCCGTGACCCTGTTCACCCAGGGCGGCGCCGAGCCGTGGCCGCGCCAGTCCAAGACCGAAGTGGCGAGGAAGCTCGCCCAACGCATCGCCGATCACTTCAAGGCCTAGAGAGACCCTCCCCGTCATGACCACCATCCGCGTCGAACGCCTGCCTCACGCCGAGGGTCTGGCCTTGCCCGCCTATGAGACCGCCGGTTCGGCGGGCATGGACCTGCGCGCCGCCATCGGCGAAGGCGAGACCCTGGTGCTGGAGCCGGGTCAGCGCAAGCTGATCCCCACCGGGCTGAAGATCGCGCTTGAGCCCGGTTATGAAGCCCAAGTGCGCCCGCGTTCGGGCCTGGCGCTGAAGCACGGCATCTCGGCGCCCAATTCGCCGGGCACCATCGACAGCGACTATCGCGGCGAGGTCGGGGTCATCCTGATCAACCACGGCGAGCTGCCGTTCGAGATCAAGCGCGGCGACCGCATCGCCCAGATGGTCATCGCCCGCTACGAGCAGGCCCGGATGGTCGAAGTCGAGGCCGTGGACGAGACCGACCGAGGCGCCGGCGGCTTCGGCTCAACCGGACGTTGACGAAAGCGTCACTTTCATCCTCGTAGATAAGACCCTAGCGTGGCTGTCATGAACACGCTGGACCAGCTCGTCTATTGCAGCCGCTCGCGTCTGGCCCCGGACGATGAGGCGACGGCGATGGTCGACATCGTCCACGTCGCCGCCTTCCTGAACGCCCGCAACGGCATTACGGGGGCGCTGACGCTGCAGGGCGGCGTGTTCGTTCAGGTTCTCGAAGGCTCGCCCAGCGCGCTCGACATCCTGATGCTGCACCTGCATTTCGACGAGCGTCACGAGGAGATCGAGGTCGTGGCGCGCAACCGGATCGAACGGCGCGCCTTCCCGGCCTGGGGCATGGCCGCGCCGACCCGGGGCCAGTGCGGCGTGCTCAGCCGCCTGATCGCCGAACGCTCGACCGACCTGACCGCCTGGCGCGGCGCCCTGAGCGCCCTGCTGGCCGAACCCGCCTAGCCTGAACCAACCGCGCTCAAGCAGCGAGCCGCCGCGCGGCGAGCGATAGCGTGGGCGCGTCAGCGCCTCCAGGCATCAAGCCTGGCGGAAGCCCAGGACGTCCTGCATGTCGTAGAGGCCGGGGCGGCGGTTGCGCACCCAGGCGGCGGCGGCCACCGCGCCCTTGGCGAACAGACTGCGATCCATGGCCGAATGCGACAGGGTCAGCATCTCGTCTTCCGAGGCGAACATCACGGTATGGTCGCCGATCACCCCGCCCGCCCGCAGGGAGGCGAAGCCGATCTTGCCCGTTTCGCGCGGGCCGGTGATGCCGTCATAAGGGGCGCTGCGCAGCTCCTTCAGATCGCGGCCCCGACCGTTGGCGGCGGCCTCGCCCAGCATCAGGGCCGTGCCCGAAGGCGCGTCGACCTTGCGCCGATGATGGGTCTCCAGCACCTCGATGTCCCAGTCGCGCGCATCCAGCCGCAGGGCCGCGTGCTCGACCAGGCCGATCAGGATGTTCACGCCCAGCGAGAAATTGCCGCTCATGACGATGGCGATCTTGTCGGCGGCGGCCTCGATCTCGGCCTCCTGCTCGGGCGTCAGGCCGGTCGAGCCGACGACCAGCGCCGGTCCGCCCGCCTCGGCGCAGGCCTTGGCCAGGGCGACCGAAGCCTCGGGCGTCGAGAAGTCGATGATGACGTCGCACAGCTTCAGGTCGACGGTTTCGCCGCGATCGAAACGGGCGGCCACCACCACGTCCTCGCGAGCGTCCAGAACCTGAGAAACGGCGCGGCCCATGCGGCCCCGGGCGCCGGAGATGCCGGCGTGGAAGATGTCGCTCACGCAGTCTCTTTCGGATTATCGGCGTCGCCGCCCAGAATATCGGCCCAGAAGCGCTTGGCCTTGCCCGCGAAGCTCGTGTTGCGCGGCGTCTGGCTCTCGCCCAGCGAGGCCGCCAGTTCCGCCAGAAGCTCCTTCTGGCGCGCGTTCAGGTCGGTCGGCGTCTCGACGAACAGTTCGACCACCAGATCGCCACGACCGCGGCCGTTCAGGTGCGGCATGCCCTTGCCCTTGATGCGGACGGTCTTGCCCGTCTGGGCGCCCGCAGGCACCTCGACCGGGGCCTTGCACTTGCCGTCGCAGGCTTCTGAGATCAGGCAGGGCGCGTCAACAGCCCCGCCCAGGGCCGCCACCGTCATCGGCACCGGCACCGTGACCAGCAGGTCCAGGTTGTCGCGCTCGAACAGTTCGTGCGGCAGCACCGACAGGAAGACATAGAGGTCGCCGCGCGGCCCGCCGCGCTGGCCCGCCTCGCCCTCGCCCGACAGGCGGATGCGCGAGCCGTCGTCGACGCCCGCCGGAACCTTGAGGCTGAGCTTGCGGGTCTTGCGGACCTGGCCGTGACCCCGGCAGGTGGTGCAGGGATCGGCGATCATCTCGCCCGAGCCGCCGCAGCGGGGGCAGGTGCGCTCGACCTGGAAGAAGCCGTTGGCCTGACGCACGCGACCGGCGCCGCC
>NZ_DAMCNG010000068.1:9736-13234 GCF_032107865.1 Brevundimonas sp.
GTGGAGCAGATGGTCGGCTTGGTCCCCGCCTTGGCGCCCGAGCCGTCGCAGACCTCGCAGGTCATCAGGGTCGGGATGGCGATCTCGACGTCGGCGCCCTTATAGGCCTGCTCCAGCGTGATCTCGAGGTCGTAGCGCAGGTCCGAGCCGCGACGCGGGCCGCTCTGTTGCTGGCGCCCGCCGCCCCGGCCGCCGAACGCATCGCCGAAGGCGTCGCCGAAGACCTGAGAGAAGATGTCGTTGATGTCGTGGAAGCCCTGGCCGCCGCCCTGGCCGAAGGGGTTGCCCCCGCCCGCGCCGCCGCCCACGCCCGCATGGCCGAAACGGTCATAGGCCGCGCGCTTCTGCTCGTCCGACAGGACGGTGTAGGCCTCGGAGATTTCCTTGAAGCGGGCCACGGACTCTTCGGAGCCGCCGTTGCGGTCCGGGTGATGCTCCATCGCCAGCTTGCGATAGGCGCTCTTGAGCACGGCGGCGTCCACCGTCCGCTCGACCCCCAGAATCTCGTAATAGTCACGTTGCGCCATCAGGCGTTCGTCCTCTTACTTTCCCGCCGCGCCAGGGTGCTGTTCGGCCTCTCTTGATCTGGAGGCGTTCCGTTCGCGGATGACCGACGGCCTGCCTGATGACATGGGCGCCCGGTCGAATGATGCAAGTTTCATGAAACGGCCCCGCCTGCCGTCTGGCAAGCGGGGCCGAACATTAGCGAGGCGCCGGTTTAGGCGTCCTTCTTCTCGTCCGTGTCCGAGACTTCCTCGAACTCGGCGTCGACCACCCCGTCGTCGGCGGGTTGGCCGTCGGCGGCGCCGTCAGCCCCGCCCTGCTGGGCGGCGTACATGGCCTCGCCCAGCTTCATCGAAGCCTGCGCCAGGGTGTTGGTCTTCTCACGGATGGCCTCGGGGTCCGTGCCGTCCTTAGCCGACTTCAGATCGTCCAGGGCCGACTGGATGGTCGCCTTGGTCGCCTCGTCGATCTTGTCGCCGTGCTCGGCCAGGGCCTTCTCGGTCGAGTGGACCAGGCTGTCGGCGCCGTTCTGGGCCTCGACCAGTTCCTTGCGGGCCTTGTCCGCCGCGGCGTTGGCCTCGGCTTCCTTGACCATGTTCTCGATGTCGGCGTCCGACAAGCCGCCGTTGGCCTGGATGCGGATCGACTGTTCCTTGTTCGTCGCCTTGTCCTTGGCCGTCACGTGGACGATGCCGTTGGCGTCGATGTCGAAGGCGACCTCGATCTGCGGCATGCCGCGCGGCGCGGGCGGGATGCCCATCAGGTCGAACTGACCCAGCACCTTGTTGTCGGCGGCCATCGGGCGCTCGCCCTGGAAGACGCGGATCGTCACGGCCGACTGATTGTCGTCAGCGGTCGAGAAGACCTGGGCCTTCTTGGTCGGGATCGTCGTGTTGCGTTCGATCAGGGGCGTGAACACGCCGCCCAGGGTCTCGATGCCCAGCGTCAGCGGGGTCACGTCCAGCAGCAGCACGTCCTTGACGTCGCCTTGCAGCACGCCCGCCTGAACGGCGGCGCCCAGGGCCACGACCTCGTCCGGGTTCACGCCCTTGTGCGGCTCCTTGCCGAAGAACTTCTTCACGGCTTCCTGCACGGCGGGCATGCGAGTCATGCCGCCGACCAGCACGACTTCGTCGATGTCCGAGGCCTTGAGGCCCGCGTCCTTCAGCGCCTTGGCGCAAGGCTCGATCGTGCGCTGGATCAGGTCGTCGACCAGGGCTTCCAGCTTGGCGCGCGACAGCTTGATGTTCAGGTGCAGCGGGCCCGAGGCGTTCATGGTGATGAACGGCAGGTTGACCTCGTACTGCGTCGTCGAGGACAGCTCCTTCTTGGCCTTTTCAGCCTCTTCCTTCAGGCGCTGCAGAGCCAGCTTGTCCGAGCGCAGGTCGACGCCCTGCTCCTTCTTGAACTCGTCGGCCAGGTAGTCGACCAGACGCATGTCGAAGTCTTCACCGCCCAGGAAGGTGTCGCCGTTGGTCGACTTCACCTCGAACACGCCGTCGCCGATCTCCAGGATCGAGACGTCGAAGGTGCCGCCGCCCAGGTCATAGACGGCGATCTTCTGGCCTTCATTCTTCTCAAGGCCATAGGCCAGAGCCGCGGCCGTCGGCTCGTTGATGATGCGCAGGACTTCCAGACCGGCGATCTTGCCGGCGTCCTTGGTGGCCTGACGCTGGGCGTCGTTGAAATAGGCCGGGACGGTGATGACGGCCTGGGTGACTTTCTCGCCCAGATAGGCCTCTGCGGCCTCCTTCATCTTGCCCAGTGTGAAGGCCGAAACCTGCTGGGGCGAATAATCCTTGCCGTGGGCCTGAACCCAGGCGTCGCCGGTCGGACCCTTGACGATGTCGAAGGGCACCATGCCCTTGTCCTTGGCCACCACCGGGTCATCGAAATTGCGGCCGATCAGGCGCTTGATGGCGAAGAAGGTGTTGGCGGGGTTGGTCACCGCCTGACGGCGCGCGGGCTGGCCGACGAGGATTTCGCCGCCGTCCTGGATCGCGACCACCGACGGGGTGGTGCGGGCGCCTTCGGCGTTCTCGATGACCTTGGGGTTCTTGCCGTCCATGACGGCGACGCACGAGTTGGTCGTGCCGAGGTCGATGCCGATGATCTTGGCCATGGGCTTGTCTTTTCACTCCTTGCGGCGGGCGATGCGGCGGCCTTGGATCAAGCGCCGCGCGTGACCGCCCCCAGATGGGCTTTTGAAATCATGCCGCGCCGGACGACGCCCGGTACGGCGGTGGATGGGGTCGGCGGGCAAGCCCCTAACGAATAGGGGGTTATCGCCGGATTGGCTCGGATATGGGAAAGACCGCAGGGGCTGCAAGGCCTTCCGCTTGGTTCCGGGCCGATTCCGCGCCTTATGGCGGACAAGGCGGCGCGGCGCCGCTAAATTCGGCCGATGATCCCGCAAAACCCCCTGCAACCGCCCAGAAAAGAGATGAGGGAAGCGCCGACGGCCCTGCCCGGCTTTCGCCTGTGGCCCGGCCTGCTGGACGCTGCGGAACAGGCCGAACTGCTGGCCGAGGTGCGACGAGGGCTGGAGACGGCGCCCCTTTATCGGCCGGTGACGCCCGGCGGGCGACCGTTCTCGGTGCGGATGAGCAATTTCGGCGCCCTGGGCTGGGTGTCGGACCGCGAGGGCTATCGCTACCAGCCGATCCATCCCGTAACCGGCGCGCCCTGGCCCGCCATTCCGCCCCGGCTTCTGAGCCTGTGGGACGCCCTGACCGGTTGGCCGAACCCGCCCGACGCCTGCCTGGTCAACCTCTATCAGGGCGAGGCGAAAATGGGCCTGCATCAGGACCGGGACGAGCGCGATCTGACGGCGCCCGTGCTGTCAGTGTCTCTGGGCGACACGGCGGTGTTCCGCATCGGCCCGGCTGAAGGCGGCGCCACCCACAGCGTGCGCCTGGCGTCCGGCGACGTCTGCGCCCTGACCGGACCCGCTCGGCTGGCGCGTCACGGGATCGACCGGTTGCTGACGGGCTC
>NZ_DAMCNG010000069.1:0-13175 GCF_032107865.1 Brevundimonas sp.
GCCGCTGACGCCCGGCCTCGTCCCCTATCCCCTGCGCGCCGCGCCGCCGCCCGCCCATTCGCGCGGCCGGGTCGGCGAGCGGCTGGACCTGGGCGTGCGGGCGATGGACGTCTTCACCACCACCAGCCGGGGCCAGCGTCTGGGCATCTTCGCCGGTTCGGGCGTGGGCAAGTCGGTGCTGCTGTCCATGCTGGCGCGACAGGCGACCTGCGACGTCGTGGTGGTCGGCCTGATCGGCGAGCGGGGCCGCGAGGTCCGCGAATTCATCGAAGAGACTCTGGGCGAAGAAGGCTTGAAGCGCGCCGTCGTCGTGGTCGCCACCAGCGACGAGCCGGCGCTGAAGCGACGTCAGGCGGCCTATATGACCATGGCCGTGGCCGAGTTCTTCCGCGATCAGGGGCTGGAGGTGCTGTGCCTGATGGACAGCGTCACCCGCTTCGCCATGGCCCAGCGCGAGATCGGCCTGGCGGCGGGCGAACCGCCGACGACCAAGGGCTACACCCCCACCGTCTTCACCGAACTGCCCAAGCTGCTGGAGCGTGCTGGGCCGGGGCCAGTGCGGCCGGACGGAACCGAGGCGGGGCCGATCACCGCCCTGTTCACCGTACTGGTGGACGGCGGCGACCATGACGAACCGATCGCTGACGCCGTGCGCGGCATTCTGGACGGCCACATCGTCATGGACCGCAAGATCGCCGAGCGCGGCCGCTTCCCCGCCATCGACGTGCTGAAGTCCGTCAGCCGCACCATGCCCGGCAACCAATCCCCGCCCGAGCGCGAGCTAAACCGCCGCGCGCGCCAGTGCCTGAGCGCCTATTCCAACATGGAAGAGCTGATCCGCATCGGCGCCTATCGCACCGGGGCCGACCCCATCGTCGACCGCGCCATCGCCCTGAATCCGGCCCTGGAAGGCTTCTTGACCCAGGACAAGGACGACGTGACGCGCCTGGCCGACAGTTTCGACAGACTTGAAACCATCCTGAACCAAGGCATGGTGGACCAATGATTGCGGGAGACGACGCATGACGGCCTGGGCCCAATCCCTGATCCGCATCTCCAACTATGAGGTCGAGACGCTGCAGAAGCGGCTGGCCGAAATCAGCGCCCGCAAGGCCGAGGCCGAAATGCGCGTCGCCGTGCTGGACGCCGAGGCCGAGGTCGAGCGTGAGAACGCGCGGCACGACCCGTCGTCAGGCATGATGCTGCAGGCCTATCTCAACGGCTGGAAGCAGCGCCGCGCCGACGCCGAAGCCGAAGTCGCCGCCGTCGCCGCCGAGGAAGAAGGCGCCCGCGACGCCCTGACCGGCGCCTTCGAGGAACTGAAGAAGTTCGAGCACGTCGCCGAGACCACCCGGCTGAACAAGCTGATGGCCGCCGCCAAGCGCGAGTCCGCCGCCTACGACGAAATGGGTCTGCGCCGCCGTGGCTGAACGACGCAACAACGCCTCTCCCTCCCCTTCATGGGGAGGGTGGCTGAGGCCGTCAGGCCGAGGCCGGGTGGGGGCGACGTGGCTATTCAAGCGCCGAGGCCAGGATCACCAGGCCCTCCCCACCCGGTCGCTTCGCGACCACCCTCCCCATGAAGGGGAGGGAGAAACGCTGTGATCGACCGGCGCGTCCTGCTCGCCTCCACCCTCGCGCTCGCCTCCTGCGGCGCAGGCGAGGCGCCCGCCACGCCGCCATCCGGCCCCGTCCGCCCGCTGAAAGCCACAGCTCCCTTCCCCGTCGGCACCGTCGCCATGTCCGGCCAGTTGTCGGATCAGGCCTGGTTCCAGTTGGTCTCCACCCACTTCTCCCAGCTCACGCCCGAGTGGGAGATGAAGATGGAGTACATTCTCCAGGAAGACGGCTCCCTGCGCTTCGACGCGCCGGACCGCATCGCCTATTTCGCGCGTGATCTGGGTATCCGCCTCTTCGGCCACGCCCTGATCTGGTATGCGCAGGACCACCCGTGGTTCACCGCCCTCGTCGACGACCGACCGCGCTTCATCGCCGAACACGACCGCTATATCGCCGAGGTGGCGGGGCGCTGGCGCAGCCAGATCGTCGGCTGGGACGTGGTCAACGAGCCGGTCGAGGATGACGGCAGCGGCTATCGCGACTGCGTCTGGAGCCGGGGTCTGGGCGGGATCGACGCCTATATCATCCGCGCCTTCGAACAGGCCCGCATCGCCGCGCCCGAGGCGACCCTGTTCCTGAACGACTACAACTTGGAGAACACGCCCAAGAAGGGCGCGGCCTTCCTGCGTCTGGTCGAGCGGCTGCTGAAGGCGGGCGCCCCGGTGCAGGGCATCGGCATCCAGTCCCATCTCGACATCGAAATCCCCAAGGGCCAGATCACCGCCTTCATGAACGAGGCCCGCCAGTTCGGCCTGCCCATCCATGTTTCCGAACTGGACGCTTCTCTGGTCCGGGGCGGCCGCCTGCCCGACCTGCGCTCCCGCGCCCAGCGCCGCGAGCAGCAGACGGCGCGCGTGTCTGAACTGGCCGAGGCCTTCATGGACCTGCCGCCCGCCCAGCGGTTCGCCTTCACCGTCTGGGGTGTGCGCGACAGCGATTCCTGGCTGCGTCGCGGCAAGAACGACGACGGCCAGGACAGCCCCCTGCTGTTCAATGATGAGGGGCAGCCCAACCCGCTGTTCGGCGTCCTGTCCGGCGCGTTCGACGCCTGAGGACGGCCCGCGACCAAGGAAAAGGGGTGCGAGACGCAAGTCCCGCACCCCCTATATGTCTCGACCAACGAACGGTCCCCCCTCGAAGAGAAGGCGACGCCTACAGGCTGATCGGGTTGATCACCCGGACCGGCTGGCCCGCTTCCAGGCCCAGTTCGGCATAGGTCCAGCTGACGGTCACGCCCTCGGGCACGAGGGCGCGGCACATATCGGGCGTGCGACGCACCAACGTCAGCTCGGCCGGATCGGCGTCCTTGATCTGAACTTCAAAGCTGGACGCCTCGGTGCAGCCGTTGGAGCCGACGACGACGTTCAGACGTTGGCCGTCGAAGTCGACGCGGCGCACCGCCTCCACGGCTTCGGCCTTGACCGTATCGCGGTCCGTGATGACCGAGACCTTCTCGCCGCCCTCATTGGAATAGATGACGCAACCACCCAGCAGGGGCAGCAGGACGCCGACGGCCAGCAGAGCGCCGCGCATCAGGCGCCTTCCGCCGGGGCCGTATGGATGACGCGCGTGGTCGGCTTCTCTGTGGCGATGATGATGCAGCCCGACAGAACAGGCGCGGCGACGGCCGCCAAGGCCAGGGCGATGATGATGCGGCGCATGAGAGGCGTCCCTTTTCTTAAACTTGGCCGGACCCTGCCAGCGCCCGGTCTCAGGGTCATGTGAATAATCGGCAAGGATCGCCGCTCGTCACGCGGCCGTCGCCGTCTCCTGCAGATCAATCCAGGCCGCGCCATGGGTCAGGGCGTCGGCCTCGGGCTGAGGACGGCCCAAGAGATAACCCTGAACCTCATTGCAGCCCTGAGCGCGCAGGAAGGCCAACTGCTCGGCGGTTTCGACGCCTTCGGCCAGGACCGGGATCGACAGGCTTTCGCCGATGGTCAGGACGGCGCGGATGATGGCCCGCGACTGCGGCGCCTCGCCGTCCAGTTCGGTCATGAAGGAGCGGTCCAGCTTGATCTTGTCGAAGGGGAAGGCCTTCAGCGTCGACAGCGAGGAATAGCCCGTGCCGAAGTCGTCCATGGCGATGGTCACGCCCAGCGCCTTCAACTGACGCAGCACATGGGTGGTGCGCGCCATGTCGGTGATCATGGCCGTCTCGGTGATCTCCAGCTCCAGGCGCGACGGCGAGAGGCCGGTCTCCAGCAGGATCTGATGCACCAGACGGGGCAGGTCGACGTGGCTCAGCTGGACCGGCGACAGGTTCACGGCGATGCGATGCGGCTCGTCCCAGGCGGCGGCCTGACGACAGGCCTGGCGCAGCACCCATTCGCCGATCGGCAGGATCAGGCCGTTCTCTTCGGCCACGGGGATGAAGTCGGCCGGTGAGATGTAACGGCCTTCATCGTTCTTCCAGCGCAGCAGGACTTCATAGCCTGTGGCCTTGCCGGTGCTGACCGAGGCCTGGACCTGATAGTGCAGTTCGAACCGCTCGTTCTCGAGCGCCTCACGCAGGGCCTGGGTCACACGACGGCGGGCGCGGACCGCCTGGTCCATGTCCGCCTCATAGAAGCAGACGTCCTGGGTCAGCGACGCCTTGGCGCGATACATGGCCAGGTCGGCGTTGTTGATCAGCGTGGACACGTCCTGCGCGTCTTCCGGCCACAGCGACACGCCGATGCTGGCGCCGCACGACACGTCCGCATGGTCGAGCGTCACGGTCTGGATCACGGCCTGGCGCAGGCGCTCGGCCACCGCGCGGGCTTCGTCACGGGTTGAGACCGAGGCCAGGGCCAGGAATTCGTCGCCGCCCTGGCGGGCGATGAATTCGCCTTCGCGCAGCACGCCCTTCATGCGCTCGGCGATGATGCACAGAAGCTGATCGCCGACCGCGTGGCCGTACAGATCGTTGACCTCCTTGAACCGATCCAGGTCCAGGGCGAACAGGGCCAGGGTCTCGCCCTCGGCCGCCGTCTGCTTCTGGCGCGTCAACCGCTCAAGGAAGGAGGCGCGATTGGGCAGGCCGGTCAGGCTGTCGTTGCGGGCCAGGTGGGCGATGCGGCGCTCCTGGGCCATGCGAGCGCGCAGGTCGCGCACAGCGTAGATCATGGCGCGGTCGCGCGCCGTCAGGTCGCGGCGGGCCGACAGTTCAACAGGGATCTCCTCGCCGCCGGCCATCAGTATGGTCTGGGTCACAGCGCCGTCGTCGAGACGGTGCGCGTCCTGCACCCAGTCCCCCAGGTCAGCGCCGATCAGGCTGTCACGGTCGGTTCCGGCCAACTCGGCCAGGACTTCGTTGACTGCCACGATGACGCCGCCGCGCTCGATCGCCATGCCGTCGACGCCGGTCTCGAGCAGGTATTGCAGACGCTCGCGGTTCAGCGCCAGGGCTTCGCGATCCAGAGCGTGACTGGCAGCGCCGGCGCCCAGCACCAGCAGACCGACCCCGGCGACGCCCAGCGCCAGCACGCTGCGCGCGTCCTCGCCGGTCAGCATCCCGTCCAGCGGTCCCAGCGGAATGACCGTCATCGCCGCCATGGCCGTGAAGTGCAGGCAGACGATGCCCAGCACCATGGCCGCGCCGCCCTTCAGCCGCGCAAAACGATCGTCAGCCGCCGCCAGACGGAAGGCCAGGACGCCGAAAACCACCGAACCGGCGATGGAGACCGCCAGATAGACGGCCGACCAATGGACCACGCCCTCGACCGACAGGGCGGCCATGCCGACAAAGTGCATCCCGGCCACAGCCAAGCCGAACAGGGCGCCGCCCGCCTCGACGGCGAAACGGCGGCGCATGGAGGCCGTAGCCAGGGCCAGGCCGACGCCCAGGATCGCCACCGCCAGGGAGACGCCCGTCAGCATCGGCTCATAGGCGGTCTCGACGCCCGGTCGATAGGCGATCATGGCCACGAAATGGGTGCACCAGATCGTCGCCCCGCCCGCGACGGCGCCCAGGAACAACCAGGAAAGACGCGACAGCCCCCCGTTTTCCCTGATCCGCCGCAACAACCCTGTGGTGACGAAGCTGCCCAACAGGCAGATCAGGGCAGCCAGGGCGACGAGCCCCAGATGGTGCTCGTCGGTCAAACAGGTCAGGACACGCATAAGAGACGCCGTGGAGGAAAGGAGTCCACCGTCCTAAAAGCCAAGGCGTTAACCCTGGCTGTCTCGATATGAATAACGAAATTTGAAAAAAACGGCTCTTAAGCCGCCTTAGCCCCTACTGGCTGACGGCCACGGCTTCGCTGTCCATCATGTAGGGATTGTTGACCAGGACGTTGGCGCCCGGCGGCAGGCCCAGTTCCTTGAAGGTCCACTCCATCTGCACTCCGCCTCTGACCGGGCGGCTGCAACGGTCTTCGTCCAGGCGACGCAGGGTGATGACCGCCGAGTCCTTGAGCTGGGTGATGAAGGGCTTCACGTCGCTCTTGTCGGTGCAGCCGTTCGAGCTGACGCGGAACACGGCCAGATCACGGGTGAAGGCGGCGGCATGGATCGGCTCCAGCTGCCCCGGCATCCCCTCGGTTCGCACCAGGGCGCCCGGCTTTTGAGCACAGCCGGCCAAGGCGACGACAGACAACGCCGCGACGGCGCAGAAAGCGATCCGATATCTCATCTCGGCCTCCCGCGGCTCGACCCTGACAGCAAAGGGCACCATGCCTTGGTTTGGCCCAAAAGGGAACCGCCGCTGTGCCTCATTAAAAAAGAGGCCCCGGCGAACCGGAGCCTCTCTTCTTGTCTTGAACCGCAACCCGACGGATCGGGCGGGATCGTCGAACTTACGAGGAGTAGTATTCGACGACCAGGTTCGGCTCCATCTTCACCGGATAGGGCACGTCGGACAGTTCCGGCACGCGGCCGTAACGGACCGAGAAGCCGCGATCGCCCAGTTCCAGATAGTCAGGCAGGTCGCGCTCGCTCGACTGCTGAGCTTCGAGCACCAGCGCCATGTTGCGCGACTTTTCCTTGACCTCGATAACCTGGCCCGGCTTGACGCGGTACGAACCGATGTCGACCTTCTTGCCGTCGACGGTCACGTGGCCGTGCGAGACGAACTGGCGAGCAGCCCAGACGGTCGGCACGAACTTGGCGCGGTAGACGATGGCGTCCAGACGCGATTCCAGCAGGCCGATCAGGTTTTCCGAGGTGTTGCCCTTGCGGCGAGCCGCTTCGGCGTAGGTGGCCGCGAATTGCTTCTCGGTGATGTTGCCGTAGTAGCCCTTCAGCTTCTGCTTGGCCTTCAGCTGCAGACCAAAGTCCGAGACCTTGGACTTGCGGCGCTGGCCGTGCTGGCCGGGGCCGTAGGAACGCTTGTTGACGGGAGACTTGGCGCGACCCCACAGGTTTTCACCCATGGCCCGGTCGAGTTTGTACTTGGCGCTATGGCGCTTGGACATGTGTCACTCTTCATCATGATGCGGCCCGGCTGCTCCCCGATTGGAGCGGCGATCTCAACGGCGGTTCACGCATCGTCCGTAGTCAGTTCGCGCCTCGGGCGGAACCCGATGCGAGAAGGCCGGGCTTATGAAGGCGGCGAGGCCGGGAGTCAATGTCGGCGGCCTTGTTGGCTCTGGCGGACTCCGGTTCTGGATCATTCTTCGCCGAAAGGGCGCCAAACAGTGACGAAAGCCCCATCGAGCTGAAACCGTAGCGTCGCCGCTGAAGCCTAGCTCGCCCCCGACATCAGTATCGCTTTCGGGGATTCCCAACATGACCTCTGTTCGCCGCGCCGCCGCCTGGCTGCTCGCCACCTCGGCCCTGTGCGCGCCCGCCCTCGCCCAGGCTCAGACTTCAGCCCAAATTTCGGCCCAGGCCGAAGGCCAGGACGCGGCCGTCGAGGTCAGCGAGATCGTCGTCACCGGCCAGCGCGAGGCCCAGCGTGCGGCCATCGCCGTCAAGCGCCGCCAGTTCGAGGTCATGGACGCCGTGTCGTCGGACGACATCGGCAAGCTGCCGGACCACAACACCGCCGCCGCCCTGCGCCGCATCCCCGGCGTGTCGATCATGGAGGACCAGGGCGAGCCGCGCTGGCCGATCCTGCGCGGCCTGGCCTCGACCTACAACCGCACCACCATCGACGGCGCCTTCGTCGGCTCGGTCGACGAGAGCGCCCGCACCGTGCCGATGGACATCGTCCCCTCGGTCATGGCCGGCCGCCTGGAGGTCATCAAGACGGTGACGCCCGAGAATGACGGCAACGCCATCGGCGGCGTCATCAATGTGCGAACCCGCAGCGCCTTCGACCGCAACGGCCCCTTCTTCGACGGCATGGCCTCCTACGGCGTCTATGAGCGCCACGGCGACGTGCGAAACGACGACCCGTCGTATCGCCTGAGCTTCGCCACCGGCCGCCGCTTCGGCGCCAATGACGAATGGGGCGTGGTGGTCGGCGCCTCGCACGAGCAACTGGACTACGACATCCCTCAGGTCGAGGTCGCCGCTCCCTCCGTCCGTGAATACGACGCCGCCGGCAAGCCGGTGGACTCCGGCTCGGCGAGCGGCAACGGCATCCAGGTCCCGACCCAGAACCGCCTGTTCTGGTACAACAACACCAAGCAGCGCTCGGGCCTGAACGGCAAGCTGGAATGGCGGCCCTCCAACACCTTCCGCTGGGAGGCCTCGGCCCTGTGGGCCAGCATGGAGGACGATGAGGAGCGCATCGAGTTCCGCACCGAGCCGAACGGAAACGTCTCGAACCAGACGCAGACTTCGGGCGTCTTCACGACCGGACGCAACATCGTCGGCCTGAACCAGCCGATCACCCAGCGCGAGATCGGCCTTGTCCGCAGCGGATTCCAGTGGGACGCCGCCAGCCAGTGGACGCTGGACGGCGACCTGTCCTACTCCAAGGCCCAGTTGGAGACGCCGAACACCTCGTATGAGTTCCGCACGGCGGCCCATTCCGACTTCGGCTTCAGCTACGATACGTCGGACTTCTTCCCGGTCTTCACGCCGACCGATCCGGCCGCCTTCCGCGACGCCTCGCTCTACAACCTGCAGCAGCGCCGCGTGTCCCTGACCACCAGCGACGAGGACACGGTGCAGGCCCGTTTCAACGCCGCCTTCGACGACGGCGGCCATGAGCGGAACCTGAAGATGAAGTTCGGCGGTCTGATCCGCTCCAGCGACCGCTCCTACGCCAGCAGCCGCACCGACTATAAGACCGCGCCCGGCTTCGCCTTCACCTTCGACGAGGTGGATGTGGCCGGCCCCAGCGAGCTGATCCAGGGCCGCTATGACCTGGGCGACCGCATCGACGCCGGTCTGGCCGAAAGCTTCTTCGAGGCCAACCGCGACCGCTTCACCGCCACGACCGCCCTGCCGACCGGCGACTATGACGTGACCGAGGACGTCTACGCCGCCTATGGCCAGGCCAGCTATCGGATGGGCGACGTCACCGTCCTGGGCGGACTGCGCTACGAGAAGACCGAGGTGGAGTCCCAAGCTGTCCGCAACACCGGCGGCGTCCTGACGCCCGCGCACAACGAGGGCGGCTATGAGAACTGGCTGCCCAGCGTCCACCTGCGCTGGGACGTGCGCGAGGACATGGTGGTGCGCGCCGCCTGGACCAACACCATCGGCCGCCCGGACTTCGGCTCCCTGGCCGCCAGCGAGAGCCTGAGCTTCGACGGCTCCCAGCCGACCCTGTCGCGGGGCAACCCCAATCTGGAGCCGCGCGAGAGCGAGGGCTTCGACCTGTCGTTCGAATACTATCCGACGGACGGTCTGATCTCCGTCGCGGTCTTCGCCAAGTCGATCGACAACGAGATATTCACGCTCAGCTCCGTCCAGCGCATGGACGTGGGCCGGGGCATGGAGGACGTCCAGGTCTCCACCCCGATGAACGCCCAGTCGGCCGAAATCCGCGGGATCGAGGTGGGCTTCCAGCAGGCCCTGACCATGCTGCCGGCGCCCTTCGACGGCTTCGGCGTCAGCGCCAACGCCACCTTCCTGGACACGGAGTTCACCTTCCTGACCTCGGCGGGTGAGCGTCACACCGGCCTGTTCCAGCAGCCGGGCACCACCACCAACGCCTCGATCTATTATCAACGCGGGCCGCTGGAGGCGCGGATCTCGCACAACTACGTCGGCGGCTTCCTGGAGACGATCAACGACACCATCCCCAACGCCGATCAGTACTGGAAGGGCCGTCACCTGTACGATGCCTCGATTAGCTGGCGTTTCGACAACGGGGTGACGGTCTTTGTCGAGGGGCAGAACCTGAACGATGCGGGCCGCCGCGAAGTGACCGGCCCGAACCAGGGCTATCTGCAAGAATCCGCCGAATACGGCCGCACCTTCTGGTTCGGCGTCTCTGCCAGCTTCTGATCCCCTTCAGGCCGCCTTCCAGACCGGAGGGCGGCCTTCCTGCTTCCAAAGGCCCCGCCATGCTGATTTCCACTCTCGCCCTTCTGGCCCTGAGCGCGCCCGACGCCGCGCCTCAAGCCGCCGCCCCGATCACCAGCCGTCTGGAGACCGTCCGACGCTACGCCTCGGACGCGCGTCAGGGCGTGGCCGTCGGCCCGAACGACGTCTACGCCGTCTCCAACTGGTCCCTGACCCGCTACGACAAGGCCACCGGCGAGAAGCGCGCCGCATGGAGCGGAGAACCCGCGCGCTTTCCCCACATCAACTCCTGCACCCTGATCGAGGCCGAGCTGGTCTGCGCCGCTTCCAACTTTCCCGCCACGCCCCACGTCAGCACGGTCGAGGTGTTCGACCCCGTCGACCTGCATCACAAGCGCACCATCGCCCTGGGCCTGGGAACCGGCTCCCTGACCTGGATCGAGCGACGCGACGGCGCCTGGTGGGGGATGTTCGCCAACTATGACGGCCGCGGCGGCGAGGCGCCGCGCGATCACCGCCACACCACCCTGGTCCGCTTCGACGACCAATGGCGGCGCACCGAAAGCTGGGCCGTCCCGGCCTCCATCCTGGAGCGGGTGGCGCCGATGAGCATCTCCGGCGGCGGCTGGGGACCAGACGGGCGGCTCTATCTCAGCGGACACGACCACCCCGAGCTTTACGTCGTCGCCTTCCCCCAGGGAGGCGGAACCCTGGACCACCTGGAAACCCTGGGCATGGAGGCCGAGGGGCAGGCGGTCGACTGGGACGAAAGCACGCCAGGCGTCCTTTACGGCATCACGCGCCGCACGCGCGAAATCTTGGCCATGCGTCTGCCCACCGCGCCCTGAGGCGCCGCCGCCGGCCCAAGAAAAACGGCCCCGGAAGCGATTCCGGGGCCGTCTTCATTTCGGTTCAGAACCGGCTCAGCCCTTGGCGGCTTCGTACAGTTCGTTGACCTTGTTCCAGTTCACCACCGACCAGAAGGCCTTGAGGTAGTCCACGCGGCGGTTCTGGTACTTGAGGTAGTAGGCGTGCTCCCACACGTCGGCGGCCAGCAGGACGGCGCCCTTCTCGGCCGCGTCGTCCATCAGCGGGTTGTCCTGGTTCGGGGTCGAGGTGACCTTCAGCTTGCCGTCCTGCAGGATCAGCCAGGCCCAGCCCGAACCGAACTGACCGGCGCCGGCGGCGTCGAAGTCGGCCTTGAACTTGTCCATGCCGCCCAGTTCGGCGTCGATCTTGGCGGCCAGCTCGGCCGAGGGCTCGCCGCCCGTGCCGACCGGGGCCAGCAGCTCCCAGAACAGGCTGTGGTTCCACACGCCGCCGCCGTTGTTGCGGATCGGCTTCGGCAGCTTGGACATGATCGCGAAGATGTCTTCCAGCGACTTGCCTTGCGCCTCGGGCGTGGCGTCGACGAACTTGTTCAGATTGTCGACATAGGTCTGATGGTGCTTGTCGTGGTGGAAGGTCATCGTCTCCTTGTCGATGGCTGGCTCCAGCGCGTCATAGGCGTAGGGCAGCGGGGGCAGGGTGAAGGCCATGGGAGACTCCTCTTTACGGCGTTTAATTCCTCTGGACCCTATCTAGGGCCGCGCGCGCCATACCCAAGCCTTGAACGTCGCCTTTGTTCATAATTCTCGGGGTGAAACCGCTTTTCGGAACCCAAAGCGCGAAACAGCCGTTTCACAGACGCCCCAGACCGTCTTTCAGGTCGCTTATTCAGGGGGATGCGCCATGCCTGATCGCGTCTCTTCGCAGACTGCGCTGCTTTCGGACGCCGAAGCAGAAAGTCTGCGTTTGCAATTGCTGGAAGTGATTCCGCGCCTTCGCCGCCATCACCTGCTGGATCTCGCCGACACCCTGCATGAGGCGGCGCGCGAGCGGCGCATGGGGGAGCCGCGCCATTTCGACGCAAGAATCTAGGCCCTCAGCGCCAAACCTCGCTTGTTCGCCGTCTGAATTCAGGCAAATTCGCTGAACGGGAAATTGCGAATGGGCTCGTCATGTTCCGACGCTGCGCCATCCTGGCGGGCGCCCGCTTTCTTGCGTTTACCGCGCCGCCGCTGACGCGCGGCACCGGCGCCGGACGAACGGTTCGGCGCTCTCGCTATACTCTGTGAGACGACTTCCATCGGGCGAGACCGAAAGCCTTAATGCTGTGGTCGAGGTCTCTTCCTCGCCGCTGACGTCGATCACGATCAGAACCTGGCCGGCGGCGTCGAGGAAAGCCCCTCGAACGCGGCCTGAGCTTTCATAAAAGTCGATCCGGTCAGCCCCGATCACCATCATGGAATCGTTGTCGGGCGTTCCGCAGTCGGCCAGGTTGCTGTTCCACTCTCCACGAAACGGCTCCGGAATCGTCCGCTCGTCCGGCTGCGGAGCAGCGGCGCAGGACATAAGCGCCATAACCGGCATCAGGGCTTTGAGACTCTTCATGGGCTCCGATACCCCACGCACGCCCTCCCGGCCAAGAAGGGATCAGCCCGCGTGCAGTTCCTGCTTCACGCGCTCGGCCAGGGTCTTGATGTCCAGCGGCTTGGGCAGGAAGGACACCCCGACCTCGTCCTGCAACAGGTCCGAGAAATCGCTTTCCGCATAGCCCGAGATGAACATGACCGGGGCGTCGCCCAGGAAGGGCCGCGCCTTGCGCAGCAGCGACGGCCCGTCCAGCCCCGGCATGATGACGTCCGAGATCAGCATGTCGATCTGACCCGCCCATTCCTCGGCCAGGATCAGGGCCTCCTCGCCGTCGGCGGCCTCGATCACCTCATAGCCGCGCTGACGCAGCAGGCGGGCGGCGATGCCGCGCACGGCGGCCTCGTCCTCTACGAACAGGATGCGGCCCGCGCCCGACAGATCGCGCGGCGCCTTGACGACCTTCTCGACCACCGGGGCCTCGACCAGTTCCTCGGCGGTGGCGGCGGGCAGGAAGATGCGGAAGGCGGCCCCCGCGTTTTCCAGATTGGCGACGGTGATGTGCCCGCCCGCCTGCTGGGCGATGCCATAGACCGTGGCCAGTCCCATGCCCGTCCCCTCGTTCACCGCCTTCGTGGTGAAGAAGGGCTCGAAGATCTTGTCCAGCAGGGCCGTCGGCACGCCGGGGCCGGTGTCCGACACCTCGATCAGGGCGACCTCGTCCGTCGCCTCGCGCCAGCCCAGGTCGCGCGCCTGGGCGCCCGTCAGGCGGCGGGTGCGGATGGTGACGACGCCCG
>NZ_DAMCNG010000070.1:0-13118 GCF_032107865.1 Brevundimonas sp.
CCAGGGTGCCGGTCTCGCAGCCGGGGGCCGGGTGGGCGGCCATGCCGGGGGCCTTGTCGATGACGATAAGGTCGGCGTCCTCGAACAGGACGGTCAGAGGGATGGCTTCGGGCTGGGGCGTGGCGGGGGCGACGGGCGGCAGGGCGACTACATAGCGGCCAGGCTGGGCCTTGGCCGAGCCGTTGGAGACCGCCTGGCCGTCGCGGGTGACGGCGCCTTCGGCCAGCAGGGCCTGGAGCCGGGCGCGGGACAGGGTCGGGAAGGCCTCGGCCAGAGCCTTGTCCAGACGCACGCCGGGCGCGTCGATGCGCGCATTGAGCAATTCGGGCGCTTCGTCGTCTTCCGACAGTAAAGGTTCATCAGCCATGGTGTGAAATAGCATGGCTTGCGTGAAGAGGCGTCATCGGACCTCGAGTGCGGCTGTTGTAGAGATGCCTAAATGAAGTTGCCGACCGTCGCCGTCGTTGCGGCATCCAGCGTCGTCCTGTTGTCGGGCTGTGCGACGATGAGCGAGGGCCAATGCCTGGTCGGCGACTGGGGCGGACAGGGCTATCGCGATGGGGCCGAAGGGCATCCGTCCAGCCGCCTGCATGACCACGCCAAGGCCTGCGCCAAGCATGGCGTGACTCCGAACATGAGCGCCTATATGTCGGCGCGCGAGGATGGGCTGCGGACCTATTGCACCTGGGAGAACGGCTTCCGCGCGGGGCGTGCGGGCGGAACCTATCAGGGCGTCTGCTCGCCGGCGGAAGAACGAGCCTTCGTGCCCGCGCATCGCGACGGGCGGCAGTTGTATGAGGTCGAGCAGGCGGTCTCTTCGGCCGAAAGCGCGTTGAACTCGGCGATCCGTCGCATCGAAAGCCGAGAGGACAAGCTGGACGCCAAGCGGCGTGAACTGCGTCAGGAAGGCCTGACATCCGAAGAGCGTCAGCGTATCCGCAACCGCATCCGCGAGGTTGAGGGCGAACTGGACGACGCGCATCGCTCCGCGCGCCGGGCCGAGGACGACCTGCGCTACGCTGAGGTCGAACTGCGGACTGTGCGCCGTATGCTCGATGGCCGTTACGGGGTTTGGTGAACATGAAAACGCCCGCCTCCGGTCGACGGAGGCGGGCGTTTCAATCTGATGGCGATGCGACCGGCGATCAGCCGATGCGCGGGTCCAGTTCGCCGCCGGCGTAGCGCTTGGCCATCTGGGCCGTGGACAGGGGCTTGATCTTGGAGGCCTGGCCTTCGCAGCCGAACTGCAGGTAGCGCTCCTGGCACAGCTTGCGCATGGCTTCCTTGGCGGGCTTCAGATAGGCGCGGGGGTCGAACTCGCCCGGCTTCTCGGCCAGCAGCTTGCGGATGGCGCCGGTCATGGCCATGCGGTTGTCGGTGTCGATGTTCACCTTGCGCACGCCGTTCTTGATGCCGCGCTGGATTTCCTCGACCGGCACGCCCCAGGTCTGGGGCATCTGGCCGCCATAGGCGTTGATGATGTCCTGCAGATCCTGCGGCACCGACGACGAGCCGTGCATCACCAGGTGGGTGTTGGGCAGGCGGCGGTGGATTTCCTCGATCACGTTCATGGCCAGGACTTCGCCGTCCGGCTTGCGCGTGAACTTATAGGCGCCGTGCGAGGTGCCCATGGCGATGGCCAGGGCGTCGACCTTGGTGGCCTTGACGAAGTCGACGGCTTGATCCGGGTCGGTCAGCAGGGCCGAGTGGTCCAGCTTGCCTTCGAAGCCGTGGCCGTCTTCAGCCTCGCCCATGCCGGTCTCCAGCGAGCCCAGAACGCCCAGCTCGCCCTCGACCGAGACGCCGCAGGAGTGGGCCATCTCGGTGACGCGGCGCGTGACCTCGACGTTGTATTCATAGGATGCGGGGGTCTTGGCGTCTTCTTCCAGCGAGCCGTCCATCATCACCGAGGTGAAGCCGTACTGGATGGCGGTGGCGCAGGTCGCCGGGCCGTTGCCGTGGTCCTGGTGCATACAGACCGGGATGTGCGGATACAGTTCGGCGAGGGCGTCGATCAGCTTGGCCAGAACAACGTCGTTGGCGTAGGAGCGGGCGCCGCGCGAGGCCTGGATGATGACCGGCGCGTTGACGGCGTCGGCGGCCTCCATGATGGCCAGGCCCTGCTCCATGTTGTTGATGTTGTAGGCGGGCAGGCCGTAGTCGTGCTCCGCCGCGTGGTCGAGCAGTTGTCGCAGCGTGATGCGCGCCATGGGTAGTCTCCTGAACCAGATATGATTTTGCCCGAGGTCTTAGCCGTTCGGGCGGGGGAAGTCACGCCGATGTGACAGGGCGCAAGTGTGGTGGACTTTGGACGTGCAGCCTCTAAGTGGACGCGACGCCTCGGGCGTGTCTGATCAAGGAGCGGCGATGAGCCAGAACGACGATGCGCTGGATGAAGACGGCGGCGGTTTCGATGTCGACGACTGGTCGCGGCTGACGCCCTTTGCCGGAACGGTGGCGACGTTGGACGATGTTCAGGCAGGCAAGGCCGTGTTCGCCCTGGGCGACACCGAAGAGCCGCGCGTCATCGACATGGAGCTGCCCCAGCCGGTTATCTGGTGGGAAGACGACGGCGAACAGGCGGCTGTGATCGTTCAGGCCGAGGCCCATGTCGGGCCTGACGGCGAACTGATGGAAGTGCTGGGCCTGATCCTGCCTGACGGCGGCGGGGCGGTGGCCCTGCTGGACGACGTTGATCTGGTGGACGACACCGATCCGACGTGGCGCGATCTGGTCGCGCGGGCCGTCGATATGGACGGCGAAGACTGAAGCTTCGGGCATCAGGGGCGAGGGCCGCGAACAGCCCTCGCCTTGACGTTTCTTAGGCGGCGCGCAGGGCCTCGACGCCCGGCAGAACCTTGCCTTCCATCCATTCCAGGAAGGCGCCGCCCGCGGTGGAGACGAAGGTCATGTCGTCGGCCGTGCCCGCGTGGTTCAGGGCCGCGACGGTGTCGCCGCCGCCGGCCACGGCGACCAGCTTGCCGGCCTTGGCCAGTTCGGCGGCGTGCTTGGCGGCCTCGACCGTGGCCTTGTCGAAGGGCGGAACTTCGAACACGCCCAGCGGGCCGTTCCAGATCAGGGTCTTGGACAGGTCCATCGCGCGGTTCAGGCGGGCGACGGTTTCCGGCCCGGCGTCCAGGATCAGGTCGTCGGCGGCGATGCGGTCCAGGGCGCGCACGCCCGACTCGATGCCCGGCTTCACGCCCTTGGCGACCACGACGTCGACCGGGAGCAGCAGCTCGCAGCCCTGACGGCGGGCTTCCTCGATGATCTCGCGGGCGGTGTCGGCCAGATCCTTCTCGCACAGCGAACCGCCGACATCGACGCCCTGGGCGAACAGGAAGGTGTTGGCCATGCCGCCGCCGATGGCCAGATAGTCCAGCTTGGCGACCAGGTTCTTCAGCAGGTCTAGCTTGGTCGAGACCTTGGCGCCGCCGACGATGCCGATGACCGGCTTCTGCGGCTTGCCGAGCGCGGCGTCCAGCGCCTGAAGCTCGCGCTTCATGGCTTCACCGGCGTAGGCAGGCAGCAGGCGGGCCAGGCCTTCGGTCGAAGCGTGGGCGCGGTGCGCGGCCGAGAAGGCGTCGTTGACGTAGAGGTCGCCCAGTTCCGCCAGCTGGGCGGCGAAGGCCGGGTCGTTCTTTTCCTCGCCCTTGTGGAAGCGGACGTTTTCCAGCAGCAGCACGCCGCCCGCGTCCAGATCGGCCACGGCGGCCTTGGCCTCATCGCCCACGCAGTCGTCAGCGAAGCGCACGGGGCCGTGCAGCAGCATTTCCAGCGGCTGAACGACCGGCTTCAGGCTCATCGATGGCACGCGCTCGCCCTTGGGGCGGTCGAAGTGGGCCAGCAGCACCACCTTGGCGCCCGCCTCACGCAGGCGGTGGATGGTCGGCAGGGCGGCCTTCAGCCGGGTGTCGTCAGTGACGTTCCCGTCCTCCATCGGCACGTTGAAATCCACGCGGACCAGGGCGGCCTTGCCCGAAAGGTCGGAAACGTCGTCGAGGGTGCGGAAGGTCATCGGTGAAGTTCCAGGTCTTCCTTCTCCCTGTGGGAGAAGGTGGCCCGCAGGGCCGGATGAGGGTCGAAGGTGTCAGTCGGCGTAAGCCGTGGTCAGAGCGTGTTCAAGCAGGCGTGTGCACGAATGGCGGCGGCAATGGCTTCGGGTTGGCCTAACGCCTGGGCGTTGGTGAAGCGCAGAACCGTCCAGCCCAAGGCTTCCAGATCGGTCTGTCTCAGGTGATCGCTTGTTACGACCTCGTCTCGATCGTGGACGCCGCCGTCGATCTCGATCACGAGTCGCAAGCGGTCGCAGGCGAAATCCGTGACGTATCGTCCGATCGGATGCTGGCGGCGAAACTTGTGGTTGTCGATCCGTCCGCCCCGCAGCAAAGCCCAAACGCGCTGCTCGACAAGGCCGGATTTTTGTCGAAGCGTGCGGGCGAAGACGATGCGTTCCACAGTCATGGCCGCCGACCCTCACCCTTTCGCGCAGCCAATCGCCTTCGGCTCTTGGGCGCTCAAGCCCTCTCCCAGTGGGAGAGGGCTCAGCAGTTGTCTTACAGGAACTTGGCCATCACCAGGGCGGTGTCGGCCATGCGGGTCGCGAAGCCCCACTCGTTGTCGTACCAGGTCAGGACGCGGGCCAGCTTGCCGTCGACGACCTGCGTCTGGGGCAGGGCGGCGGTCGAGGAGGCGGCGACGTGGTTCAGGTCGACCGAGACCAGCGGGTCGGTGGTCGTGGCCAGGACGCCGCTCATCGGGCCGTTCGCGGCGGCCAGCAGGGCGGCGTTGATTTCCTCGACCGTGACTTCGCGACCGGCGACGACCTTCAGGTCGACGACCGAGACGTTCGGGGTCGGGACGCGGATCGACGAGCCGTCCAGCTTGCCCTTCAGTTCCGGCAGGACCAGGCCCAGGGCCTTGGCGGCGCCGGTCGAGGTCGGGATCATCGACAGGGCGGCCGCGCGGCCGCGGTACAGATCCTTGTGCATCGTATCCAGCGTCGGCTGGTCGCCGGTGTAGGCGTGGATGGTGGTCATGTAGCCGCGCTCGATGCCGAACAGGTCGTGCAGCACCTTGGCCACCGGGGCCAGGGCGTTGGTCGTGCACGAGCCGTTGGAGACGACGATGTCGTCGGCCGTCAGCGTCTCATGGTTGACCTTGAAGACGATGGTCTTGTCGGCGCCGTCGGCCGGGGCCGAGACCAGCACGCGCTTGGCGCCGGCTTTCAGGTGAGCCGAGGCCTTGTCCTTGGAGGTGAAGATGCCCGTGCATTCCAGGGCGATGTCCACCTTCAGCTCGGCGTGCGGCAGGTTGGCCGGGTCGCGCTCGGCCGTGACCTTGATTTTGCCGGTGCCGACGTCGATCCAGTCCTCGCCGGTCGTGACCGTGCCGGGGAAGCGGCCGTGCACCGAGTCAAAGCGGAACAGGTGGGCGTTGGTCTCGACCGGGCCCAGGTCGTTGATCGCCACGACCTCGATGTCCTTGCGGCCGTGCTCGACGATCGAGCGGAGGACGAGGCGGCCGATGCGGCCGAAGCCGTTGATGGCGACGCGAACGGTCATGGGGAGCAGTCTCCTGAACAGGGGCGATTATGATGGGCGCCTTAGTGGGACGGAGCGCGCGCGGTTGCAACCCCGTCGCCGTAACAAGGTATGATCGCCTGTAACCGTCCGAGGACGGTTAAGCTGCCTCAGCAGCAGCGGAAGCCGCCGCCTTCGCCGAACCGCCGCGCCTCGTGCAGGCGGAAGAAGGCGGTGCGGTCCAGCGGCTCCTGATCCGGATGGGTGACGGCCGCATGGGCGACATAGGCGTCATAATCCGGCTGGCCGATCATCAGCCCGGCGGTGCGGCGGGCGTCCTTGCCCCACCGCACCAGCGTGTCCCGGCAGGCGCAGAGCAGGTCAGCGCCGCCGGTAGCCCCCGAGGATGAAGAGGACTTAAGCACGGGCGATGTCCATGGCTTCGTCGGCCAGGGTCAGCTCATGCTCTGCCGGGGTTTCGACCACGGTCGGGCGATCGGACTTCAGCGCCTTGAGGCAGGCCCCGACGCCATAGACCACGACCGTCAGCACCACGAACAGGAAGCCTGCTGTCAGCGCCGAGTTGACGTAGTCGTTGACGATGACCCGGTGCATGTCGCCGATGGTCTTGGCCGGGGCCAGGATGTCGCCGGCGGCCATGGCGTCCTGATATTTGCGGGCGTGGGCGAGGAAGCCGATCTTCACGTCGGGGTGGAACAGCTTCTGCAGCCCCGCCGTGACGGTGCAGATCAGCAGCCAGACCGCCGGAACCGCCGTGGCCCAGGCGAACCTCTGCCGCTTCATCTTGAACAGGACGACCGTGCCCAGGATCAGGGCGACCGCCGCCAGCATCTGGTTGGCGATGCCGAACAGGGGCCACAGGCTGTTGATCCCGCCCAGCGGATCGACCACGCCGGTATAGAGGAAATAGCCCCACAGACTGACCGTCAGGGCTGTGGCCACGACGTTGCCGGTCCAGGATTGCGTCTGGCGCATCTTCGGCACGGCCATGCCCAGCAGGTCCTGGATCATGAAGCGGCAGACGCGGGTGCCGGCGTCGACCGTGGTCAGGATGAACAGGGCCTCGAACAGGATGGCGAAGTGATACCAGAAAGCCATCATGGCCTTGCCGCCGATGACGCCCGACAGGATGTGCGCCATGCCGACCGCCAGCGTCGGCGCCCCGCCCGCACGCGACAGGATGGAGTGTTCGCCGACGTCCTTGGCCAGTTGCTCCAGCTCGGCCGGGGTGATGTGGAAGCCCCATTGGGCCACGGCGGCGGCGGCGGATGCGGCGTTGTCGCCGATCACGGCGACCGGGCTGTTCATGGCGAAATAGACGGCCGGGTCCAGCACGGTGGCGGCGATCAGGGCCATGATGGCCACGAAGCTCTCGCACAGCATGGCGCCGTAGCCGATCAGCGGAATCTGGTTCTCGTTCTCCAGCAGCTTGGGCGTGGTGCCTGACGAGATCAGGGCGTGGAAGCCGGACACGGCCCCGCAGGCGATGGTGATGAACAGGAAGGGGAAGAGGGCGCCCGAGAAGACCGGCCCGGTGCCGTCGATGAAGGGGGTGATGGCGGGCATCTGCACATGCGGGCGCACGATCAGGATGCCGACGGCCAGGGCGACGATGGCGCCGATCTTCAGGAAGGTGGACAGATAGTCGCGCGGCGCCAGCAGCAGCCACACCGGAATGACCGAGGCGATGAAGCCGTAGGCCATCATGGCCAGCGCCAGCGTCGTGCCCGACAGGGTGAAGGCCGGACCCCAGAAGGGATCAGCGGCGATATGGCCGCCGCCGATGATGGCCAGGACCAGCAGCACCACGCCGATCACCGACACCTCGCCCACGCGGCCGGGCCGCAGATAGCGGGTGTACAGACCCATGAAGATGGCGATGGGGATGGTGGCGGCGACGGTGAAGGTGCCCCAGGGGCTCTCGGCCAGGGCCTTGACCACCACCAGCGCCAGCACGGCCAGGATGATGACCATGATCATCAGCACCCCGACCTGGGCGATGACGCCGGGGATGGGGCCCATCTCGGTGCGGACCATGTCGCCCAGCGACCGGCCGTCGCGGCGGGTCGACATGAACAGGACGATCATGTCCTGCACCGCTCCCGCCAGCACGGCGCCGACCAGAATCCACAGCACGCCGGGCAGATAGCCCATCTGGGCCGCCAGCACCGGCCCGACCAGAGGCCCTGCGCCCGCAATGGCCGCGAAATGGTGGCCGAACAGGACGTTTCTGGGCGTCGGGACGTAATCCAGTCCGTCGTTGTGCCGGACGGCGGGCGTGGGCCTGCGCGCGTTAAGCCCCAGCACCTTTCCGGCCAGATAGCGGGCGTAGAAGCGGTAGGCGATGGCGTAGACGCACAGCGCCGCGACCACGATCCATACTGCGCTAATGCTTTCGCCCTGATGCAGGGCGATGACGGCGAGGGACACGGCCCCCAATATGGCGATGGCGCCGAATATCAGCGCCGTCTTGAGCTTGCCCATGGCGAACGGTCCTCCGGGTCGACTGGGTGCGACCTTTCGCCTTTTTTGGACCCTAATCGCGTCCGGCGCCAATCGACAAAAGTCGAAGAAGCGTGGCTTCAGGCATGGCTAATGCTTGAACCTCTCCCGGCGGGAGAGGGCTTGAGCTTCGGAGAGCCGAAAGGCGATCCGCCAAGCGAAAGGGTGAGGGGCTTGTCCTGTCCGTCGGCGTAAGCCGTCGCGCTACGGTCTTCGACCGACTTCAGCCGCGAACCCTCACCCTTTCGCCTTAACCAATCGCTTCGCTCTTGGAGGCTCAAGCCCTCTCCCATCGGGAGAGGGGGAGGATCAGGGAGCGCCCACCCGCACCTTGGACGCCGCCTCGGTCGCGCGGGCACGCGCCTCGTCCGTGTCGGCGCCGCGGGCCAGGGCCACGCCCATGCGGCGGCGCTCGAAGGCCTCGGGCTTGCCGAACAGGCGCAGGTCGGCGGTCGGCACCGATAAGGCCTCGGCCACGCCCTCGAACACCACGCCCTCGGCCTCCAGACCGCCGTAGATGACGGCGCTGGCGCCCGGTTCGCGCAAGGTCACGTCCACGGGCAGACCTAGAATGGCCCGGGCGTGAAGCGCGAACTCGCTCATCACCTGCGTCGCCAGTGTCACCAGTCCGGTGTCGTGCGGACGCGGCGAAACCTCCGAGAACCAGACCTCGTCGCCCTTGACGAACAGTTCGACGCCGAACACGCCGAGGCCGCCCAGAGCCTCCGTCACCTTGGCTGCGATGGCCTGCGACGCCTTCAGTGCGGCAGGGCTCATGGCCTGAGGCTGCCAGCTTTCGACATAGTCGCCCTTCTGCTGGCGGTGGCCGATAGGCGCGCAGAAGTCGGTTCGCACCGCGCCGTCGCGCAACGACCGGACCGTCAGCAGGGTGATCTCATAGTCGAAGGCGATGCGCCCCTCGACGATGACGACGCCGCCCGCGACCCGGCCGGACGCTTCGGCATAGGCCCAGGCCTCGGCCACGCCCTCCGGCCCTTCGACATAGGACTGGCCCTTGCCCGAAGACGACATCACCGGCTTGACGAAGCAGGGGAAGCCGACGGCCTCGGCGCCCGCCGCCAGTTCCGCAGCCGAACCTGCAAAGGCGTAGGGGCTGGTCGGCAGGCCCAGTTCCTCGGCGGCCAGACGGCGGATGCCCTCGCGGTTCATGGTCAGCTGGGTCGCACGGGCCGTGGGGATGACGCGGGCCAGCCCCGCCGCCTCGATGGCCGCCAGGGCGTCGGTGGCGATGGCCTCGATCTCGGGCACGATGATGTGCGGGGCCTCGGCCATGATGATCCCGTTCAGCACCTGCGGGTCGGTCATGGGGATGACGTGGCTGCGATGCGCCACCTGCATGGCCGGGGCGTTGGGATAGCGATCGACCGCGATCACCTCGGCGCCCAGACGCTGCAGCTCGATGGCCACCTCCTTGCCCAGCTCGCCCGAGCCCAGCAGCATGACGCGCGTGGCGTGGTCGGTAAGCGGCGTGCCGATCTTCATGGCTCAGGCTCCAGCAGGTTCGATCAGATCCCAGGCGTTGCCGTAGAGGTCTTCGAAGACCACCACCTTGCCATAGGCCTCGTGACGGGGCGTTTCGCGGAAGACGACGCCGGCCTTCAGCCAGGCGGCGTGATCGCGCATCAGGTCGTCGGTGTAGAGAAACAGCCAGACGCGGCCGCCCGCCTGGTCGCCGATCCGGGCGACCTGTTCCGGCGTCGCGGCGCGGGCCAGCAGCAGGGAGGTCTGGCCGCCTTTGGGCGTGACGCGGACCCAGCGCTTGCCGCCGCCCATGTCGGTGTCTTCGCTGAGTTCGAAGCCCAGCTTGCCGACGAAGAAGGCGATGGCCTCGTCATAGTCACGGACCAGCAGGCTGACGGCGCCGAGATGGCTCATTGTGCAGGCGCTGCGTAAAGGCGGCGGAAGGCGTCCAGGGCGGCCCCGTGATAGATGGTGGCGTGGCTCTCGTTCGGGCGCGGGGTGAAGTCCCACTTGACGCCGGGCAGGGCGTGGTCGCGCAGATTGGCGGTCAGGACGTCCATCGGCGCCTGCATCATCTCGCCCTCGTCGCCGAGGGTCAGGATCAGGGTGCGCGGGTCGTTGGAATGGTCGCGCAGATGCGCCCCTGACTGCCGCGCCAGCTGACCGCCGTCCCACCACAGGCTGGGGCTGACGGCGACATAGGCGTCGAACATCTGCGGCTCTTTCAGGAAGGTCTCGACCACGAAGAGGCCGGCGAGCGACTCGCCCATCAGGGCCGTCTCGCCGCTCGTGCGATAGCGGACTGCGATGAAACGCATAACTTCCTGGCTGACAAAGCGGCGGAAGCGGTCGGACTGCCCCTGCGTCGGATAGCGGGCGATCAGTTCGGCGTCGTCGGTCGGCAGGGCCAGCTCGTTGCGGCGGTCCATCGAGGCGATGCCCACGACGATGACGTCCCGCGTCGTGCCAACGATGGTTCCCAACTGGGCGATGCCCGAGATGTGGTGAAAGTCCTGATCCTGACCGCCGTCCAGCACATAGAGGACGGGATAGCTCTGATTGCTTTTCGCATAGCCGGGCGGCAGCCAGACGTTGATCTCGCGCGTCTGGTTCATGACGGCTGAGGGCAGGGCGTAGGACTGGCCGATGACAACGGGCGTCTCGACCGCCATGGGGGCGGTTGTCTCGGCGAAGACAGGCGCGCCGCCTGCCATCGACAAGCCGAAGCTCAGGACGAGGGCGAGGCGGCGCATGATGTTTACAGCCGGGCCTTGGCGGCCTCGACCACGGCCTCGGCGATGATGCCGAACTCGCGGTAGAGGACTTCGGCCGGGGCCGAGGCGCCGAAGGACGACATGCCGACGAAGCCGCCGTCCTCGCCGATGAAGCGTTCCCAGCCCTGCTTGATCGCGGCCTCGACGGCGACGCGGACGGTGCCGCGGCCGATGACGGCGTCCTGATAGGCCTTGGGCTGCTGCTCGAACAAGGCGAAGCAGGGGACCGAGACGACGCGGGTCGGCACGCCTTCGGCCTCCAGCGTCTCGGCGGCCTTCAGCGCCAGGGCGACTTCGGTGCCGGTGCCGAACAGGGTGACTTTCGCTGCGCCGTTGGCGGCCTTCAGCTCATAGGCGCCCTTGCGAGACAGGTTCTCGCCCGCGTCGGTCACGCGCACGGCCGGGGTCTTCTGACGCGACAGGCACATGGCTGTGGGCGTGGTCTTGTGCTGCAGGGCGACCTGCCAGCACTCCAGCGCCTCGACCGTGTCGGCGGGGCGCATGGTCAGCAGGTTGGGGATGGCGCGCAGGGCCGCCAGATGCTCGACCGGCTGGTGCGTCGGCCCGTCTTCGCCCAGGCCGATGCTGTCGTGCGTCAGGACGTGGATCGCGCGCACGCCCATCAGGGCGCCCAGACGGATCGCCGGACGGCTGTAGTCGGCGAACGCCATGAAGGTGCCGCCGTAGGGGATGACCCCGCCGTGCAGCGCCAGACCGTTCATCGCGGCGGCCATGCCGAACTCGCGGATGCCGTAGTTCAGGTAACGACCGGCATAGTCCGGCGCGTCCATAATCTGGGTGTTCTTGACGAAGGTGTTGTTCGAGCCGGTCAGGTCGGCCGAGCCGCCGACCATTTCGGGGATGGCGTTGAACACCGTCTCCAGCGCCTCGCCGGAGGACTGGCGCGTGGCCAGCGCAGGCTTGTCGACAACCAACTGCTTCAGTTTGGCGTCCAGAGCCTCGAAGGCGCCGGTGGGCAGGTCGCCCGCCATGGCGCGGGTGAAGTCGTCACGCTGGGCGTGATTCAGCAGGCGGGATTCCCAGGTCTTGCGGGCCTTGCCGCCCTGTTTGCCGACCTTGGCCCAGGCCTTCTGGACGCCTTCCGGCAGTTCGAACGGCTCGAACGGCCAGTTCAGCGCCTGACGGGTGGCTGCGATCTCGGTGGCGCCCAGGGCCGCGCCGTGGGTCTTGTGGCTGCCTTCCATGGTGGCGGCGCCCTTGCCGATCTTGGTCTTGCAGGCGATCAGAGTCGGCTTGTCCTGCTTGACGGCCCAGGCCAGGGTCTTCTGGATCTGCTTGTAGTCGTGGCCGTCGATGGCCTTGACCGCCCAGCCCGAGGCCTTGAAGCGGGCCAGCTGATCGGTGGCGTCCGACAGCGACACCTTGCCGTCGATAGTGATCTCATTGTCGTCCCACAGGACGCACAGCTTGTTCAGCTTCAGGCGCCCGGCCAGGGCGATGGCTTCCTGCGACACGCCTTCCATCAGGCAGCCGTCGCCGGCGACGACCCAGGTGCGGTGATCCACCAGATCCTTGCCGAAGCGGGCGGCCAGATGGCGCTCAGCCAAGGCGAAACCGACCGAGGTGGCCAGACCCTGACCCAGAGGGCCAGTCGTGGTCTCGATCCCGGCCATGTGGCCGTACTCCGGGTGGCCAGCGGTCTTGAAGCCCCACTGACGGAAGTTTTCCAGCTGTTCCCGCGTCGCGTCCTTGTAGCCCGTCAGGTGCAGCAGGCTGTAGATCAGCATCGAGCCGTGGCCCGCCGACAGGATGAAGCGGTCGCGGTCGGCCCAGTCGGGACGGCTGGCGTCGAACTTCAGGAATTTCGAGTAGAGGACGGTGGCGACGTCGGCCATGCCCATCGGCATGCCGGGGTGGCCGCTCTTGGCCTTTTCGACCGCATCCATGGACAGCACCCGGATGGCGTCGGCCATCTGCTTGGGCGAAGGCTTGGCGAATGCAGCTTGGGCGTCGGTCACGGCGAGACCTTTCCTCAGGAACAGGATAAAGCGGGGGCGGCGCCGCTTTACCCCGGCGCGCCGGCAGGTTCTACACGGAATCTGGAAGAAAGGACCATCATGGACGCCGTCACGGCTGCAAAGGCGCGGATCGATCGAGCGTTAGCCGATCTGGAGCGCAAGGTGCTGGAGCTGAAGGCGAGGCCCGCCTCGGCGCCGCCCATCGCGGATGACGACCTGTTCGCGCCGCGCGCCTCGAACGCGGCCGACCTGGCGCGCATCGCCGAGCTGGAGACGGCCGGTCAGGAAACCGCTCAGGCGCTGGCGCTGCGCCTCAACGGCCCAGTGGTGATGGTCGA
>NZ_DAMCNG010000071.1:0-256 GCF_032107865.1 Brevundimonas sp.
CCCAGCGACGACGGGGATCACGGCGCTCCTGGATGGTGTAGGCGTCCGTCTCCACCGCCTCGGCGAGGGCGGTCATGGTCGCCGCGTCCTGGCCCATGGTGCTGGCGATCAGGCCGGCGGCGGCTTCCGCGCCGGGCAGGGTGGCGGCGTAGGCCGGGTCGGCGACGATTCGCGACACCATCTGCTGACGCTGGGCCGGGTCGGAGGCGAACTGGCGCACGCCGGCGACGTATTCCGGGGATTGCAGGGCCAGGAT
>NZ_DAMCNG010000071.1:447-12956 GCF_032107865.1 Brevundimonas sp.
AGCCGGCCTGGATGGATCCGACTTCGCGCACGAAGGCGACATAGACCGATGCGGCCTCGGCCACGCTCTGGTTCAGCGCCAGGGCGGGCGGCGGCGGCGGGGGCGGCGCAGGGGGCGGCGCTTCCGGCTCAGGCGTCGAACAGCTGGCCAGGACGGCGGCGGCGGCGACAGCGGCGACGGAGAGGCCGCGACGCAAGAAGGCCTGGGGCATCGGCGATCTTCCCTTGCTTTTAAGCGATACGCACTTGGACGGGTGTCGGAGGCGCAGGGCGCCTACCGAACTACAAGCCCTTATATCGCGGAGGGAATGGTTAGCCGAACCTTAATCGAACAGCTTTGAGACCGACTCTTCGTTGGCGATGCGCCGAATCGCCTCGCCCATCAGCGGAGCCACGGGCACGCGGCGGATCTTCGAGCAGTTCAAAACTTCGTCAGGTTGCTCGATGGAGTCGGTGATCACCAGCTCCTTCAGCGGGCCGTTGGCGACGCGGTCGACCGCCGGGCCCGACAGGACGCCGTGGCTGATGTAGGCCGAGACCTCGGTCGCGCCGCGGTCGATCAGCGCCTTGGCCGCGTTGACCAGGGTGCCGCCCGAATCGACGATGTCGTCGAACAGGATGCAGCGGCGGCCTTCGACGTCGCCGATGATGTTCATGACTTCGCTCTCGCCCGCCTTGGGGCGGCGCTTGTCGACGATGGCCAGGTCCGCGTTCAGGCGGCTGGCCAGAGAGCGGGCGCGCACCACGCCGCCGACGTCGGGCGAGATGATCATCAGGTCATCGCCCTTCGGGTAGTGATCCTTGATGTCCTGGGCCAGGACGGGCGTCGCCACCAGATTGTCGGTCGGGATGTCGAAGAAGCCCTGAATCTGACCGGCGTGCAGGTCCATGGTCAGGACGCGGTCGGCGCCGGCGCGGGTGATCAGATTGGCCACCAGCTTGGCCGAGATCGGCGTGCGGCCGCCGGTCTTCCGATCCTGTCGGGCGTAGCCGAAGTAGGGCATGACGGCCGTGATCCGCTTGGCCGAGGCGCGCACCAGCGCGTCGGTCATGATCAGCAGCTCCATCAGATTGTCGTTGGCCGGATACGAGGTCGACTGGATGATGAAGACATCCTCGCCACGCACGTTCTCCTCGACGACGGCGAACACCTCATTGTCCGCGAAGCGCTTCACCTGGGCCTTGGTCAGCGGCATGTCCAGGTGGGCAGCGATGGCCTGGGCCAAGCTCCGGTTCGAATTGCCAGCAAGCAGCTTCATTGACCGGTCATCCTTTCGCCGTCATCGCTCCGCCAATAGTTGCGGGTGCGTTTCTGGACGCGCTCTCTAGGCGGCGAACGGTGCGGCGTCCAGCCGTGTTCCGGACGTATCTTCGATTTCAGCCGATTGGCTTGGGCGCAGGCGCTGTTATAGAGGACGCATCCTGCTAACGAGGGCGCCGCGCGTGTCCGCGTCCCGAAGGCATCTTGATGAGGTCGCCCTTGCTCGCTTCGAAGTCTCGTTCCGGCCTGACCCTGTTGACGGTCGCTGTGGCGGCCCTGTCGCTATCCGCCTGCGCAGGCAACAAGCCGCGCCAGAAGCTGGCCTATGAGGAGCGTCCGGTCGAGGCTCTCTACAACACCGGCTATCAGCGTCTGCAGTCCAAGCGCTGGATGGACGCCGTCGACTACTTCCAGGAGGTGGAGCGTCAACACCCCTATTCGGAGTGGGCCCGTCGCGCGATCCTGATGCAGGTCTACGCCTATTATCAGAACAACAACTACCAGGACGCGATCGCGGCGGCTGACCGCTTCATCGCCCTGTTCCCCGGCAATCCGTCGGCGGGCTACGCCTTCTACATGAAGGCCGTCTGCAACTTCGAGCAGATCGTCGATGTGGGCCGGGACCAGGGCTACGCCGAGGCCGCCCTGGCGGGTCTGCGCGACGTGGTGCGCCGCTATCCCGGTTCGTCCTACGCCACCGATGCGCGGGTCAAGATCGACATGGTCAACGACCAGCTGGCGGGCAAGGAAATGACCGTCGGCCGTTACTACCAGCGCGCCAACCAGCCGCTGGGCGCGTTGAACCGCTACAAGGCCGTTATCAACAACCCCGACTTCCAGCGCACCTCGCACACGCCTGAGGCCCTGTATCGTCTGGTCGAGGTGAACCTGAGCCTGGGCCTGACGGAAGAGGCGACCCGCAACGCCGCCGTCCTGGGGCACAACTATCCGGGCAGCCCCTGGTACGCCGAGGCCTTCGCCCTGCTGCGCGAGCGTGGCGAGAACCCGGAAGTTCAGCCTGAAGGCAAGCGCGAATCCTGGCTGCAACGCCTGATCCCTGGCGGCACCTGATCCGGTCGCAGGGCGGAGAGCGCGGCGCGAATAAGGCGCTGCGTTCCTGTTCTGTTTCCGGCTAGGATGCGGCGAAACATCGAATCAGATCGCCCATGCTGACCACCCTCTCGATCCGTGACGTCGTCCTCGTCGACGCCCTTGACCTGGAGGTCGAGGACGGCCTGACCGTGCTGACCGGCGAGACCGGCGCGGGCAAGTCCATCATCCTCGACGCGCTGGGCTTGGCGCTGGGCGCGCGCTCCGACGCGGGGCTGGTGCGCAACGGGGCCAAGCAGGCCTCGGCCACGGCCGTCTTCACCGCGCCTGATGATGAAGCCCTGATCTGCTTGCTGTCCGAACGCGGCTTCGAGGTCGCGCCGGGCGAGGAGTTGATCCTGCGTCGCGTGGTGTCGGCCGACGGCCGCAGCCGCGCGTATGTCAACGACCAGCCCGCCGGGGTGACGGCCCTGCGCGAGATCGGCGCCTTGCTGGTCGAGGTGCACGGCCAGCATGAGACGGTCGGCCTGCTGGACTGGAAGACGCACCGGGCGCTGCTGGACAACTACGGCGGATTGCAGCCGCAACTGTCGGGCGTGGCCGGGGCCTCCGAACAGTTGAAGACGGCGCAGGCCTGTCTGGATGAACTGGAGGCGTCGGCCGCCGAAGCCGCGGCCAAGGCTGAGGAAATCGCACTGAATCTGGCAGATCTCGACGCCCTGGATCCCAAACCGGACGAAGAAACCGAACTGGCGGGCGAGCGCGCCCTTCTTGGTGCTGCCGAAAAGGCGGTCGCTGATCTGGCCGATGCACGCAACCTGCTGGGCGGCGACAAGCTGAGCCAGCGGCTGGCCTCTGCCTTGCGCGCGGTGGAGCATGCGCGCCAGCGGGCGGTGCAGGCGGGGGCCGAGGGGGAAAATCTCATCATCGTCAAACTGGGTCTGGCCGCCGAGGCGGTGGACCGCGCCCTGGTCGAGGCGACGGAAGCCGTGGCCTGTGTCGACGCCGCCGCCGACGCCTTCGACTTCGAGCCGGGCCGTCTGGACAAGGCGGAGGAACGGCTGTTCGCCCTGCGCGCCACCGCCCGCAAACTGAACACTACGGTTGAGGCCTTGCCGGCGCTGCGGGTCCGCCTGCGCGAGCAACTCCGCCTGATCGAGGACGGCGAGGAAGCTCTGACCAAGGCCCGCCGCGACGTCGCCGTGGCGATAGAGGCCTATGATGTGGCGGCCATGCTGCTGACGTCGGCGCGCGAGGCGGCGGGGGATCGTCTGGTCGCCGCCGTCATGGATGAGCTGGGCCCGTTGAAGCTGGAGCGTGCGCGCTTCCGCGTGACGCTGGACCCGGTCGAGGGGCGTCGCGGTCCGCTGGGCGTCGAGACGGTGCGGTTCGAGGTGGCGACCAATGCCGGGACCGCCTTCGGCCCGCTGGATACGGTGGCGTCGGGCGGTGAACTGGCGCGCTTCGCTCTGGCGATGAAGGCGGCGCTGGCCAGCCGCGAGGACCAGCGCCAGCCGGTGATGATCTTCGACGAGGTGGATCAGGGCGTCGGCGGCGCCGTGGCTGAGGCCGTCGGCGGGCGCCTGCAACGCCTGTCGCGCGGGGCGCAGGTGCTGGTGGTGACACACAGCCCTCAGGTGGCGGCGCGCGGCCACGCCCACTGGAAGGTCCGCAAGGCGGATGTCGAGGGCCACACCCGCACCTCCATCGACGTGCTGGAGGAAGGTCCGCGCCAGGAAGAGATCGCGCGGATGCTGTCGGGCGCCGAGATCACCGACGAAGCGCGCGCGGCGGCACGGGTGCTGATCGGCTGACTTCTTCCTTCTCCCCTTGAGGGAGAAGGTGGCAGGCGGAGCCTGACGGATGAGGGGTGCCGACTCCGCCTTCTCGAAATTCGATGATCGCGCGTCAGCACGGTTTCAAGGCCGACGCGCTGACACCCCTCATCCGAGCGCCTCCGGCGCCCACCTTCTCCCTCAAGGGGAGAAGGAAGACTTAGACTCCCAGGATCCAGCCTTCTTCGCTTTCGACCTGGGCGATCAGGGCTTCGTCTGCGCCCTTCGGCGGAGCGAAGGCCTTTTGCAGGTCTCCGGCGTCGTCCATGCGGGCGAAGGCTTCGGCGGCGGCGCGGACCTGGGCCTGGGTCTTGTATTCCTTGACGCCTTCGGCGTTCACGCCGCGCTTGGCTTCGTAGAGGGCGGGCCAGACCTCGACGATGACGGCCGACAGGGGCTCGATGTCGGCCTCGGTCAGTTCGCGCCAGCCGGTGCCGAAGGGCCAGACCGCCGCCGAGGCGCCCAGCGTGTCCAGCAGGCGGCGCAGCATGGGCACGCCGACCAGCGTCAGGCCGCCGATCGCGCCCGCGCCGTGCATCTGCCAGACGCTCTTGGGCGGCAGCTTGTCCTTGCGCGCGGCCAGTTCCGTAGCGCGGAATTCGGGGATGTCGGCGCCGGCGCCTTCGGGCGGCTTGGTCGTGGTCAGCCAGCGCTGGGCCTGGCTGGCGGGCGCGCCCCAGAAGGGCCAGGGCTCGTCCGTCATCAGGCGGTTCATCTTGGCCGCAACCTGATAGCGGTTGTTCGAGTTGTCGGCCTTGTCGACGATGTTGGCGGCCAGGAACTTGCCCATGGCGTCCCACGGGCGGCCGTCTAGCTTCAGGCGCGCGGCGGTCCTGGCGGGGAAGCCGAAGTCGAAGTCGAAGCCGACCAGCACGCGGTCGCCGCGCTTGCGGTGCTCGGCCAACAGGTCGGTGATCAGCTTCTCGCCCTCGGCGCGCGTGGCGACGTTATGCGTCTCGGCATACAAGCGGAAACGCACGTCGCGCTTGGCGACGCCGATCCACAGGGTCTGTTCGCCCAGCTTCTTGCCTTCGGCGGCGGTCCAGTTGGCGATGATGTAGGCGTCGAAAAGGCGGGCCACGGGGGCTCCTGAAGAAAGAAGCAAAAGCAGGACGAGGGGTTCTAGCCGCCCGGACTCAAGCCGTGAAGGGCGATCAGCGTTGCATCAGGGCTTCGACGTGCGACAACCAGCGGCGCCCCAGCCGCAGACCCTCGCCGGGAGAGCGTGTTCCGGTCGCAGTCTCGGCCTCTGAGGCGGGGGCGGTGCGCGATCCGTTCCACAGGGCCAGCTCGAACTCGGCGTTGTGCGGATCGCTGAAGATCAGTCGCAACACGACCAGTTCGGCGTCCGGCGCGTCCAGGTCGATCTCCTTGCGGTGCTGGCCGCGAAGGACGCGGGCGATCACATGGCCGTCGACGATGATCTCGGCGCCCAGCACTTCCTCGAAGGCGTAGACCAGCCCCATCGCGCCGCGGTTCCACAGGACCGCCAACTGACCGCCCTCCAGATCCAGCCCGGCCGCGCGGCCTTCATGGGCGGACAGGGCCAGGGTGTCGGCCGGAGCGCCCAGCGCCTTCTTCATCGCCCGCCGCAGTCGCCGCTCGGACTCCATCCACCAGGAAAACAGCAGGACGCCGGTGGTCAGGAAGGCGGCGATCAGGGCGATCAGCAGAATGGCCCTGAACGTGTCGCCCATGGATCAGGCCTCCAGGTCCAGATCGACCACGACGGGGACGTGATCGCTGGGCTTTTCCATGTCGCGCGCTTCGCGGTGCGTCTCGATGGCGCGGAAGCGGTCGGCGGCCTGGGGCGACAGCATGGCGAAATCGATGCGGATGCCGTGGTCCCTCTGCCAGGCGCCCGCCTGATAGTCCCAGAAGGTGAAGGTTCCAGCCGGTTCGCGGCCCAGTTCGTGGGAATCCGCCAGGCCCAGCCATTTCAGGGCACGGAAGGCCTCGCGGCTTTCCGGCTGGAACAGGGCGTCCTCGGCCCAGGCGGCGGGGTTCTTGGCGTCTTCGGCCTCGGGGATGACGTTGTAGTCGCCGCACAGGGCCAACGGCTCTTCCAGCGCCAGCAGATCGCGCGCGTGGTTCTGAAGGCGCTGGAACCAGGCCAGCTTATAGGGGAATTTCTCAGTGCCGAGCGGATTGCCGTTGGGCAGGTAGATGGAGGCGACGCGGATCGGGCGGGGCGCCTCGATCAGGGCCTCCAGATAGCGGGCCTGTTCGTCCGTATCATCGCCGGGCAGGCCGCGCCGCACGTCCGACAGCGGATATTTCGATAGCAGGGCGACGCCGTTGTAGCTCTTCTGGCCGTGGGTCTCGACGTTGTAGCCCAGGTCTTCGAAGGCCTCGCGCGGGAATTTCTCGTCCACGCATTTGATCTCCTGGAAGCAGGCGACGTCGGGATTGGCGGCCTGAATCCACTCCAGCACCGTAGGCAGGCGGGCGTTGACCGAGTTCACGTTCCAGGTGGCGATGCGCATGGGACGCAAGGCTAAGGTGAGCCGCTTCGTTCGGGAAGAGGGGCGGGCAAAACAAAGACGCCGCCGGATCGCTCCGGCGGCGCCTGAAACATCAGGCTGAAATCAGATCAGCTGTTCGGCGCAGCGGCCGGAGCCGTGGTCGTCAGCTTACAGCCGCCGCCGACTTGCTGAGCGGTGGCGCAAGGGTAGACCTGCTGCACGGCCTTGGCCGTATCGAAGCGGACGATGACGCCGTCGGCGCCGTTGCAGGCGGCTTCATAGAAGGAGCCGTTGGCGTTCTTGCCCATGTAGCGGGCCTGGCTGACGTCGCAGGCGGCGGCTTCGGAGCCGGTCAGCCAGCCCTTCAGCGTGGCGACCTGCTCGGCCGGCGTGGTGAAGCGGCACGAGGCGTTGGCCGAGACCAGCTCCATGCAGGAGGAGATTTCCCAACCCGCGGCCGCCTTGTTGATCTGGGCGCCGTCAACGCCGGCGCAGCCGATTTCATAGACCACGGCGCCGCCGGGTTTGGCGCCGATGATGGAGCCTTCGTCGACCGTACAGGCCAAGCCCGCTTCCTTGGCGAAGGCGGTCATGACGGCCATGGCGTTGTTGTTGGCGGGCAGGCTGCACTGCGAACCGACGTCGGCGTTGGGGTCGCGGGCGCGGGCCTGTTCGGCCGAATAGGCCAGCACCATGCAGTCGGTGGCCTGCGGCGGCGTCGAGGTCAGCAGCAGGTAGCCGGGGCCGCTGGCGCAGGCGACTTCGTACAGCGACTCCTTGTTGGGCGATTGGCCCAGCAGGACAGACTCGCTGATCTGGCAGTTGGTGTTGGTGGCGGTCAGTACGCCCTGGGCGCCGGCCTGAACCTCTTCGGCGCTGGGCGGCTGAGGCGCGCGCTGGCGTTGTTGCGGCTGACGGCGCGCAAGCCGGCCGGCCGGAGCGCGATCGCCGACGCGCTGATCATTCATTGGATCCTGCACGTTCGGAGCGGTGGAACGGTCCTGGGCCATGCTGAGCGAAGGGGTCAGCGTCATGAGCGCCAGGGCGGCGGCCACGACGACCGTACGGCTACGGGTGGGGTAAGTCACAAAACTGCTCCGGGCCTCAGAAAAGGATGCCGAAGCCTTGGCGGCGTCTTTCGCCTTGGTCAAGCGCAAGTGCGCCTTGATGCTGGACGATCGCCTCGCGATCCGCTTAATCTGCACGACAGTTTTGATTGGAGACGGACCTTGGCGGACGGAGACTCCTTGTCTCGCTCGGAGCGCGGCCTGACCTACCCGTTCCCGGCAGAGCCCCTGGCGGGGCAAGCCGTGGCGGTCGCGGCCGGCGTGCTGTGGTTGCGTCTGCCGCTGCCGATGGCGCTGAACCACATCAACCTCTACGCCATCGAGGACGGCGACGGTTGGGTCGTCGTTGACGCCGGGCTGGCGACGGATATTTCGCGTGAGGGCTGGACGACGGCCTTGGCGGGCGTTCTGGGCGGACGGCCGGTCACGCGCGTCATCTGCACCCATATGCACCCGGATCACATCGGACTGGCAGGCTGGCTGTGCGAACGGTTCGACGCGCCGCTGCTGATGTCGCGGACGGAGTATGTGACGGCGCGGATGCTGATCGCCGACGAGACCCTGGGGCCTCCGACGGGGGCCGAAGCCTTCTATCGGGCGGCGGGCTGGTCGGACGCGCAGATCACGCACTGGCGCGACGGCTATGGCGGCTTCAGCCGAATGGTTCAGGATTTTCCGCGCGATTACCGCCGGGTGCAGGACGGCGATGTCCTGAGCATCGGCGGCGAGGACTGGCGCGTGGTGGTCGGCGAGGGACACAGTCCCGAACACGTCTGTCTGTGGCGCGAGAAGGATAATGTCTTCATCGCGGGCGATCAGATCCTGCCGCGCATTTCCTCCAACATCTCGATCTGGCCGACGGAGCCGCAGGCCGATCCGCTGGGCGACTGGCTGCGGTCGCTGGCGGCGCTGAAGGAGCGCCTGCCGGGCGATCTGCTGGTGCTGCCGTCGCACGGGGAGCCGTTCTACGGCGTGACCTTGCGGCTGGAGGCGCTGATGCGCGGGCATGAGGTGGCGCTGAAACGGCTGGAGAAGACGCTGCGGACGCCGTGCCGCGCGGTGGACGTGTTCGGCGCCCTGTTCGCCCGCCCGGTGGGCGACGCCGTGCTGGGCATGGCGACCGGCGAGGCGCTGGCGCATCTGAACTATCTTGAACGCCAGGGACGGGTCCGCCGTGCGCGAGACGAGGACGGCGTCGACTGGTGGAGCCTTTTGGAGACAGGCCAATGAGCGAACATATCCGGACCCAACTGGACGGCGGCGTCCTGACGGTCGTCTTCGACCGCGCGGACAAGAAGAACGCCATCACCCAGGCCATGTACACGGCCCTGGCCGACGCAACCGAGAAGGCGAAGGCCGACGACGCCGTGCGCGTCATCCTGTTCCGCAGCGAGGGGGATTCCTTCTCGGCGGGCAATGACATCGCCGACTTCATCGCCCTGGGCCAGACGCCGGGCGATCTGGTCGAAATGGGCGTGTTCCGCTTCCTGAAGGCGCTGGCGGACCTGGACAAGCCGGCGATGGCGGCGGTGCGCGGTCGGGCGGTGGGCATCGGCCTGACGCTGCTGCTGCATTGCGACATGGTGGTGGTGGCCGAGGACGCCCTGCTGTCCGTGCCCTTCGTCAACCTGGCACTGGCCCCGGAGGCCGCCTCTTCGCTGCTGCTGGGCGCCAACATCGGCCACCGACGCGCCTTTGAACTGTTCGCCCTGGGCGAGGCGATCGACGGCAGGACGGCGCTGGCCTGGGGCCTGGCCAACCGCGCGGTTCCGGCGGATCAGGTCGATGCGACGGCGGCGGAATTGGCGGCCAAGCTGGCGGCGCGGGCGCCCAACTCCATCCGCAAGACCAAGGCGCTGATGCGCGACGCGGAACTGCTGTGGACGGTGATGCAGCGCGAGGCCGAGGCCTTTGGTTCGCAGATGCGCAGTCCCGAGGCGATGGAGGCCTTCATGGCCTTCAGCCAGAAGCGGGCGCCGGACTTCTCCAAACTGGGCTGATGTCGCGAAAACGCGATTGATTCGACGGGCGCGGGGGACTACGGGCCGCGCATGAACGCCGCGCCCGCCTCCGCCCCTGAAAACGACCCGCAGATCGCGGGGGCGATCATACGTGAGACGCCGGCCGATGCGGCCGCCGTCGACACCCTGGTCATCGCCGCCTTCGGTCCCGGCCGTTTCGCCAAGACGGCCGAGCGTCTGCGTGAGCGCGCGCCGCTGGCGGCGGGGTTCTGCCTGTATGAGGGCGGGCGTCTGATCGGTTCGGTGCGGCTGTGGTCGATCCTGACGGGCGAGGCGCGCTCGGTCTTTCTGGGCCCCATCGCCGTGGACAAGTCCAGTCGCAGCACTGGGCTGGGCGGCGAACTGGTGCGCGCCTGCATCGAGGAGGCTAAGGCGCGGGAGCTGGACGGCATCTTGCTGGTCGGCGATCCGCCCTATTTCTCGCGTTTCGGATTCGTGCCTGCGCCCGACGCCGTGCTGCCGGGGCCGGTGGATCGGCGCCGGGTGATGTGGCTGCCCTTCACCGCAGCGGCGCCGGTCGGGGCGATTCGCCCCGACGCCTGAGCCGGGTGCAGCCTTCCTTTGCGAGGCGACGCATCCCATAGTTCGGATATGACGAACCCACCGACATCCTCGGGTCTGACAGGCGTGGCCGAGGCTGTGCGACAGGCGCCGGGGCGAGGTCTGCCGCCCGTTCATCTGTGGCATCCGGAACATTGCGGCGAGATCGACATCCTGATCCGTGCTGACGGCGTGTGGATGCATGAAGGCTCGCCCATCGGGCGGGCCGAACTGGTGCGGCTGTTCTCGACGGTGCTGAGGAAAGACCCGGACGGCTATCATCTGGTCACGCCGGTCGAGAAGCTGAAGATCGCGGTCGAAGATCTGCCGTTCCGCGCCGTGGCGGTGCGCGAAAACGATGGGGCGCTGGTCTTCACCACGGATCAGGGCGACGAGGCCGTCGCCGGTCCCGACCACGCCATTGTCGTCGAGACGGACGCGGCGACCGGCGAGCCTGCGCCGCGCGTCCATGTGCGCGGCGATCTGTGGGCGCGGATCGCGCGGCCGGTCTTCTATGAACTGGTCGAGCGCGCGCAGGAGGCGGACGGGCGACTGGCCGTGCGGTCGGGCGGCGTGACGTTTCCACTGGGGCCGAAAGGGGCGGGCCTGTGACGTGCAACAGTTTGAAGGCGCGTCTTCAGGCGCGGCTGGACCCTGTGTCCGACTGGTCGCCCGAGCGTGTGGCGGTGCGGTCCGACTATGACCTGAACCCCGATTTCAGTCGCCCGAAGGTCAAGCTGAGGCCGGCGGCGGTGCTGATCCCCATCATCGCGCGTGAGGATGGGCCGAGCGTCCTGCTGACCCGCCGATCCGACAGTCTGGCCAGCCATACGGGGCAGATCGCCTTTGCGGGCGGTCGGCTCGATCCGGGCGAGACGGCGCTGGACGCGGCCCTGCGCGAAGCGTGGGAAGAGATCGCGCTGGACCCCGCCGTGGTCGAACCTCTGGGGCTGGGCGATCCCTATGAGACAGGCACCGGTTTTCTGGTGACGCCGGTGGTGGGTTGGCTGACGGCGCCGCCGGACGTCACCGCCTCGCCCGCCGAGGTGGCCGAGGTGTTCGAGGCGCCGTGGGACTTCCTGATGGACCCGGTGAACCATCGCCGCGACTACTATGATCAGGAGAACGGGCCGAGGCGCTGGTTCTGGGCCATGCCCTATCGCGAGCGCTACATCTGGGGTGCGACGGCGGGCATTCTGAAGGGGCTGTTCAACCGGCTCTATGGCGAAGAGGCTGCGCCGCATCAGGCAGCCGAGGCCGATGCGACCGAGAGCGTCGAATGAGCCGTGTCCTTGAGGGGCAGGACTGGCTGACGGCCAGCGCGACCCGCGCGGTGATGGCCGCGCTGGCGGCGGCGGGCGGGGCGGATTGCGCCCGCTTCGTCGGCGGATGCGTGCGCAACGCCGTGTTGGTCGCGCCTATCGACGACGTGGACATCGCCACCGTCCTGACACCCGAGGCGGTGGTGAAGGCGCTGAAGGCGGCGGGCCTGAAGAGCGTGCCGACCGGCATGGAGCACGGTACGGTGACGGCCATATCGGAGCGCCAGCCGTTCGAGATCACCACCCTGCGCCGGGACGTGTCGACGGACGGTCGCCGCGCCACGGTCGCCTTCACCGACGACTGGGCCGAGGATGCGGCGCGGCGGGATTTCCGCCTGAACGCCCTTTATGCCGATGCGGACGGGCTGATCCTCGATCCGACGGGTGCGGGGTATGAGGATGCTCTGGCCGGGCGGATCGTCTTCGTCGGCGAGCCGGAACAGCGCATCCGCGAGGATTATCTTCGCATCCTGCGTTTCTATCGCTTTTTCGCCTGGTATGGGCGCGGGGCGCCGGATGCGGCGGCGGTCGCCGCTTGCGCTGCTCTGGCCGAGGGTGTGGAACGGCTGTCGGCTGAACGGGTGTCGAAGGAACTTCTAAAGCTGCTGGCCGCGCCGGATCCGCGCGCGGCGGTGCGGCTGATGGATCAGGCGGGCGTGCTGGGGCGGGTGATGCCGCCGCCGCAAAGCCTGACGCTGTTCGAGGCGATGGTCGAGATTAGCACGGACCCGGTGCTGCGTCTGTCGGGGCTTTTGCCGGATGAGGCGGAGGCCGTGCGTGCGGCGGCGCTGAAGCTGCGGCTGTCCAACGCCCAGAGGGACCGGCTGGTCGAGGCCGTCGCCGCACGGATCGACCCGGCGATGAGCGAGGCTGAGGCGCGCGCCGTTCTCTGGCGCACAGGGCGGCAGGCGGTCGCGGATCGGCTTTATCGCGCCTGGGCGGCGGGTGC
>NZ_DAMCNG010000072.1:0-12784 GCF_032107865.1 Brevundimonas sp.
ACGCCTTCGTCGAGGCCGAGATGGGCGAGCGCGAGGCGGCTTCCCTGCCGCCGCACGGCCGTCTGGCGGCGCTGATCCTGTCCAGCGAGAACGCCATGGCGGTCGAAAAGGTCGCCCGCGACCTGGCCGAGGCCATCCCCAACGCCGAGCGGCTGGAAGTTTACGGTCCCGCTGACGCGCCGCTGGCCCTGGTGCGAGGGCGGCGACGCAAGCGGCTGCTGGTGCGGGCTGATCGGGACGTGAACCTGCAGGCCTTCCTGCGCGCCTGGCTGGCGCGGGTGAAGGTTCCGGCTTCGGTGCGGCTGACAGTGGACGTGGACCCTTATAGTTTCTTGTAAGATGCGCTGGCGCCTACCCACTCTCCGTCATCCTCGGGCTTGATCCGAGGATCGGTCCATCCGCCTGCGTGACTTTGGAGAGTGCGAGCGCGCCGGCCGCTCGATCCTCGGGTCAAGCCCGAGGATGACGGTGGCGTGAGGGGTAAGGCGAGAGCCGCGCCTACCTCGGCCCGGTCAGCCGGATCTCGAACAGGCTGGGCCAGTTCTTGCCGGTGACGAACAGACGACGGTTTTCGGCGTCCCAGGCGATGCCGTTGAGCACGTCGTCGACCGGATCCTTCACCTGATCCTTCGGCAGCAGGCCGCTGAGGTCGAGGACGCTGACTATGCGGCCAGACTCTGGATCGATGCGGACGATATAGTCGGTCTGCCAGACGTTGGCCCAGACCTCGCCGTCGATCCATTCCAACTCATTCAGCTGACGCACCGGGCGGCCGTTCAGGGTGACGGAGACGCGGCCGGTCTCGGTCTGGGTGTCGGGGTCGAGAAAGCGCAAGGCGGCCGATCCGTCCGACAGGATCAGGCGCGTCCCGTCGTGCGTCAGCCCCCAACCTTCGCCCGCATAGGCGAAGCGGGAGACAGGGCGGAGGTCGTCCGCATTCCAGATGAAGCCGACGCCGTTGATCCACGACAGGGAGAAGACGCGGCCGTCCTTCTCGGTCAGGCCCTCGCCGAAATATTCAGGGTCGAGTTCCTGCTTCTGCAGCACGACGCCGTCCTCCAGCCGTACGCGGCGCACGCTGGAAGGGTTGCGGCCGGTGCTCTCGATCAGCACGCTGTCGCGGATGACCAGCCCCTGGGTGAAGGCGGTCGGGTCGTGGGGGAAGGTTCGCACCACCTCATAGCCGTAGACCGGAACGCGGGCGGGAGGGGCAGCGGGAGAAGAAGGGGCCGGCCCCGGCGCTTGCGCCGCCACCGACGCGGGAAGCGCTAGCAGAAGCATCGCCAGGACCGGCCCGATACGCACGTTTAGACGCCGGGCTCGGCGGTTTCGGCCTTGTTGAGGGCGGCCTTGGCGGCGTCCTCGGCCTGGTTCTTTCTGATCTGGGCGTTACGCGACCACATGTTCAGGCCCTCGACCAGGGCCGAGAAGGCCATGGCGGCGTAGATATAGCCCTTGGGCACGTGGACGCCGAAGCCGTCGGCGATCAGCACGGCGCCGATCATCAGCAGGAAGCCCAGCGCCAGCATGACCACGGTCGGGTTCTTGTCGATGAAGTTGGCCAGCGGGTCGGCGGCCAGCAGCATGACGGTCACGGCGATGATCACGGCCACCATCATGATGGGGATGTGATCGGTCATGCCGACGGCGGTCAGGATGGAGTCGATCGAGAACACCAGATCCAGCAGGATGATCTGGAAGATGGCCGAACCGACGTTGTTGATGACGACGTCCTTCTTGTCCTTCTCCAGCATGTCGTTCGACGGAGTGACGTCGACGGCGTGGTGGATCTCCTTGGTGGCCTTCCAGACCAGGAAGAGACCGCCGGCGATCAGGATCAGATCGCGCCAGGAGAAGGCGGTGTCGAAGGTCTCGCCGTGGAAGCCCAGGTCGAAGACGGGCTGGGTCAGGCCGACGATCCAGCCGATGGTGGCCAGAAGGCCCAGGCGCATGATCAGCGCCAGGGCGATGCCGATGCGGCGCGTGCGCTGGCGGTGCTCGGGCGGGAGCTTGTTCGAGAGGATCGAGATGAAGATCAGGTTGTCGATCCCCAGCACCACCTCCATGACCACGAGGGTCACAAGGGCCGCCCAGGCGGCGGGATCGGTCAACAGCGGGGTTATGCTTTCGAGCATCGGGGTTCCTGAAGGGTGTTGGAAGGTTTTCGGTAACGGGAGCGTGAGCGCGCATCAAGCGTCTGATGGCGTCGTCGTCGTCGCAGGCCCTCCTGTCGGATCCAGCTTGGCCGGTCCTATTCGACCAAAGAGAGCGCGGGTGCGGCGTTATCGTTCCGCGAGCCTTGGTTGCGAGGCGAGGCCTTGCATGGTATCAGCCGCGCGGCTTTAGCGAAGGGCGTATCGAAAGATGCGTCCCCAGCGTGCTTTCTACAGGCATTTCAGGCCCTTGACTGGCGCAGGCGACTGCGGCCGGTCTTGATCCAAACGCTTCAGACGCGGACCAAATATAAGTGGCGGACGATTTCAGGACGACGGAAGTCGGCGGACGGTATGCACAAGCGCTGTTCGACCTCGCGGACGAGACGGGGGCGCTCGACGCCGTGCGCGCCGATCTGGCTGCGCTAAAAGCGGCTTGGCTGGACAGCGCGGACCTGCGCCGTCTCGCCACTTCGCCGGTCGTGGCGTCGGTTGATCAGGCCAAGGGCCTGGCCGCCATCGCCGACAAGGCCAAGTTCAATGTGACGACGCGCAACTTCCTGGGCCTGCTGGGCCAGAATGGTCGCGCGTCGGACCTGCCGGGTGTGATCGCCGGCTTCGAGGCGCTCTACGCCAAGAAGACGGGCGTCGTGGCCGCCGAGGTGGTTTCGGCCGTGGCGCTGAGCGCCGCCCAGACCAAGAAGATCCAGGCCGAGCTGCGCGCCGCCCTGGGACGCGACCCCGAACTGACCGCCCGCGTCGATCCGACGATCCTGGGCGGGCTGAAGGTTAAGGTGGGCTCGAAGCTGTTCGACGCCTCGCTGAAGACCAAGCTCGACCAGATGACCTTTGCGCTGAAGCGCGCCTAAGCCCCGAATTCCAGTTTAAGCCGGGCCAGCGGGTCCGCACCGAAGACGAAAGCCAGAGAGCCAATCATGGATATCCGCGCCGCCGAAATCTCGGCCATCCTCAAGTCGCAGATCGCCAACTTCGGCGTGGAAGCCGATGTCTCGGACGTCGGCCAGGTGCTGTCGGTCGGCGACGGCATTGCGCGCATTCACGGTCTGGACAACGTCCAGGCTGGTGAAATGGTCGAGTTCACCAAGGCCGGCGTGAAGGGCATGGCCCTGAACCTGGAACGCGACAACGTCGGCGCCGTGATCTTCGGCGCGGACGCCGCCATCGCCGAAGGCGACGACGTGCGCCGCCTGGGCGAGATCGTGGACGTGCCGGTCGGCAAGGGCCTGCTGGGCCGCGTCGTCAACCCGCTGGGCGAGCCGATCGACGGCAAGGGCCCGATCCAGTTCACCGAGCGTCGCCGCGTCGACGTGAAGGCCCCCGGCATCATCCCGCGCAAGTCGGTTCACGAGCCGATGCAGACGGGCATGAAGGCGATCGACACCCTGATCCCCGTCGGCCGCGGCCAGCGCGAGCTGATCATTGGCGACCGTCAGGTCGGCAAGACCGCCGTCGCCATCGACACCATCCTGAACCAGAAGGCCGCCAACAAGTCGGACGACGAGTCGGCCAAGCTGTACTGCATCTACGTCGCCATCGGCCAGAAGCGCTCGACCGTGGCCCAGATCGTCAAGACCCTCGAAGAGTCGGGCGCGCTGGAATACACCATCGTCGTGGCCGCCACGGCGTCAGAACCGGCCCCGCTGCAGTTCCTTGCTCCGTTCGCCGGCACCGCCATGGGCGAGTATTTCCGCGACAACGGCATGCACGGCCTGATCATCTATGACGATCTGTCCAAGCAGGCCGTGGCCTACCGCCAGATGTCGCTGCTGCTGCGCCGCCCGCCGGGCCGTGAAGCCTACCCCGGCGACGTCTTCTACCTGCACTCGCGTCTGCTGGAGCGTTCGGCCAAGCTGAACGAAGATTACGGCTCGGGCTCGCTGACCGCCCTGCCGATCATCGAAACCCAGGCCAACGACGTGTCGGCCTACATCCCGACCAACGTGATCTCGATCACCGACGGCCAGATCTTCCTGGAATCGGACCTGTTCTATCAGGGCATCCGTCCGGCCGTGAACGTCGGCATCTCGGTGTCGCGCGTGGGCTCCTCGGCCCAGATCAAGGCCATGAAGCAGGTCGCCGGTTCGATTAAGGGCGAGCTGGCCCAGTATCGTGAAATGGCCGCCTTCGCGAAGTTCGGCTCGGACCTGGACATCTCGACCCAGAAGCTGCTGGCGCGCGGCGCCCGCCTGACCGAGCTGCTGAAGCAGCCGCAGTACTCGCCGCTGGCCGTCGAAGAGCAGGTCGTCTCGATCTACGCCGGTACGCGCGGCTATCTGGACGGCATCGCCGTTTCGGACGTCGGCCGCTTTGAGAGCGAACTGCTGGCCCGCGTCCACGCCAACCACGCCTCGCTGCTGGACGGCATCCGCACCAAGAAGGCCCTGACGCCCGAGCTGGAAGCCGAGCTGAAGGACATCCTGGCGGCCTTCGCCAAGACCTTCGCCTAACCGTTCGGCCCTGTAGTCAAAGGAAGAGCAGAGCCGGATGGCTAGCCTCAAGGAAATGCGCGATCGGATCGGAAGCGTCAAAGCGACGCAGAAGATCACGAAAGCCATGCAGATGGTCGCGGCGGCCAAGCTGAAGCGCGCCCAGGAACAGGCGGAGAACGCCCGTCCCTATGCGACGCGGATGGCCTCGGTCATCGCCAACCTGGCGGCCGGCGTCGGCGACGACGGCCCGCGCCTGATGACCGGAACCGGCGCCGACCAGAAACACCTGGTCGTCGTCGCCACGGCCGACAAGGGTCTGGCGGGCGGTTTCTCGACCAACGTCATCCGCGCCGCTCGGGACCACATCAACAGCCTGATCGCCAACGGCAAGACGGTCGAGATCGTGGCCGTCGGCCGCAAGTCGCGCGACCAGTTGAACCGCCTGTTCGGCGACAAGGTCGTCAAGACCTTCGAACTGAGCGAGCACAAGACGGTGGGCCTGCACTCGGCCCAGCCGATCGCCGAGCTGCTGGCCGAGAAGTTCGAAGCGGGCGAGGCCGACAAGGTCACCCTCTTCTACAGCCAGTTCAAGTCGGTGATCTCTCAGGTTCCGTCGCTGCGTCAGCTGGCTCCGGCCGAAGTCGACGCGGACGCCGCGGCCGACGCCGGCGCGCTCTATGAATATGAGCCGTCGGAAGAGGACATCCTCGAGACCCTGCTGCCGCGCAACCTGACGACGCAGATCCTGGCCGCCCTTCTGGAAAACCAGGCCGGCTTCTTCGGCGCCCAGATGGCCGCGATGGACAACGCCACGCGCAACGCGGGCGACCTCATCAGCGCCCTGACGCTGCAGTACAACCGTTCCCGCCAGGCTCAGATCACCACCGAGCTGATCGAGATCATCGCCGGCGCTGAAGCGCTCTGATCCCGACACAGCTGACATTCGACACGGACAAGCACCGATGACCGACACCACCGCCCCGAAGAAACCCGCCGCCAAGAAGCCGGCCGCTCCCAAGAAGGCCGCCGCTCCGAAGGCCGCCGCCGCCGCCGGCCAAGTCGCTGGCCAGGGCAAGATCGCCCAGGTCATCGGCGCCGTCGTCGACGTTGAGTTCGACGGCCACCTGCCGGGCATCCTGAACGCTCTGGAAACCCAGAACGTCGACCAGAAGACGGGCGAGCCTTTCACCCTGGTTCTGGAAGTCGCCCAGCACCTGGGTGAGAACATGGTCCGCACCATCGCCATGGACACGACCGAAGGTCTGACGCGCGGCCAGGCCGTCGTCGACACCGGCAAGTCGATCATGGCGCCGGTCGGTCCGGGCACCCTGGGCCGCATCATGAACGTCGTCGGCCAGCCGATCGACGAAGCCGGTCCGATCAAGACCACCGAGTTCCGCCCGATCCACCGCGAGGCGCCTTCGTTCGAAGAGCAGTCGACCTCGTCGGAAATCCTGGTCACGGGCATCAAGGTCATCGACCTGATCTGCCCCTACACCAAGGGCGGCAAGACCGGCCTGTTCGGCGGCGCCGGCGTAGGCAAGACCGTGACCATGCAGGAACTGATCAACAACATCGCCAAGGCTTACGGCGGTTATTCGGTTCTGGCCGGCGTGGGCGAACGCACCCGCGAAGGCAACGACCTGTATCACGAGATGATCGAGTCGAACGTGAACGTCGCTGGCGGCGGCGAAGGCTCCAAGTGCGCCCTGGTCTATGGCCAGATGAACGAGCCCCCCGGCGCCCGCGCCCGCGTCGCCCTGACCGGCCTGGCCCAGGCCGAGTACTTCCGCGATGAAGAGGGCAAGGACGTCCTGCTGTTCATCGACAACATCTTCCGCTTCACGCAAGCCGGTTCGGAAATGTCGGCTCTTCTGGGCCGCATCCCGTCGGCCGTGGGCTATCAGCCGACGCTGGCCACCGAGATGGGCAACCTGCAGGAGCGCATCACCTCGACGCAGAAGGGCTCGATCACCTCGATCCAGGCCATCTACGTTCCCGCCGACGACTTGACCGACCCGGCGCCCGCCGCCTCGTTCGCTCACTTGGACGCGACGACGGTTCTGAACCGCGACATCGCCGCCCAGGCCATCTTCCCGGCCGTGGACCCGCTGGACTCGACCTCGCGGATCATGGACCCGCTGGTCATCGGCGAAGAGCACTACCGCGTCGCCCGCCGCGTGCAGGAAACCCTGCAGCAGTACAAGGCGCTGAAGGACATCATCGCCATCCTGGGCATGGACGAGCTGTCGGAAGACGACAAACTGGTCGTGTCGCGCGCTCGCAAGATCCAGCGCTTCCTGTCGCAGCCCTTCTTCGTGGCTGAACAGTTCACCGGCTCGCCGGGCAAGTTCGTCGAGCTGGCCGACACCATCCGCTCGTTCAAGGCGATCTGCGACGGCGAATACGACCACCTGCCGGAAGCCGCCTTCTACATGGTCGGCGCCATCGAAGAGGCTGTCGAGAAGGCCGCCAAGATGGCTGCGGAAGCCTAAGTCATGGCCGGTAAGCTGAACTTCTCCCTCGTCGCCCCGGAACGCGAAGTCTTCGCCGGTTCGGTCGATCAGGTCGATGCGCCGGGCGTCGAGGGCGACTTCGGCGTCCTGCCGGGCCACGCGCCCTTCATGACCACCCTGCGCGAAGGCGTGGTGACGGTCTATGACGGCGCCCAGCGCCGTCGCTTCGAGGTCAAGGGCGGCTTCGCCGACGTCAATGGCGAAGGCCTGACCATCCTGGCCGAAGAGGCTTCGGAGCTGACCGCGAACTAAAGGTTCGCCCGGCTGAAACGATCAAAGGCCCTTCGCTCCGGCGGGGGGCCTTTTTCGTGCGCGCTATGATGCGCAGCCTTCCTTTACTCCGCCATCACTCCCTACTCCGCCGTCATCCTCGGGCTTGACCCGAGGATCCAGCCGTCCGCGCGCGGAACCTTGGCCAGGTGGAGCGCGTCCCGCACTGGATCCTCGGGTCAAGCCCGAGGATGACGGCGTGGGAAGAGGAAAAGGCGAAGAGAGGCTCGAGGCGTCAGGCGGCCCACTCCCCGAACGCCTGCGCCACCTGCTCATAGACCGGCCGCTTGAACGGAACGATCAGGCCGGGCGCTTCTTCCAGCCGCCCCCAGCGCCAGGCGTCGAACTCGGGTTCGCCGTGGGCGTTCAGGTCGATCTCGTCCTCGGCGCCGGTGAGGCGGAAGGCGAACCACTGCTGGCGCTGGCCCTTCAGCCCCTTCCAGCTCTTGGGGCTCGGCAGGCCCTCGGGGAAGTCATAGGGAATCCACTCGGTCGTGCGGCCCAGCAGGGCGATGGAACGCACGCCCGTCTCCTCGTGCAGTTCGCGGCGGGCGGCGGCTTCCAGGTCTTCGCCGTCGTCGACGCCGCCTTGCGGGAACTGCCAGTTCCACGGCTCGGGCGTGTCGGCGCGGCGGCCGAACCAGACCTGGCCGGCAGAGTTGAACAGGACGACCCCGACGTTGGGGCGATAGAGGGACAGATCGACAGCGTTCATGCCTTCCGCATACGCCCCCGCCTTCTCGGGGGCTAGGCGTCAACGTCCGGGAAAGGGAGCGCGTATAGGGTGGCCTCATGGACAGACGTCATCTGATCGGCCTCGCTCTGAGCGGCCTCGCATTGGCGAGCGCGGCGCACGCTTCGCCCGAGAAGAGCGGGGGCGGCAAGGGCGGCTACCTGTCCCTGCCGACCGCCACGGCCACGGTGCTGCGTCGCGACGGCCGGCGCGGGGTGATGACGGTCGAGACGGGCCTTGATGTCGCCGACGGCGCCCTGATGGAGCGGGCGCAACTGTCCCTGCCGCGCCTCAGCGCCGCCTATAATGAAGTGGTCCGCATCGCGGCCGAGCGGCTGTTGCCGGACGCGCCGCCCAATGTCGAATGGCTGGTCGTCGCCTTGCAGCACGCCACCGACGCCATTCTGGGCAAACCGGGAGCCAAGCTGCTGCTGGGCACGGTGATGGTGGTTTGAGGCGGAGCGCCACTCACGCTCATAGCCGCCGTCATCCTCTACACCTGCCGTCATCCGCCACCCACACCGTCATCCTCGGGCTTGACCCGAGGATCCAGCGCAGGACGCGCTCGACCTAGCCTACGTCGCGTGAACGGATAACTGGATCCTCGGGTCAAGCCCGAGGATGACGGCGAAAAAGGGCGCTACTCAGACGCGGGATATGCCCGCGTCCTCAGTCTTGCGTCGGATCGGGGCGGCTGGTGTCGCCGTAGGTCATGGCCAGGAAGACGTCTTCCAAGTCCGGGTCTTCGGTGGCGATGTCCTTGATGGTCACGCCCGCCGCGCGCACGGCGGCCAGCACCTGTTCGACGCTGGATTCGCCTGTCCGATAGGTGACGACGAAGGCGCCGTTGGCGCGCGGGGCGACGGCGAATCCGTTCAGGGCGGGCAGGGTCTCGGGCGCCGTCTCGGGCGTCACCACGACGTTGCGCGTGTCCAGCCGCTTCAGAAGCTGTTCCGTCGGCTCGCAGGCCACGACCTCGCCCCGGTTGATGATGGCGATGGTGTCGCACAGCTCCTGCGCCTCTTCGAGGTAGTGGGTGGTCAGGATCACCGTCACCCCTTCCTCGTTGATCTTGAGGACGTATTCCCACAGCTGACGGCGCAGCTCGACGTCCACGCCCGCCGTCGGCTCGTCCAGGATCAGCACGGGCGGGTTGTGCACCAGGGCCTTGGCCACCATCAGGCGACGCTTCATGCCGCCCGACAGGGCGCGGACATAGGCGTTGGCCTTGTCCGACAGGCCCAACGCCGCCAGCAGCTCGTCCGAGCGGCGTTCGTTGGCGGGCACGCCATAGAAACCGGCCTGCACCTCCAGCGCCTCGCGCGGGGTGAAGAAGACGTCGGCGACGATCTCCTGCGGCACCACGCCCAGGGCCGAGCGGGCGTCGCGCGCCTCATGGTCGATGTCGCGGTCCCAGATGCGGACCGTGCCCTCGGACTTGTTCACCACGCCCGCGATGATGTTGATCAGGGTCGACTTGCCCGCGCCGTTCGGTCCCAGAAGTCCGAACATCGAGCCGCGCGGCACCGTCAGGTCGACCCCGCGCAGGGCCGTCTTCGGCGGCGACTTGCGCGAGCCCTTGTAGGTCTTCTTCAGCCCCCTGACCTCGATGGCGTTGACGGGCAGGCGGGGCTCTTGGGTCATGGCGCGGACTTCAACTCGGGCAGGGCGGGGCGGACGGCATAGGTAGGGCGCGCGGGGCCGTTCGCCAAGCCGCTGGCGCACGGCGTGAGACAAGGTTACGAGACGATATGTAAATGGTGCTTGACGTAAACCTGTGACGTGTCTAGCTTGCTTGTCAGAAAGACAACTTCCCTTGGATGAGGACACGCCATGACCACCGCCGTCGCTACCCGCAAGCCTCTGACCCGCACCCGTCTGATCGGATTCATCGCCATGGGGGTCTGCGCCATCGGCTATGCGGGTTTCGCCCTGGCCCTGGGGGCGGGCAAGCTGGAGTATCTGCCCATGACCCAGGCGGCGATCATCGCCGCAGTCGCCGCTGTGATCGGCGAGATCGGCCTGTGGGTCGGCGCGGGCTGCCTGGGCCTGACCCTGTTCAAGAAGCGCAAGGCCCTGTTCGACAAGGTGATGGGCCGCAAGGCGGCCGCGCCTGTGTCTGCGCCGGCTTCCGAGGTTTGACCTGACGGTCCGGTCCGCCTAGGAACGGCGAAAGCCTTTCCAGACCGGACCGGATCATGCCTCCCCGCCATCTCGACGCCGTCATTCCTCCGCCCGAACAAGTCGTGGTCTCGACCAAGCGCGTCGCCTGCGACGGCGGCGGCGGGGCCCTGGGCCACCCGCTGGTCTATATGGACATGGGCGAGGACGACTTCATCGAGTGCGGCTATTGCGACCGTCGCTTCGTGCTGTCGGACCATCCGCACCCCGAGAGCGAATACCTCGATCCGGCGGCCCGCCCGCCCGAGGCGCACTGAGTTCGGCCGTGCGTTATCTGCACGCCATGGTCCGGGTGAAGGATCTGGACGCCTCGATGCGCTTCTACCGCGACCTGCTGGGTCTGGAGGAGACGCGCCGCGCGGATTATGAGGCCGGCCGCTTCACCCTGGTCTATCTGGCGGTGCCCGCCGACAAGGCCCGCGCCGAGGTCGAGAAGTCGCCCGAGGTCGAGCTGACCTACAACTGGGACGATCAGGACTATGACGGCGGCCGCAACTTCGGCCACCTGGCGTTTCAGGTCGACGACATCTACGCCGCCTGCCAGCGGCTGATGGACGGCGGCGTGGTCGTCAACCGTCCGCCGCGCGACGGCCACATGGCCTTCGTCCGCTCGCCGGACGGGATTTCGATCGAGCTGCTGCAGGCGGGCGAGCGCCTGGCCCCGGCCGAGCCCTGGGCCTCCATGCCGAACGTGGGCGCCTGGTGAGCGTTTCGGCGCGGCTGATCCTGGGTCTGGCGGTCCTGAGCCTGGGCGCCTGCGCCTCGGTGACGGAGACCAATCCGGCGCGGACGGCCACCGACATGCTGCTGGTCAACCGCGCCGCCGACCGGGCGGTCGAGGGGCTGACCCTGCCGATCCCGCAGGGTGCGCGCGTCTTCGTCGACGAGACCTATTTCCAGGCCGAGAACGCCCGCTATGCGTTGAGCGCCATCCGCGCCGCCCTGTCGGAAGCGGGCTACGCCATCGTGCGCGAGCGCGGCGAGGCTGACGCCATCTTCGAGGTGCGCGCCGGGGCCCTGTCGCTGGACCAGCTACGCCGGGTGGTGGGCATTCCCGACATGCGGGTGCCGATCAACGAGAGTCTGAACGTCGTCTCCCTGCCGGAGCTGTCGCTCTACTCCAACCGCGACCGCATGGGCGTGGCCGAGTTCTCGGGCTTCCTCTACGACGCGCGCACCGGGATGCCGCTGGGCGCCGTCACGCCGATGATCGGCCAGTACAAGATCCGCAGCCACAAGGCCTTCATGATGATCACCTGGGGCCAGCAGCTGGCCCAGCCGGGCGAGCGCGATCCGGGCTCGAGCTGGAAGGAATTCTAGCGTGAAGGCTCGCTCCGTTCGCGGAGCGAGACAGCCGCTTCGGACCGTGTTAGGGCGCAGGTGAGCATAAGGCGTTGGCCGCGCTCATCTGTTCGCCGCCGCCGCAAGAGACGCCCTTGTCCTTCTTTCACGCCGGTCCCGCGCCGAAAGGCTCCGGTCTTCGCCGAGGCGCCCTGCGCGACGGGCTGGATTTGGCGCCGGGGATGAAGGTCGGCCTGTTCGGCGGCTCGTTCAATCCGGCCCACGATGGCCACGCCCATGTGGCGGCCACGGCCCTGCAGCGGCTGGACCTGGACCGGGTGGTCTGGCTGGTGTCGCCGCAGAATCCGCTGAAATCCAACCACGAGACCGCGCCCCTGTCGGACCGCATGACCTCGGCGCGCGCCGTGGCGGCTACGGTCGGCCCGGCCATGATCGTCTCGGACTTCGAGACGCGGGCGGGCACGGGCTGGACCGTCGACACCCTGCGCGCCATCGTCGCGCGCCATCCGGGCGTGCACTTCGTCTGGCTGATGGGGTCGGACAATCTGGCGGGCTTCCACCGCTGGCGGGGCTGGACCGACATCATGCGGTTGATGCCGGTGGCGGTGATCGCCCGGCCGGGCAGTCTGCTGGACAGCCGTACGGCCCCGGCGGCGGCGCGGTTCGCCCGCTATCGGATTCCCGCCGCCCAGGCCGGACTGCTGCCCAATTTGGAAGCGCCGGCCTGGACCTATCTGACGGCGCCGCTGAATCACCGCTCCTCCACCGCCATCCGCGCGACGCGCGCGGCGGGGTGAAGGCGCAGGGCTTGATCCGTCAGTGCGCCGTGCGCGGCGCCCGCGACGACGAGTGGTAGCTGACGATGCGCCATTCGCCGTTGCGCCGCTCCAGCATGCTGGTGGCGACGCCTTGCCGCTCGACCGGGGCGCGGGCGGCGTCCTTGAAGGCGATACGGAAGCGATAGGTCTCGGTCGCATAGGCCGTGTCGCCCGCGACGACGGCGCGCACGACCGGGTCGATCATCTCGAAGGCCGAGAAGACCAGCAGTTCCGGCCCTAGGTGATGCTCCAGATAGCGGGCGAAGTCGCCTTCGACCCCGCCCTGTTCGAATACCTGGGAGTCCGGCCAGAAGAAGCGGGCGGCGGCCGGGGCGTCCAGGGCGCTGAGGCTGGCGCGATA